>DWVZ01000130.1 GCA_019119975.1 Candidatus Blautia merdavium | reverse complement strand
TCGCCGCCGTAATCTTTTGCCAGTTTGTCCACTTCATCCAGCACCATGACCGGATTGGACGCGCCGCTGCGTTTCATGCCTTCCATGATCCTGCCGGGCATGGCGCCGATATAGGTCCTTCTGTGACCGCGGATCTCTGCCTCGTCCCGGATGCCGCCGAGACTGATGCGGACATATTCCCTTCCTAAAGCCCGGGCAATGCTCTGACCGATGCTGGTCTTGCCGGTGCCGGGTGCTCCTACGAAAAGGAGGATGGAACCATACTGCTTCTTATTCAAAGCAATGACAGCAAGCTGCTGGATAATACGCTCTTTGACTTTTTTCAGTCCATAATGGTCTTCGTCCAGGATTTCCTCTGCTTTTTTCAGATCAATGGAAGAGACCCTGGGTGTTTTCCAGGAAAGGCTGGTGAGAAAATCCAGATAATCATAGAGCATGCCGTATTCGTGGCTGTCCTTTCCTTCCTGGCGCATGCGGTTCAGCACCTTTTCCGCTTCTTTTTTGGCTTCTTTGTTCATGCCGGAACGGGCGATCTTTTTCTCAAATTTCCGTACGTCGGATACATTTTCCGGATGCATATCATCCAGTTCTTTCTGAAGATAGTCGATCTGCTTTTTCAGAGCGGCTTCCCGGTAAAGCTGTTCCTGGTCGTCTTTTTGCGCTGTTTTGGCTTCTTCGGATACTTTGGCAATCTCCATGAATTCATTCACTGCCTGTAAGATAAGCAGACAGCGGTCTTTGCGGGAGTCTGCAGCCAGTATGGCGTATTTTTCCTCGCCGCTCAGATTCAGATAATCAGAGAGCGCGCAGACGAGGTCGTGAATGTTTTTTCTCTGAAGGATGAAGCTTCGCGCCCACAGACCCCACTGATATCCCTGGACAAATTTGAGAAGAGAGGTCCGCAGCTGGCTGAAGATTTCTTTCTCTTCCTCTGCCGTAATATCCTGTACTTCCGGACGAATGGCAGCATCTGCAGTCAGATGACCGTCCTGGACCTCCAGATCGGAGATATCTACACGTTCTATGGTCCGCACGGATACATTATCGCCGTCTCCGCTGCCTTCGATTTTGGCAGAAATGCCTATGGGATAAAAATCGTCCGGAGAAAGCGGAAGGTTTTCTTTCTCTTCTTTTAACATAACGAACAGAATGTCTGTTTCATTTTCAAGAGGTCCTTCGCACCAGTCTTTGAAAAATTCTTTCTTAAAATAATAGGAAACATCGGGTAAAAGCAGTATATTGTAGACAGGTCTGATAATCATATAAATCCCTCCTTATCAGCAGCCTTGATCGATGAGTGCTAATTAACTTTTATAAAAAAGTAACATAAAGAAAGAAAAATGTCAACAGGAAACTTCCGGGGCGGCTTACCCGCCAATTTTCGCAATGTCATTAACTTAATCAGAGATATAGAAGAAAGGCTTTAAAAGTGCTGAATGTCCTGATAAAGCTGCATGAAGTTACGGATTCGAGATTGAAGAAATAGCGGCGACATGGTAGAATATGGACAGAAAACCTTTCGATTTCAAAGACCTTATGGCTTTTGGAATGTTCATTTTGGCATTGCTGACATTCGTTTTTATGTTCTGTCGATAATGTTTTAAAGCATAGAAAAACCACCCCTGAAAACTTTGGCGAGTGAAAAGGGTGGTAATTCTATTATCCAATTCATGAGGTCAACCCACCTTGTGGGCGGTTGTTCCTTTTCTATTCTCAATATACCACATCTGACAGCAGGGTGCAAGCGGATTCCTTAATTTTAAGGAGCCCATCCCGGACTGTCGTTTACTTCTCCCATTATTTCTCCATTAAGTTGTACCATGACATGATCTATCCGGCTTTAGAATTGGCGGTAGAATCGGACATTATCAGGAATAACCCAGCAAAGGACTGTAAAAAGAGAATAGGGAAACGAAAAAAGAATGTACAGCCATGACGATAGAGGAACAAGGGAGAATGCTTGGAAACGCAGAAAACGGTCCCCAAAGGTTGTAAAACTATCTCCATTTTCAATCCCTGTTTCAATGGCAATACGGTCAGAAAGCGTCAGATGTTTTCCGTTACAGTTAGATAATGCAGTCATAAAACCTCCAATCTAGTCCAGACCTGCAAGTACTGATATCATACTATAATTGCAGAGGTAAATGCGACCCTTAATATAAATAAATTAAGAAAGGGCAGTAAACTTGCATTTACTTTTTCATTTTAGCGGTCCAAAAAAATTTAAAAAAATTAGCACTCACCTATTGACAGTGCTAATAATAAGTGTTATATTACAGCTAGAACAAAAAAGAAACAACAAAACAAAGGGTTTCTTTTAGAAGGTTCTAAATGACAGTATACAGAAGCATATCGGCTTGAGCCAGAGCGGCAAAAATCCGCGCTGTGTTCGGAACACTGCCGACTGCCGTTCATAAATTTTTGTATCATGGGAAAGGAGAAATGACTTATGATGATGCCCAGTATTTTTGGAGAGGATTTGTTTGATGATTTTATGAGGGACTTCCCGTTTTATCATGACAGAGACAGGAAGCAGATAGACAGAAAGCTGTATGGACATCACAGCGGACATGTGATGAAGACGGATATAAAGGAGACAGACAATGGCTATGAGTTTGAGATCGACCTGCCCGGATTTACCAAAGAGGAAGTAAAGGCTTCCCTGAAGGACGGCTGCCTTACCATATCTGCCCGCAAAGAGGTTCATAAGGACAAAGAAGATAAGAAGAACGGAAGATATCTGCGCCGTGAGCGCTATACCGGAGCCTGCGAGAGAGCCTTCTATGTAGGAGAAGATGTAACAGAAAAGGACATCAAAGGAGAATTCAAACACGGAATTTTGAAACTGTTTGTACCAAAAGTCGAGAAGAAACCCGTTGTGGAAGAAAAGAAGTTCATAACTATTGAATAATAAGGATACAAAAGAAAAGGAGGTCGGAGGGTTCCAGCCTCCTTTTCCAGGTGTACCGGACAGAACTTCGGATTAAGGAAAGAAGGTGATGATATTGGAAGCGAAAAGAGATTATTATGAAATCCTGGGAGTCAGCAGGACTGCAGATGCGGATACCATAAAAAAGGCATACCGGAAACTTGCGAAAAAATATCATCCGGATACCAATTCCGGCAATGCCGGTGCAGCAGAAAAGTTTAAAGAAATCACAGAGGCATACGGCGTGCTCAGTGATGAGAAAAAGAGAAAACTGTACGATCAGTTCGGACACGCGGCTTTTGACGCAGGCGCGGGACAGGAGCAGGAAGGTTCGTATCATTCCTATGGGGGTCCTGGAGGCGGGTACAGAGAGTACCATTTCCAGGGAGGAAATATGGATGATATTTTTGAAGATCTGTTTGGAAACGCTTTCCATGGATCGGATTTTGGCGGATTCGGCAAAGGAGGATTCCATGGGAGCGGATTTGGAGGAAACGGATTTGACGGAAACGATTTCAGCGGAGGATTCAGGCAGAATTACCGGCAAAAAGGCAGAGATGTTCATGCAGAAGTTTCTGTCAGCTTTGATGAGGCAGCCTTTGGATGCAGGAAAACGATCCGCATCAGGAGCGGGGAGGAGAAAAAGATACAGTCCCTGGAAGTCAACATCCCCGCAGGCATCGAAACTGGACAGAGTATCCGACTGAAAGGAAAAGGATCTCCGGGAGCAGGAGGCGGAGAACCGGGAGATCTGTTCTTAAAAGTAAAGGTAAGCGAGAAGCCGGGATATGAGAGAAAGGGCATGGATGTATACACCGTGGCTTCTGTACCGTTTATTACGGCAGTTCTTGGCGGAGAAGTTTCGATCCAGACCCTTTATGGAACGGTACTTTGCAGGATCAAGGCAGGAACGCAGTCGGGAACAAAAATACGGCTGAAAGGTAAAGGAATTGTTTCTATGAAAAACCCTGCTGTCCATGGTGATCAGTATGCAGAAGTGCAGATTCAGGTTCCTACAAATTTAAGTCCGGAAGCCAAGAAAAAACTGAAAGAATTTTATCAGGTATGCGGCAGCAGCAATGGGAGCGCAGCCTGAGGCAAAAGAAAAAAGAAGAGATGGAATCCGTATGCCAGCCGGGAAAGGCAGGCGGGAGGACATCTCTTTTTTGCGCCTGAACCGTGTTCGTCGGCATTTTGGTACCGTGAACAGAAAGTGCAAGAAATTTTTCAAATAAAAAAGAAGAAATTATGCAAGGATTTTTCCGCTGCGATCGTATTATAGATGAACAAGGAAATTCCCCCTGCTTGCCAGAGATTGTAGGGATGCTTTTGGGCGGACACAGCAAAGCGGCAGGGCAGCAGAAAAGAGAATGGAGGGACAGCTTTATGAAGAAATTATTTGCAGGTGTTTTAACAGCAGCAGTGGTGCTTTCGATAGGAGCAACCGGGATATCTGCCGCTGTCAGGGGAGAGGGGTGCCATTACGGGAACTGCGGCAGAGACAGAGTATGTGACTATACTGTCGGGGCATGTTATAATAACAAGGAAGATTGCGTAAACAGTGTATATACCGGAAATGGAACCTGTATCCACAATGGAAACTATGTAGATGTAGACGGCAGCGGTGTCTGTGATCATTACGAGGAACGGGCAGCAGCAGGAACCTGCGGGCAGGGAGGACACCATGGAAATGGCAGAGGCTGCCGCAGATAAAAGAACCGGATGGAAAAATGAGGCGGGGCTATGCGGAGTGAAGAGGAGGTAAAGAGAGCCGTGGAACAGTATGCCGATACTGTTCGCCGGCTCTGCATGATACATTTGAAAAATTATGCGGATACAGAGGACATATTTCAGACAGTATTCCTGAAATATGCCCTCAGCACCGCTGCTTTTGAAAGTCAGGAACATGAACGTGCCTGGCTTATTCGCGTTACCATCAACGCCTGCAAAGATCTGCTGAAAAGCTTTTTTCGCAGCCGTACAGTTTCCATAGAGGAAATCCTGGAGCAGCCTGCCGCGCCTTCGGAAGAACACAGAGAAGTCCTGGAGGCAGTCCTTTCTCTGCCGGTGAAATATAGAGAGGTAATTTACCTGCACTATTATGAAGGATACACAGCGCCCGAGATCGGCAGGATACTGGGAAAGAATGTAAACACGGTCTATTCTCTGATGAAACGTGCCAGAGAAATGCTGTGGGACAGACTGGGAGGTGAGGAAGATGAGGGATAAGCTGAAGGAGACATTTGACCAGATCCATGCAGAAGAAGAGCTGAAAGAAAACACCCTGGAATTTCTCGCTGAAAAAAGGAGGCGGGACAGGAAAAAAAGATTTCCCCAGAGCAGACGGCTGGTTCCTGTGCTGGCGTGCCTTGCGGCAGTCTTTCTGTGCTTGGGAGGTTATCGTTTGTACTTTACGCCCACCTCCATCATCAGTATTGATATCAATCCCTCTCTGGAGCTGGGCATCAATCCCTTTGACCGGGTGGTTTCGGTGGAAGGGTTTAATGAAGACGGAAAGGAGCTGGCAGCGTCGCTGGATTTAGAGTATATGAGTTATACCAGGGCAGTAGAGGAAATTCTTTCTGATGAAAGGATTGCTGCTTATCTTTCGGAAGACCAGGTGCTGTCCATTGCTGTGGCAGGCGCTGATGAAGAGAAAACAGAGACCATCCTTTCCCAGGTAAGAGCCTGCGCCCGGGGGCATAAAAATACCCATTGCTATGGGGTTTCTCATGAGGAAATCACTTCTGCCCATGAAGCCGGCTTATCCTGCGGGAAGTACAGAGCCTATCTGGAGCTGAAAGAGTATGATCCGGACATTACTGCCGAGGAGGTCAGCGGGATGACTATGAAAGAGATCCGTGACCGGATTGCTTCTTTGGCAGGGAAAGAGGAAGCAGGTGAGAGCACTTCTTACCGTGGGAAGGATTCTGCGCAGCAAAAGCATGGACATGGCGGGCAGGAACACAGCGAAGATGACGAAAGACATGGACATGGGTATAGACAGGGAAAGGAGTAAATCTCAATCTGCTGAAAGTTTGTAAAACATTAAAAAACAGAAAATGATTCATATAAATGTATTCAAAAAAATTTCTGATGTGATATTATATAACTGTGGTATCTGTGTATACCGTGATGACAGTATACTTACTTGTATGATTTACTTTCAGGCAGCAGATACATTACACAATAAGATTGATTTCAACAAAAGAGAGGGTAAAATTATGGACAACAAATTATTCGAGCAGGCAAAAAACAAGGATATCTTATCCAAAGATCTGATTTCATTTCTTTTGGAGACAATGGAATACAGCAAATTAAGTTTTATCAATGATGCTGTGGAGATTCTAAAAGTTTTGAAGATCCGTATTGAAAGAGGCGATAAGATTACTGACGAAGTTTCTAACAAGATTTATACGATGGATGAGTTTAAAAAGTTTGTTAAAGAGCATTTTTCTACCTATATTTATGGACAGGTTTTTGATACTGCGCGGTGGAATGAAAAGACCTATTTTTCACTGAGACCCTGTGAAGAAGGGTATGAACTTGTTCTTTCCGATAAAAACAGAAAAGTATATAAATGGATTTCCAGTCTTAATGAAAAGTTTTCCCTGGTTTATATGATAGAGACAAAAGTGGTATATATTAAGAACATAAAAACAAAAAATTATTCTCCGTTCATCTCTGAAAATGGAAAATATTGCAGATATGATGAAACAGTAGGGAAAATTATAGAAATCAAGTAACCGTATATAAGAGAAAACAAAACAGGCATAGAGTTCAGCCTTTTCTATATAGAAATGGAATCTCTGTGCCTGTCTTGTTTTTGCTTTTTAATAAAGATCAAAGTCGTTTCTGGTGTATTATTCAAATTTAAAGGTATCTTTCAGACCGCTCCAGTTTTTATCTTTTTCACTCATGTTCAGTGGCGTGCCGTCGTCCATGCAGTAGCTGTCCGGTGACGCGGAACCGGTATATTCGCCCTTCAGATGAGGCCACTGGATACCGATTTCCGGATCGTTCCACGCAAGTCCGCCTTCATCGCCGGGATGGTAGAAATCCGTGCATTTATAGCAGAACTCCGCGGTATCGGTCAGTACCAGAAAACCATGGGCAAATCCTTCGGAAATGTAAAACTGCTTTTTATTTTTTTCAGAGAGTTCCACGCCGTACCACTGTCCGTAAGTCTTGCTGTCTGCTCTCAGATCCACAGCTACGTCGAAGACAGCGCCCCGGATGACTCTTACCAGTTTTCCCTGAGGGTAATGCTTCTGGAAATGAAGTCCCCGCAGCACACCTTTAGTGGACCCGGACTGGTTATCCTGAACGAATTTCATATTCAGTCCGGCTTCCTCCATATCTCTCTGATTATAAGTTTCTGAAAAATAGCCTCTGTCATCTCCATGAACTGCAGGTTCGATGACATATAATCCCTCGATTGGGCATTTTTCTACTTTAATCTGTCCCATTAAATCAACTCCCCTAAATTTCTATTTCCTGTAAATAGCGTTCTAATGCATTCTGCCAGGCTGGAAGCGGATGAAAACCGTTTTCGGCAAGCTTGCTCTTATCAAGTCGGCTGTTGAATGGCCGGGCAGCCTTGGATGCTCCGTATTCTGCGGTTGTCACAGGCAGAACCTCCACATCCTGGTATTGTGTATGACCCATATTCACAGCCTGGCGGAAGATTTCCTTTGTAAAATCATACCAGCTGATATAGCCGCCTTCATTGGTAGCATGATAACAGCCGTATTTGTCAGTCTCTATCATATCCACCAGCAGAACGGATAAATCCTGCGTATAGGTAGGAGTACCGATCTGATCCTGTACTACTTTTATCTGTTTGTGTTTTTTCCCTACATTCAGCATGGTCCGGACAAAGTTTTTGCCGTTTGTTCCGAAGACCCAGGCAATGCGCACGATAAAGTACCGTTCCAGAAGCTCAGACACAGCCAGTTCTCCCAGAAGCTTGCTTTTTCCATAGACATTTAATGGAGAAAACTCTCTGCAGTCTGCCTGCCAGGGGTCAGTGCCCTGACCGCTGAACACATAATCGGTACTGGTGTAGAGCATTTTACAGCCCAGCTCTTTGCAGGCTTCTGCTATGGCTCTTGTACCGTCGGCATTGACTGCATAGACGGCTTCCTGCTGGTCTTCGTCCTCTGCCAGATCTACGGCAGTCCATGCTGCGCAGTGTATCACAGCATCAGGAGAAATTTTTCTAATGGTTTCTTTTACAGACTCGGCATCTGTAAGGTCCATCTGTACATAGGGCATAGTTACAACTGCACTGCCGTCAGAGATCCCGCTGTAGGTCTCTTTGCTGCCTGTCCCGATTCCGTCATAACCACGTTTTGCTAATTCATTCATCACATCGTGCCCTAATTGTCCGGAAGCGCCTGTAACTAAAACCTTCATATACTCATCCTCCTGTCTGTTATCTGTTGGAATACATTTTTTCGTAATAGTTCTGGTATTCACCTGAAATAATGGTTTCCCACCATTCTTTATGGTTCAGATACCACTGGATCGTCTTTTTGATACCGTCTTCAAATTTGGTCTCAGGCAGCCAGCCAAGTTCGTTGTGGATCTTGGTAGGATCAATGGCATAGCGCATGTCATGACCTTTTCGGTCTGTCACATAGGTGATCAGGCTTTCTGGTTTGCCCAGTTCTTTGCAGATGATCTTGACGATATCAATGTTTTTCATTTCATTGTGTCCGCCGATGTTGTAAACTTCTCCCACGCGTCCCTTGTGGATGATCAGGTCGATGGCTTTGCAGTGATCCTCCACATACAGCCAGTCACGGACATTTTCCCCTTTTCCGTAAACCGGAAGCGGCTTGTCGTTTAATGCGTTTGCGATCATTAAAGGAATCAGCTTTTCCGGGAAATGGTAAGGTCCGTAATTGTTGGAGCAGCGGCTGATGGTCACAGGCAGTCCGTAAGTACGGTGGTAAGCCAGTACCAGAAGGTCAGCGCCTGCTTTGGAGGAGCTGTAGGGGCTGCTGGTATGGATCGGTGTTTCTTCTGTGAAGAATAAGTCCGGACGGTCTAAAGGAAGATCGCCGTAAACTTCATCGGTAGATACCTGATGGTAACGCTGGATGCCGTATTTGCGGCATGCGTCCATAAGAACTGCAGTGCCTTTGATGTTGGTATCCAGGAAAACCTCCGGATTCTCGATGGAACGGTCTACATGGCTTTCCGCTGCGAAGTTTACTACCATGTCCGGGTGTTCTTCTTCAAATAATTTGTATACAGCTTCCCGGTCTGTGATGCTTTCTTTTACAAACCGGAAGTTGGGATTGTCCATAACCGGTGCCAGTGTGGAAAGATTTCCTGCGTAAGTTAAGCAGTCCAGGCACACGATCCTGTAATCCGGGTATTTCTCCAGCATGTGGAATATAAAGTTGCTGCCAATAAATCCGGCGCCGCCGGTCACGATAATTGTCATAATCTTTTTCTCCTGTTCTTAACATCATTGTATTCAGAGGTTAATGGGAACATGAACCTCCGGTGCAAAATTTTTGTAAGGCGGACAAATGCTTCAGTGAAGGCTGTCCAGATATTTGCCGTCCAGAACATCCTTCAGGTACTGTCCGTACTGATTCTTTTTTAAGACTTCGTAGATGTCTAAGACATCTTCTTTGGTGATCCAGCCGTTTAAGTATGCGATTTCCTCCAGGCAGGCGATCTTCCTGTGCTGGTGGCTCTCTACGGTTTTAACAAAGTTGGTGGCTTCCACGAGGCTTTCGTGAGTGCCGGTATCCAGCCAGGTAAAGCCCTGACCCAGAAGCTCTACATTCAGACTGTTCTTCTCCAGGTAGATCCGGTTTAAATCCGTGATCTCCAGTTCGCCTCTGGCGCTTGGTGCAAGATTTTTTGCGTATTCTACTACATGATTGTCGTAGAAATACAGACCTGTGACGCAGTAATTGCTCTTGGGATGCTGCGGTTTCTCCTCAATGGAGACTGCCTTTCCATCCTGATTGAACTCTACAATGCCGAAACGCTCAGGGTCATCTACATAATAACCAAATACGGTTGCCCCTCTTCCCTGCTCTGCGTTTTCTACAGCAGCTTTCAGTCTCTTCTTCAGTCCGTGTCCTGCAAAAATATTGTCTCCCAGTACCATGGCAACACAGTCATCGCCAATGAAATCCGCGCCGATGATAAATGCCTGTGCCAGTCCGTCGGGACTTGGCTGTACTGCGTAAGACAAAGAGATGCCGTACTGCTTTCCGTCTCCTAAAAGTTCTTTGAAGCGAGGAGTATCCTGAGGTGTGGAAATGATCAGGATATCCCGGATACCTGCATTCATTAATACAGATAAAGGATAATAAATCATGGGTTTGTCATAAATGGGCAGCAGCTGTTTGGACGTTACCCTGGTAAGGGGGTAAAGACGTGTTCCTGAGCCGCCTGCTAAAATAATACCTTTCATAATCTTCTCCTTTTGATAGATTGCTTATTCTCTTAAGTAACCGCATCTTCGTCATGCACCGTATTCTTATTATACAAGATGACGTTACGTCACCGTCAAGAGAAAAATAAAAAGTTTATGTACAATTTATATTTCCGACAAGGGTGTAACAAATACTTCATGCTTTTTTTAGAAAAAACTGGGTCTATGCAGGATCCTCCGGCTTTTGGCAGGAGAAATAACCGGCTTCCTTGGTTACGTAAAACCCTTTTTGAGTTTTATGGGAGACGAAGGACAGGAAATCCTTGTGCTTTTCCAGTATGTACTGGTTCTGGTTGCCGTGACAGGACTGGATGTACTGGATCAGGGGATCCGGCGAGGTTATGAGAAGGTGATCCTGGTATAAATGCCAGGTGACCCCTTCGAACCATGGATCTAAAAGTGCTTTCCCGTTCTCCATGCCGAAAATCTCATACAGTCCGTCTGCGGAAAGGACGATCCTTCCGTCGAACTCCTGGACCAGCCGGCTGATTTCCTGCATGTGGCGGGAACTATAGGCGCTGCACACCAGTTTTCCGCCGGGTTTCAGCACGCGGAGGATTTCGGAAAAGGTCCTGGACAGGTCTTCCGGATAAAAGAGTACGTGGTTGGCAATGACCAGGTCAAAGATATTGCTGTCAAAGGGGATGTCCTGGCAGTCGAACCGCTGAAAGGAAAAGCGGGGATCATCGGAGCCGATTTTCCTTTTGGCATCGCTGAGCATACCATCGGAAATATCGGAAAGCGTAATGGAGAGATCCGATGGCAGCAGAGACAGATTTTCATACCACAGAGCGCCGTCCCCGCAGCCCAGTTCCAGGATCTCCATGCCGTTATGGATCTGGTATTGCTCATACAGCCAGGGGAACCAGCCCTGTTTGTTGGCAGAGAAGAGGCTGTGGAGCCGGATTCTGGCAGAGATGTTGCCTGCGTTCTGGTACTGGATCTTCATGGTCTGCTTCATATTGGTAAGATGGATCAGATTCAGCATATGTTCCCAGTCGATGTTGTGATGAGAGCGGATTTCTTCGGCAGTATCCTCAATGGCTTTCTCCACCAGCTGCAGCTGGGCGATCCGGTCCCGCACCAGCTTCTGCTGCAGCTGAAGGGAATCCAGGAGAAAGCGGGGATCGGAATTGTCTACGGTCATGCTGCGGATTTCGTCTAAGGAGAATCCCAGGTATTTCAGAAGAAGGATCTGCTGGAGGCGCACAAAATCCTGGTCTGTGTAATAGCGGATGCCGGAGGCAGAGACAAAAGAGGGCTTGAGGATATTCTGTTTGTCGTAAAAGCGGACTGTGCGTACAGAAATCTTAGCCATCTTGGCAAATTGACCGGAAGTATAGTAGCCGGGAAGTTTCATATAGATACACCCTTTCGTTTTTCATGGTTTTATTGTAGCACGGCGGTGGAGAAAGAGCAAAAGAGAAAAATATTTTCTGGTATGACTGGAATCGATATGCGTACAGGGGCATTTTGGGGATTTATTTGCGGATAGAATATGGTATACAAAATGAAAGAAGAGTATGGAGAAATAAAAGGGATATGCTGTGTGGGATTTGGTTCAGTATATCCCTTTTTAAGGATAGAGGAAAAGATTTCAAATATTATATTCCCGAAAAAGCTGTTCCAGCAATTCGGGATCCGCAGCTGCTTTCACGATCAGGGAAGTTTTGCCGTCCTTATCTAATTGAAGAATCAGGCGATTATAGCGTTCCGCCTGTTCTTTCATTCCCTCTTCCATAAAATCTGCTCGAAGCATTTCTCCTAATCGAGTCATTTTTACCGCCTCCTTTACCCTGTCAAGATCTTCTAAGTTTAATAGTTTGTTTGCCAGTGCATATAGCATAGCCTCCATTTTTCCGACTTCCTCTTTTGTAAGCAGGTGTTCTTCTTTTTTGAGAATCTGAAGCCCGTTTAATATTCGGTCTCTGACGCTGCTTTTTCCGCCCATAAGAGGGCTCAATAGTACAGTGATGAAATCTTCTCTGTTCAAGTGCTTTTTCTTGTGTATTTTTTGCAGACGTTTGTCCCCGTCTTTTTTCTTTAAGCGTATTACCTTTACTTTGTAGGTGTTGATTCCCATGGTGATTTGGCTAAGTACTTTATGGACCCTGGCGGTACAGATTACAATGGTAAGAACTTGTACTCCATAAGTCCGGCTGGTAGCGGCTTCATATTCCCGAAATCTGCACAGGTCTTCTTTGGTAATACGGTCACTCTCAAATTCAAAGTGATACCACCAGCCATTTTCCATGACAAAATTGAAGTCCTGATACATCTTTCTGGTTTCCAGATGTATGAGTTCGGTAGGAGCGATACCTATGGCACGTTCCCGGATCCCCAGCCATTGAAGGAGTTCTTCACCAAAAAATTGGGCACCTGTTTTCAGAATAGCGTCTTCCAGCTGTCCTGAAGGCTTTGCAGCAAGTTTACAGTCGTTTCTTTCCAAACAGTCTCCTTTCGGGCAAAAAGAAGCTGTTTCTATAAAATCATTATACACGGATAAACAAAAGCTGCCCAGATATAAATGTAAAATTCATTCTTTATAATTAGAAAATAGGTTTGTATTGTGGATAAGTGCAATGAAAATATCAAGATAATACTTTGGAAAAGTAGTTTTGAACTGCATTTCGCAGGAGATATATTAAAAATAAGATATGCGGCAGATAAACCGCAGGAATCGATTTTATAAAACAGCCGATTTTACTTTGTTTATCTGCAAAAATGATAGCACGGATCAGCGGTCTGTACAACAAAATTTATGTTAAAGTTTTATAAAGTATAGTGCAGCAGACAGAAAACAGCCTGCAAAGTTCCAAATCATAAGAAATATTTAAGAATTCTATTGAGTTTTTCTTAACCGCCAGTTACTATGATGATACCTGAACCTGCAGAAGTTTCGGCAGCAAAAACCGAAGCAGCATACCAGCACACCAACACAGCAGCAGATCGCAGGCAAAGACACATACAATGCGAGGGATTGAAAATGGAAAGGATTTTGGTTGTAGACGATAATAAGGAAATTGTCTATTCCATCAGCGAATTATTAAAATACGAAGGCTACGAGACAGTCAAAGCCTATGACGGCATGGAAGCGTTAGCGGCGATGGAGAAGCAGGAGATCGACCTGATCCTGCTGGATGTGATGATGCCAAGGCTCAACGGATTGTCTGCCCTTATGAAGCTCAGGGAAAAGTCCAAGATTCCGGTGATCATCCTATCTGCCAAGACAGAGGAAAGCGATAAGGTCTCCGGACTGGTTCTGGGAGCGGATGATTATATCGAGAAGCCCTACAATCCGGCAGAGCTGATCGCCAGGGTAAAGGCGCACCTGCGCAGATATCATGCCTGGGGCGGGGGAAAACCCAAAGAGGATGAGGATCAGATCGTAAACGGAGGTCTGGTGCTGGACCGGAAACAGCGCCTGGTCATCGTGGAAGGGGAGGAAGTGCATCTGACTGCCACAGAGTATAAGATCCTAGAGCTGCTCATGGAATATCCGGGACAGGTTTTTTCTGCGGAGCAGATCTACGAAAACGTCTGGGAAGAAACCAGTGTCTATGGCGTGGAAAATACGGTTATGGTACATATCCGCCATATCCGGGAAAAAATCGAGATTGACGCAAAGAAACCAAGATATGTAAAGGTGGTGTGGGGCATTGGATATAAAATGGAAAAATACAATTAAAACAGCCGGGGCATTTATAAAAAAAGAATGGCGGTGGATCCTGGGAGGGCTGCTTTTGGCAGCAGGGCTCTTCTGTTTATACATATTGATCGCCTACCGGACCTACCATCCCACCGAAGAAGCGCTGTTCTTCGGAGTTCTGAGCAATCTGCTCCTGGGACCCGGATTTTATTTGCTTTTGGGCGTTCTGCTGGAGAGAAAATACAGAAACTGGATTCCGCAGGATGAGAACTTTTACACCCAGTGGAAGGAGAATGCCAGGAAACTGGAGAAGAGATTCCGCAGGACAGGAGCCGCGGCGCTGGTTCTCGCGGCCTGGTTTCTTAACTATGTGATTGGAAATCCCTGGGGCAGAGGCTGGTATTATAATTATGCAGCCGGCTATCTGGCAGTCATTACCGTAATGATACAGTTTATCTTCTGTCAGACCGCCCTGGTCCGTTTTATGGAACAGAAGCTGGAGCAGCTGATGGAGCGCATGGCGCAGATCAATAGAGAAAGTCTGAAAAAGGCGCTGGAAATAGAGAAAAGCAGCCTGGAAAAAGTATCCAGGAGCGATCAGCTGCGGGTGGACCTGATCACCAACGTATCCCATGACTTGAAGACGCCCCTGACCTCTATGGTGGGTTATCTGGAGCTTTTGAAAAAAGAAGAGTTAAGCCCTGTGGCGCAGGATTACGCGGAAGTCATCACAGATAAAGCAGAAAAATTAAAAGAGATGATTGAAAGCCTGTTTTCCCTGGCAAAAGCCAGCAGCGGAAATATCGAGCTGCATATGGAAAGGTTTGAGGTGAACCGGCTGGTGGAACAGATCTTCGCCGATCTGGAGGATAAGGTCAAAGCCAGCAGGCTGCAGTTCGTGCTGCAGCTTACAGAGGAAAATACGGAGCTGGTCTCAGATAATCTGTATTTTTACCGTATCTGCCAGAATCTGCTGGAGAATGCCCTGAAGTACTCTGCGGACGGGACCCGGGTATTTGTGAAAACGTATATCAGGGAAGACGGAGACTTCCAGCCCAGATCATCTCTGTGTATGGAAATTACCAACACAGCGGGCTATTATATGGATTTTGAGAAGGAAGATATTATAGAGCGTTTTGCCCGGGGAGATAAATCCCGCAGTACCGAGGGCAACGGTCTCGGGCTTGCTATTGTAAGTTCCTATGCGGCAGCTCTGGGAGGAAAATTCGATATTGACATTGACTGCGACCAGTTTAAGGCAAGGCTGGAGTTTCCCAGGGAGACAATTTCATAAAGAATGGGCATATAAGACTGCCCCGCTTATCAGAAAACCGGAATGGAAGACTGACAGAAAATCAGAATGAAAGGCTGACAGAAAACCAGGAGGGAAGCTGATAAGCGGGGCAGTTCTGCGTTTTGTCAGGCGGCAGAGAAAGCGGAGATATGGTTTAGGAAATCGTAAGAGAATTTTAAGAAAATCCAGGTCTTAATTTAAGGTTCCTGTTTTATAGTAATTGCAGAAACGAAGAGGGCAGCTGGGAACATACCTTACCGCCATTTCAGAACAAATCAGAGAAGAGAACATACCCGGTCAGAACCGGGAGAAAGGAAAGATTCCATTACCCTGGAGGCAATGGGATTGCGAGGGAACTATGACGGAGAAATTTGATAAGCGGAAATTTTATAAAAAGAACCGGAAAATGATTTTATACCTGGTCTGCGGAGGGCTTACTACTGCTGTGAACTTTGCGGGATTCTGGGTGTTTGCGGAGGTGGGAAAACTTTCTGTGGGAAGTGCTTCTGTCTGGGCATGGGGACTGGCAGTTCTGTTTGCCTATGTGGTGAACCGGGTTCTGGTATTTCAGAGTGAAAACGATTCCTGGGAAGCGCTTTTACGGGAGGCGGCAGCGTTTGCAGGCGCAAGGATCTTTTCAGGAATCTTCGAGGTGGGAATGATGGTCTTTCTGGCAGATTTCCTCAGATTCCCGGTATGGTGGGCGAAAATTCTGATTGGCATAGCCGTAGTGGTTCTGAATTTCGCTGCCAGTAAGCGGATTATTTTTTGCAGACACGGGCAGAGGGGAGGAGAAAGCTATGAGAAGAAGGTTCCGTGCTGAAAGCGGGGGAAATGGGCTGGAAGTGCTTGTTCTGCTGGCGCTGATTTCCGTACAGCAGCTGCTTCCGGTGGGGACAGGCAGATACTTCGGAACGGTGGGAGACTGGTACAGCCAGCATACGGCAGCGGCAGAGACGTTGCGGCAGGCGATGCTGGAGAGTGGGAGACTGATCCCGCAGTATCTGCCTCTGGGAGGAGGCAGCAGCGGGTACGACTTTGCTTATTATGGTTTGCTGAGACCGGATGTGCTGCTGGGATGCCTGTTTCCGTCTGTGGAGATGAAAGATCTGGTGGCTGGCTATGCTCTGCTGGGGATTTACGCCAGCGGCGTTCTGTGCTTCTTCTGGCTGAAAACATGCAGGATTCCGATCTGGTTTTCCTTTGCAGGGGCAGCGCTTCTGGTGTCCTCTTCCGCCTTTTATCAGGCGCACAACCAGATCATGTTTGTAAACTATATGCCGTTTCTCATTCTGGCGCTGTGGGGGATCGGCAGGGTTTTTGAGAAAAAGAGCCCGGCACTGCTGGCAGCAGCTGTATTTTTGATTGCCGTACATAGCTTTTATTACCTTCCGGCTTGTCTGTGTGCAGCAGGAATTTATACGATCCATCTCTTCCTGCGCAGTGGGGAGGGCAACCTGTGCGGCGGTGAGGGCAGCCTGCGCGGTGGGAAGGATAAAAAAGAAAAACTGCGGGCAGCGGCAGGAATCGTAGCCGGGGTGGTACTGGCAGTAGGAATGGCGATGATCCTGCTCCTTCCTGTGGGGCTGGACATTTTAAGTACAGGCAAAGATGCGGGGAAATTTGCGGAGGAAGCGCTCACAGCTGCGGATCCCGGTTTTGCGGGACTTTTGTATTCTCCTTACAGCTGCGGTATGACGGCTCTGAGTTTATACTGCCTGCTGGCAGCTTTCTGGCAGAAAGGCAGCCGCTTTTTATCCGGAGCGCTTTTGCTGGGGACAGGGGTTCCGGCAGTCTCTCTGGTGCTTAATGGCTTTTTGTATGCCAGAGAGAAGATCCTGATTCCGTTTGTACCCCTGCTTGCGCTTTTATGTGCGGAGACTTTATGGAAGCTGTACAAAGGAGAGCTGAAGCACAGACCAATGCTTCTGCTCCTTTGTCTGGGCGCGGCGTTGGTATCGGAGTGGAATCCGCTGATGCTTCTGGATACGGCGCTGCTGGGGATCTGGATCCTGGTCCAGAAAGGCGCGGCAGGGAAAAATGCCGCTCTGAAAAGATACAGCTGCCTGCTCTGTCTGTGCTTTCCCGGGATGTTTGCTTTGGCAGTAAACGGAGCAGAATTCTGGGAGGCGCAGCTTCGTGATCTGGGGATTTCCATCAGTACGGTCAGCTATCTGGAGCAGGAGGACAGCAGGCAGGACTGGTACGGTCAGCTGGGCAGGGAAAGCATTGCCTTTGACAGGAACTATCGCATGGAAGTCCTGGCAGACGGATTTGTAAACAGCAATCTGGCGCGTCAGGATATGCCTTCCAGGACGTCCATGTATTCCTCTGTCAGCAATTCCGGATATGGGACGTTTTTCTATGATACCATGAAAAATCCCATCTCTTACAATAACCGGGTTGCCCTTGCGGCAGGTGAGAACCCCTGCTTTGCCTGCTTTATGGGAATCCGGTATGTGATCACCAAGGAAGGGCAGGTGCCGGAAGGCTATACTCCAATGGAGCGCTGGGGAGAGTACGTGCTGTCAGAAAATCCCCGGGTGCGTCCGGTCTGCTATGGTGCTTACGATCTGATGTCTCTGGAAAGCTTTGAAAAGCTGGAATTTCCGGAAACCCTGCTGGCGCTGTGCAGCCGCGGGGTGGTCCGAGGGACAGGGGATACAGAAAAGCTCTATTCGCCTGGGTTTTGGCAGGAAGATCCGGAGACCTTTTTCGCAGGGGACGGGGTTGAGAAGCTTCTGAGCCTTCACGGAAAGAAGGAGAGCTTTGGGATTTCTCTGGAAGAACCTCTTTCTGGCAAGGTTCTGATCCTGCAGTTTCAGGTGGAGAGCCAGAATAAAGGGGCTGCAGTGATATCGGTCAATGGGATTAAGAATAAATTATCCTCAGAAAAGGCGCCGTATCCTAATGGGAATCACACCTTTACCTATGTGATGGATACGGGGGATAACCTGAAGGAATTGTGGATAGAGGCGTCAAAAGGAGACTAT
>DWVZ01000012.1 GCA_019119975.1 Candidatus Blautia merdavium | reverse complement strand
GAACAGCTGGAGGATACCACGTCTTATGAATCCTACAGTGAGTTAGATGAACTTGACCGATGCGGCACGGCAGAGGCAAACATCGGACAGGACCTGATGCCCACCCAGGAACGGGAAAGTATCTCCCAGGTGAAACCATCCGGCTGGCTGAATAAGAAATACGATCAGATCGACGGCGGCTATCTTTACAACCGCTGCCACCTGATCGGCTACCAGCTGACCGGAGAAAACGCCAATGAAAAAAACCTGATCACAGGCACCCGCTATATGAATACCGAAGGAATGCTGCCCTTTGAAAACCAGGTGGCAGATTATGTGGAAGAGACCGGCAACCATGTGCTTTACCGGGTGACGCCGGTGTACGAAGGGGATGATCTGGTGGCGTCCGGCGTACAGATGGAAGCAGAGTCCGTGGAAGACCAGGGAGAAGGAATTTCCTTTAATGTTTATGTATATAATATCCAGCCGGGCGTAGAGATTAACTATACCACAGGCGACAGCTATTGGGAAGGTGAATGGGCAGTGGACCTTTCTGAGGAGCAGGAACAGACCTATATCCTTAATACCAATACCCATAAATATCATAAGCCTTCCTGCCCTTCGGCAGAAAAAATGAAAGAAGAGAATAAAGAAACCTACACAGGGACCGGAGCAGAGCTGCAGGCAGAAGGATATGAGCCCTGCGGCAGCTGTAAACCATAAGAAAAGAACACAGCAAAACAAATAAGAATGCAGATACAATATAGAAAGCAGTCAGGTGCCGGGCAGATGCTATTGGTACCATGAAACTGCGGGGAGGAAGCCTATGTTAGAGATCGGATGCCATCTTTCGTGTGCCAAAGGCTATGAGGCAATGGCGAAAGACGCAGAGAAAATTCACGCAAATACCTTTCAGTTTTTTACCAGAAACCCCAGAGGCGGCAGAGCAAAGGAGATCCAGCCGGAGGATGTGGAAAAATTTAAAGTGCGGGCAGAAAGCCTGGGGATCCGCAGGATCCTTGCCCATGCGCCCTATACTTTAAACGCCTGCTCCGCAGAGGAAAAGGTGCGGGAGTTTGCCCGCAATACCATGAAGGATGATCTGGAGCGGATGGAGCATACTCCCGGAAATTGCTATAATTTTCACCCCGGAAGCCATGTGAGCCAGGGAGCGGAAACGGGCATTGCTCTGATTTCGGATATGCTCAATGAGCTTCTGACGCCCGGGCAGACCACCACTGTGCTGCTGGAGACCATGGCAGGAAAAGGCAGCGAAGTGGGCAGAAGCTTTGAAGAGCTGCGGGAGATCCTGGACCGGGTCAGCCTTACAGAAAAGATGGGCGTGTGTCTGGATACCTGCCATGTGTATGACGGCGGATACGACATTGTTCAGGATTTAGACGGTGTTCTGACAGAATTTGACCGGGTCATCGGGCTTTCCAGGCTGAAGGCAGTGCACTTAAACGACAGCATGTACGGACTGGGCAGCCACAAGGATCGTCACGCCCGGATCGGAGAAGGTAAGATCGGCGCCGAGGCAATGGTGCGCATCATCAATCATCCGGCGCTTCGGGGACTTCCCTTTTATCTGGAAACACCCAATGAGCTGCCGGGATATGCCCAAGAGATCCGATTTTTGCGGGAAGCTTATAAAGAATAGAAAAGAAACTTTTTTGCATAAAAAAAAGGAAATGAACGAAAATTCGGTAATATTATAATTGAGACCATGTACCAGGGAGGTGACGGGATATGAATATCAGAGAACAGATGGAAAAAAGGGAGCAGGAGCTTTTAAGTCCATACGCTTCTCTCAGCGCCATGTCCAGGGGAAGGGACAGGCAGGAAATGGAGTGCGATATCCGGACCGTGTATCAGAGAGACCGGGACAGGATCCTGCACAGCAAGTCTTTTCGCCGGATGAAGGATAAGACCCAGGTGTTTCTTTCGCCCCAGGGAGACCATTACAGAAACCGGCTGACTCATACGCTGGAAGTATCCCAGACAGCCAGGACCGTTGCCAAGGCACTGTCCTTAAACGATGACCTGGTGGAAGCCATAGCCCTGGGACACGACCTGGGACATACCCCTTTCGGACATGCGGGAGAACGCGCCCTGGACCGGATCTGTCCCCTGGGCTTTGCCCATTATAAGCAGAGCGTCCGGGTGGTAGAACGGCTGGAGAAAAACGGACAGGGACTGAACCTGACCTGGGAGACCAGGGACGGGATCTTAAACCACCGGACCAGCGGTTCCCCGGCTACCCTGGAAGGGCAGATCGTGCGCTACTGTGATAAGATCTCCTATATCCATCATGATATGGACGACGCCTGCAGGGCAGGACTTCTCTCCGAAGACGATATCCCCATTACGCTGCGCATCCTGTTAGGATACACCACAAGGGAACGGCTGAATACCTTTGTCCATGACCTGGTGGAGAACAGCATGGGAAAGGATAAGATCGTCATGTCCCCGGAGATCGAAAAAGGGATGAAGGATCTGCGGGCGCTGATGTTCCAGGATGTGTACCTGAATCCTGCCGCCAAACAGGAAGAGGAAAAGGCGGAGCATGTAGTAGAGGAGCTTTATCTCTATTACAGCAGGTATCCGGAGAAGATGTCAGAGGAATATCGCAGACTGCTCCACGAAGAGGAACCCAAGGAGCGGGTGGTGTGCGATTACATATCAGGCATGACAGACCAGTATGCCCTGGAAACCTTCAGGAATCTTTTTATTCCCAAGGGCTGGAGTGTCAGATGACAGGAGAAAAGAGGATGCAGCATGTATTATTCGGATGAAATTATAGAGGAAGTCCGGTCGAGAAATGACATTGTGGATGTGATCTCAGGCTATGTAAAGCTCCAGAGAAAAGGCAGCTCCTACTTTGGGCTGTGCCCCTTCCACAATGAGAAATCCCCGTCCTTTTCCGTAAGCCCGGGAAAGCAGATGTATTACTGCTTTGGTTGCGGCGCCGGAGGCAATGTGTTCACCTTTCTGATGGAGTATGAGAATTTCACCTTTGTGGAAGCAGTGAAACATCTGGCAGACCGGGCAGGGGTAAAGCTGCCGGAGGCAGAGTATTCCAAAGAAGCCCGTCAGGCTGCGGATCTTCGGTCACGGCTTTTGGAAGTACAGAAAAAAGCCGCGGCTTTTTATTACTATCAGCTCAGGCAGGAGAGCGGACAGCAGGCAATGGAATATCTGACCGGCAGAGAATTGTCGGAAGAGACCATGAGAAAGTTTGGTCTGGGCTATTCGCCCAAGTTTTCCGGAGGACTGTACCGGTATCTGAAGGAAAAGGGCTATTCGGATTCCCTGTTAAAAGAATCCGGACTTTTTAATATAGATGAAAGGCGGGGAATGCAGGACAAGTTCTGGAACCGTGTCATGTTCCCCATTATGGATGTCAATAACCGGGTCATCGGATTCGGAGGTAGGGTTATGGGAGATGCAAAGCCCAAGTACCTGAATTCTCCGGAGACGAAGATTTTTGATAAAAGCAGAAACCTGTACGGGCTCAATGCGGCGCGTACCTCCAGGAAGCCGTACCTGATCATCTGCGAAGGGTATATGGATGTGATCTCCATGCATCAGGCAGGATTTACCAATGCGGTGGCATCCCTGGGCACGGCGCTGACTTCCGGACATGCCAGTCTGATGAGCAGGTACACCAAGGAAGTGCTCCTGACTTATGACAGTGATGAGGCAGGACAGAGGGCGGCGCTCAGGGGGATCCCCATACTAAGGGCAGCGGGCATTACGCCCAGAGTGGTGAATCTGTCTCCTTATAAGGACCCGGACGAGTTTATCAAAGCCCAGGGCAGGGAGGCTTTTGAGAAGCGGCTGGATGAGGCGATGAATTACTTTCTGTTTGAGGTGAAGGTGCTGGAGAAGCAGTTTGACCTGTCGGACCCGGAAGGGAAGACCCAGTTTTACAGGGAGATTGCCAAAAAGCTTCTGGAATTTCCGGAAGAACTGGAGCGGAACAATTATATGGAGAGTATTTCCCGGCTGTACCAGATCCAGTTTGAGGATCTGCGGAAAATGGTCAACCGTATGGCGCTTGTGGGAACGGCACAGACAGCCAGACCCAGAACGGAGATCCGCTCCAAGAAGAAGGAAGACCGGGAGGACGCCTCAAAGACGGCGCAGAAACTGATGCTGACCTGGCTGACCTCGTATCCTTCTATGTTTGATACCATAGAGGACTACATTGATGCGGAGGATTTCACAACGCCTTTGTATCACCAGGCAGCAGTGCTGGTATTTGCCCAGCATCAGGAGGGGGAGGTCAGCCCCGCCAAGCTTCTGAACCAGTTTACAGACCCCCAGGAGCAAAAGGAAGTGGCGTCCCTGTTTCACGCAACCCTCCATCTGGAGAGCAAAGAAGAGCGAAAGAGAGCTCTTCTGGAGACCGTGTGCAGACTAAAGCGGGACAGCATCAACTGGAGAAGCGATCATCTGCAGCCTGCGGACCTTGCCGGGCTCCAGAAGATCGTGGAGGAGAGAAAAAGGCTGGAAGACCTGGAAAGAGGCAGGGTGACCCTGCATATTTCCATGGATTGAGGAAATGATATAAACGATTAAGAATTGAGAGGAAGAACACGTATGGAAATGAACATGGCAAAATTCAGTGAGAAGCTTATGGAACTCATGGAAGTTGCAAAGAAGAAAAAAAATGTGCTGGAGTATCAGGAAATCAATGATTTCTTCAAGGATTTCCCACTGGATCAGGAACACATGGAGAAGGTCTTTGATTATCTGGAAGCGAATGGCATCGATGTCCTGCGGATCCAGGACACGGACGTGGACGAATTTATCCTGGGCGATGACGACGACCTGAATTTAAGTGAAGAAGACGAAGTGGATATGGAAAATATTGACTTGTCCGTTCCTGAGGGCGTCAGCATTGAAGACCCTGTGCGCATGTATTTAAAAGAGATCGGAAAAGTACCTCTTCTGTCCGCGGAGGAGGAGATCACACTGGCAAAAAGGATGGAAGAAGGTGACGAGGCAGCGAAAAAGCGCCTTGCGGAAGCCAACCTGCGTCTGGTAGTCAGCATTGCCAAGCGCTATGTAGGCAGGGGTATGCTGTTTCTGGATCTGATCCAGGAAGGAAACCTGGGTCTGATCAAAGCAGTGGAAAAGTTTGATTACCGTAAGGGATACAAATTTTCTACCTATGCTACATGGTGGATCCGCCAGGCGATCACAAGAGCTATAGCGGACCAGGCAAGAACCATCCGTATTCCGGTGCATATGGTGGAGACCATCAATAAACTGATCCGCGTTTCCCGCCAGCTTCTCCAGGAACTGGGAAGAGAGCCCCAGCCGGAAGAGATCGCAGAGGAAATGGGCATGTCTGTAGAGCGTGTCCGTGAGATTCTGAAGATTTCTCAGGAGCCGGTATCCCTGGAAACTCCCATCGGAGAAGAAGAGGACAGCCACCTGGGCGACTTTATCCAGGATGTCAATGTGCCGGTGCCTGCAGACGCGGCGGCGTTTACCCTGCTGAAGGAACAGCTGGTGGAGGTGCTGGGAACCCTGACAGAGAGGGAACAGAAAGTGCTCCGTCTCCGCTTTGGTCTGGACGACGGCAGAGCCAGGACCCTGGAGGAAGTAGGAAAAGAATTCAACGTTACCAGAGAGCGTATCCGTCAGATCGAGGCAAAAGCCTTAAGAAAGCTCCGCCATCCCAGCCGCAGCCGCAAGCTGAAAGATTATCTGGACTAAGGCTATGGAAAAAAGAGAGAGGCTGCAGATTTCCAGAAGGCTGCAGGCAGTGGCAGGACTGGCAAGTACGGGAATGGTCCTTGCAGATGTGGGATGCGATCACGGTTATATTCCCATCTATCTGCTTTTGAAAAAGCGGATTCCAAGAGCCATTGCTATGGATGTGAATCAGGGACCTTTGCTGCGTGCCGAAGAGCATATCCGGGCATGGGGACTGGAAAAATACATAGAGACCAGGCTGTCGGACGGGCTTTGTGCCCTTGCCCCCGGGGAGGCGCAGTGCATTGTCATTGCCGGTATGGGAGGTCCTCTGATGGAGAAGATCCTCACAGAAGGAGAAGACCGTGCAAAAGCCGCCCGGGAACTGATCCTTCAGCCTCAGTCAGAAATCGGCAGATTCCGCAGATTTCTGTCCGAAAACGGCTATTGTATTTTGGAGGAAACCATGATCCGGGAAGACGGCAAATACTATCCTATGATGAAAGCAGTCTGCGGAGAAATGAAATATGAGCGGGAGGCAGAGTACCGTTATGGGAAGGAACTGCTTGTGGCAAAGAACCCGGTTTTAAAAGAGTTTCTGCTCCGGGAGCAGGCACAGGCGGACCAGATCCTGTCAGCCATACAGGATTCCTCCACAGATTCTGCCCGAAGCAGGAGAAAAGAACTGGAAGAAGAATGCAGAGTAAGGAAAGAGGCGCTGGCATATTATGAAGTGTAGAGAGATTATCAGCAAGATTGAAGAAAAGTATCCGGTCTCTTTTGCAGAGAGCTGGGATAATCCCGGGCTTTTGGTGGGAGATCCTGACCGGGAGGTGAAAAAGGCTTTCCTGGCGCTGGATGTGACCGACGAAACCCTGGAGGCGGCAGTGAGAGCCGGAGCAGATCTGATGATCACGCACCATCCTATGATCTTTTCCGGGATGAAGCGGGTGACCGCAGATGATTTTATCGGGCGCAGAGTGATCCGCCTGATTGAAAATCATATGTGTGCTTATGCTATGCATACCAATTTCGATGTGCTGGGCATGGCAGAATTAAGCGCAGATTATCTGGAACTGTCTCACAGGAGCGTTTTGGAAACCACCTATGAGGAAGGTGACAGGAAGGAGGGTATCGGAAGGGTGGGAACCCTTCCCCGGGTTATGACACTGAAGGAGTGCGGTGCATTTGTGAAGGAAAAGCTTGCCCTTCCTTTTGTGAAGATCTGCGGAGATCCGGACCGGGAGGTCAGTCTTGCCGCTGTCTGCACCGGTTCCGGAAAAAGTATGATGAAAGAAGTATTGAGAGCCGGGGCGCAGGTGTATATCACTGCCGATATGGATTACCATGCCTCCATAGACGCAGTTGCCCAGGGCGTCTGCGTCGTTGACGCAGGACATTACGGCACCGAATATATTTTCATGGATTATATGAAAAAGGAACTGGCAAAGATGCTGCCGGAACTTAAGACAGAGACCATGGAAGTGATCCATCCCTGTGCGGTTGTATAAAGGTGCGGGATCGTGCATAGGGTAATTAAGAAAATGCAGGATGATAAGACACAGAATTGACAAGCAGTGACTGCCGGGTGACAGGTACACCGGGACAAAAAGGAGCGGCGTATGAATGAAAAAATGATACAGGTAAAGATTCTGGGAAAAAACAGGGAGTACCCTTACGGGACTCCCTATGCTGCTATTGTACAGGAATATGAGGGAAGCACCAGATACCCCATTGTCCTTGTAAGGAAAAATGGAAAGCTCTGTGAGCTCCATAAAAAGCTGAAAAAGGACGGGGAGCTGGAATTCATCACCATCGGAGACGAGATCGGACATAAGACTTATAAAAGGAGTGCATCCCTGCTCCTTTTAAAGGCAATCTACCATGTGGCAGGTCATGAAAACATTAGAAAAGTTACGCTTCACTACTCTGTGAGCTCCGGCTATTACTATACCATAGACGGAGATGCAGAAATCACAGAGGCATTTTTAAACCGGGTGAAAGCCTATATGCAGGAGCTGGCAGAGCGCAGGATCCCTATTCTGAAGAGAAGTGTGGGCACCAATGAAGCCATCGAGATTTTTCATCGGCACGGCATGTATGATAAGGAAAAACTGTTCCGGTTCCGCAGGGTTTCCAGGGTGAACATTTACAGCCTGGAGGACTTTGAGGATTATTTCTACGGATTTATGGTAAATCACACCGGGTATCTGAAATACTTTGAGCTGTATCCTTATGACGAAGGGCTGGTGCTGCAGCTTCCGGAGAGAGAGAAGCCGGAGGAAGTGCCGCCGTTTGCCCCCAGACCGAAAATTTTCCAGGTGCAGAAAGAGTCTGCCAGCTGGGGAGAGATGATCCAGGCAGACACGGTGGGAGACTTAAACGAACAGATCACCACCAAAGGCGCCAATGAACTGATCCTGATCGCCGAGGCGCTGCAGGAATCCAAGATTTCCCAGATTGCAGAGCAGATTGTAAAGGATAAAAAGAAGAAATTTATTATGATCGCAGGTCCCTCGTCTTCCGGCAAGACCACCTTTTCCCATCGGCTGTCCATTCAGCTGGCTGCCCACGGGCTGAAGCCCCATCCTATCGGCGTGGACAATTACTTTGTCAACCGGGAAGACACGCCTTTGGATGAAAACGGCAATTATAATTTTGAATGTCTGGAAGCCATTGACGTAAAGCAGTTCAATGAGGATATGAACCGCCTTCTGCGGGGAGAAAAGGTTGCCATGCCTACCTTTAATTTTAAGACCGGGCTAAGAGAATATCGGGGAGATCAGCTGCAGCTTGGAAAGGAAGACGTACTGGTGATCGAGGGCATCCACTGTCTCAACGACCGGCTGAGCTTCAGCCTTCCGGTGGAAAGCAAATTCAAGATTTACATCAGCGCTCTGACCCAGTTAAACATTGACGAGCACAACCGGATCCCCACCACAGACGGCAGAATGATCCGCAGGATCGTCCGAGACGCCAGGACCAGAGGGTCCTCTGCTAAGGCAACCATCGCCATGTGGAATTCTGTGCGGCGGGGAGAGGAAGAGAATATTTTTCCGTACCAGGAATCCGCGGATGTGATGTTTAATTCTGCCCTGATCTATGAACTGGCAGTGCTGAAGCTGTATGCGGAGCCCCTTCTCTTTTCTATCCGGCAGGGAGAACCGGAATACGATGAGGCGAAAAGGCTGCTGAAATTCCTGGATTACTTTGTAGGCGTACCCAGCGAAGCCATTCCCCATAATTCTATTTTGAGAGAATTTGTGGGCGGCGGATGCTTTGATGTATAAGAGGAAGGCAGGATAAGAGAAGGCGAAGAAACTGCTTTACAGCACAGAGGGTTCTGTGTTAGAATAACCTTCGTGCAGCAAGTAGAATAAATAATCGCGGCTGACAGGACCGAAAGGGGTCAGGTGAGGAAAGTCCGGGCTTCACAGGGCAGAGTGCCAGATAACGTCTGGTGGAGGCGACTCCAAGGACAGTGCAACAGAAATGTACCGCCGGAATCTTCCGGTAAGGGTGGAAGGGCAGTGTAAGAGACTACCGCCTTCCTGGCAACAGGGAGGGCACATGTAAACCCCACTCGAAGCAAGACCGAATAGAAAACCATGTGGCTGCCCGTCACGTTTTCAGGTAGGTCGCTGAAGCCTGCTGGCGACAGCAGGATTGGATAGATGATTATTCACGACATAACCCGGCTTATCGTTCTGCTTGCTGTATGCAGAGAGAGAAAAATTGGCGATACTTGGTTTTAACAATCAGGTATTGCCTTTTTTATCATTGGCACATTTAGTCAGCTTTCATAGGAGGCGCACATGATGTAAGAATGGAACTATGAAAGAGATGAGCTTCATCGTGCAATATGGGCGATTGCGGATGGTCTGCGTGAAACTGCGGACGGATGGGATTTCAAATAGGAGAAGGGGCTGCCCTGAAAACGAATAGACTGTTTTCAGGGCAGCCCCTTGCGGCAGTTTCCTTTTTTGACAGGCAGAAGACCGTTTACTGCTGTCCCCGCAGGTAATCAATAAACTGCTGGGCAGTCCTTCCCGAAAGACCACCGTGCCGCAGTTCCCAGGCGTTTGCCTGCAGGAGCAGTTCCTCCGTGTCCATGGTGATGCCGTACCGGTCTGCTAAAGTGGTGACGATCTTCTGGAATTCCCGTTTGTCCGGAGAGCCGAAATAGATGGTAACGCCGAAACGGTATACCAGGGACAGCTTCTCCTGAACCGTATCATTGGTATGCAGATCGTCGTCCCGGTCCTCTTTGTCGCTGAACCGCTCTCTTACCAGGTGGCGGCGGTTGGAGGTGGCATAGATCAGCACATTGTTCGGTTTCTTTTCCAGTCCGCCTTCGATGACGGCTTTTAAGTATTTATATTCAATCTCAAAGTCTTCAAAAGAAAGATCATCCATGTAGATGATAAATTTGTAATGCCGGTTTTTGATCTGGGCAATGACATCGTTCAGATCCTGAAACTGGTGCTTGTACACTTCGATGATGCGCAGTCCTTGATCATAATACTGGTTTAAGATGGCTTTGATGCAGGTAGACTTCCCGGTTCCGGCATCTCCGTAGAGCAGACAGTTGTTGGCTGGTTTCCCTGCCAGAAAGGCTTCAGTGTTGTCCGTCAGTTTTTTCTTCGCCAGGTCATAGCCTACCAGATCGTCCAAATGTACGTGGGCGATACGGTTAATGGGAACGATCTCCACCTGGTCGTCCGAGCGTCTGTGCTCCAGGCGGAATGCTTTGTGCAGTCCCAGCTTGCCCACGCCAAAATCTTTGTAAAAGGCAACCATATGTTCCATAAATTCTTCCGGGGTGTCTGTGGCGGCAAGCTGGACGCTTAACGTGCACAGTCTGTTTTTGATCCGCTCATTGAAGCGCTTGCTGCCGTTTTTGATATTCTCATAATCACAGATAAATCGGCAGCCGGAGTCAGTTCCGTAGAAGCTTTCAAAGGCTGCGATATCCAGCCGGAACAGATCCTGGAAAATGGCAAAATCGTGCAGAGCCAGCTGGTTGATGGTGCCTTCCACCTGTCCGGTGATCTCACAGGCAGTGCTGAAGGCATTTTCGTGGTTTACCAGCAGATAAGTCAAGTAATTGTGCCATAGATTTCCGCTGAAGCCATAGGTCCCTGCCATTTCCACCAGGCGGTTGATGCAGCTGTAAAAGAGCGGTTTGGATTTATCCGGATTTTCCGGCTCCTGGCAGCAGATTGCCAGGGCAGTGGACATATCCTCTAAAATATCTCCTTTCTCAAAGCTGCGGTATAAGATGCATTCTTCTGTATGAAACATGTTTTTTCCTTCTTTCTACTAATAATTGCCGTGGATCCGGAGATTCTGGGCTTCTTCCTTTAAGCCCAGCAGTGCGTTTTTAACTGCGCTGCTGCTTAAATTTCCCTCAAAATCCACAAAGAAACGGTACTCCCAGTTCCTGCCCGGTACGGGGCGGGATTCGATCTTGGTCATGTTCAGTCCGTTATAGATGAAATGGGAGAGACTGTTGTACAGGCTTCCGGTCGCATGGGGAAGCTCATAGCTTACGCTGATCTTACCTGCGCCCTTCCAGTAGATTTTATCCCTGGCGACGATGATGAAACGGGTAGAATTCCCTTCGTTTGTATAAATCTTTTCCTTCAGCAGAGCCAGACCGAAAAATTCTGCCGCATAAGGACTGGAAATGGCAGCCTGAGTGGCGTCTTTTTCTTCCGCGATCTTCTTTGCCGCTGCCGCTGTATTTCCGTATTCGTGGATCTTCCATTCCGGATGCCCCTCGAGAAATTCTCTGCACTGCATCAGCGCCTGGGGATGGGAGTAGACGTCCGTGATCTGGTCCAGGGAAGCGCCGGGCAGCCCCACAAGGGCGTGCTGGCAGGGGATGATCTGTTCGCCTACAATGTAGTGGTCATATTTTGTCAGCAGGTCATAATTGTCCTGTACGATCCCGGCAGTGGAGTTTTCAATGGGAAGCACGGCATAATCCGCCTTTTGGGTGCGGATGGCTTCCATAGCGTCCTTCCAGGTATCCACATGAAAGCTTTTGATGTCTTTTCCAAAGAAGGCGTTCATGGCAGCATAGCTGTAGGCGCCTTCCACACCCTGAAAGACCACGGTCACATGGTCCCGGTTCAGCGCCTCTGCCTGGGTAAAGCCCAGATCCGGGGATTTGCCGTGCTCCTGGAGCAGCTGGTACTGCCGTCTGCGGCTGATGGACATGATCTGCTGGTACACTTCCCGGATGCTGCGGCAGTTGAAGTCGCTGTGCGTCTTTTCCCCCAGCTTTTCCAGCAATGCCTGTTCTCTCTGCGGATCCAGGACCGGTTTTCCGGTTTCTATTTTATAACGTGCCACATCTTCCACGATTTTGGCGCGTTTTTCGTAAAGCGCAACCATCTGGCTGTCAATCTGGTCGATTTCCTTTCTCAGCTCCTGTAAGTCTGTCATATTACAAAATCCTTTCTTTTTCTACACTGTTTAAGGAATATGATACATCGTGGTTTTGGACCGCGCAAGTCTTTTGTATAAAATCTCCGGGGAAAATCCATACTGTTATAGAGAGAATTCCTGAAATGGCGGCGGCTTTCTTCGCAGAGACCAATCTTTCGCGGCAGGAAAAAACAGGAGAAAAGGAGGAGAAAGCAGGATGAAAAGCGATTTTTTGAAATGCGGGGCAGTGGGATGGTGCCTGGAGATCTTATGGACCGGTATCCATGCGGCAGGCAGAGGCGAGTGGAAGCTGATGGGGCAGTCTTCCCTTCTTATGTTTCCTATTTACGGTATGGCAGCGTGTATCGGTCCGGTATCGAGAGGGCTGAAAAGGGTTCCGGTGGTCCTTCGGGGAAGTCTTTATATGACCGGGATTTTTGCGGCGGAGCTGGGCACCGGCATGGTGCTGAAGCACTACGATATGTGCCCCTGGGATTACAGCGGCAGCCCTTTGAATTATAAGGGAGTGATCCGGTTGGATTATGCTCCGGTATGGTTTTGCACAGGTCTGATCTTTGAAAAATTATTGTCTCCGAAGGCGTGAAAATTCTTGAAATAACCGCAAAACTGTTATATGATAGAAAAGATAACAGTGCCGGCATAGGAATGGTGCGGTTCTTATGCAGGCAGGTACTGAAGCTTAAATATACACAGGAGGTAATCTATGAGACATTTAATGAGTCCAATGGATTTGTCTGTAGAAGAGCTGGCAAAGGTTCTGGACCTTGCCAATGATATTGAGAAAAATCCGGAAAAGTATGCCCACAAATGTGAGGGGAAGATACTTGCCACTCTGTTCTATGAGCCAAGTACACGTACCCGGTTAAGTTTTGAATCCGCCATGCTGCGTCTGGGCGGAAAGGTGCTGGGATTTTCCAGCGCAGATTCCAGCTCTGCGGCAAAAGGAGAGAGTGTGGCAGATACCATCCGTGTGGTATCCGGTTACGCAGATATCTGTGCCATGCGCCATCCTAAAGAGGGTGCGCCTTTGGTTGCGTCTATGGCATCTCAGATCCCGGTGATCAATGCCGGGGACGGAGGACACCAGCATCCGACGCAGACACTGACGGACCTGCTGACCATCCGTTCCATGAAGGGCCGCCTGGATCACATCACCATCGGTCTGTGCGGGGATCTGAAGTTTGGCAGGACCGTGCATTCCCTGATCGAGGCGCTGGTGCGCTATGAAGGCGTAAAATTTGTCCTGATCTCACCGGAGGAACTGAGGATCCCCGACTACATAAGAGACGACGTGCTGAAAGCCAGCGGACATGAATTCACAGAGGTGGAACGTCTGGAAGAGGCACTGCCCCAGCTGGATCTGCTGTATATGACCAGAGTCCAGAAGGAGCGTTTCTTCAATGAGGAAGACTATGTGAGAATGAAGGATTTCTACATTCTGGATAAGGCAAAGATGGAGCTGGCAAGACCGGATATGCTGGTGCTTCACCCGCTGCCCCGTGTCAACGAAATCGCTGTAGAGGTGGACAAGGATCCCCGCGCAGCATACTTTAAACAGGCACAGTACGGCGTTTATGTCCGTATGGCACTGATGCTGAGCCTGCTGGGATTGGGGGTAGATTTATGTTAGAAGTAGGACGTTTAAACGAAGGCGTAGTTCTGGACCACATCAAAGCCGGAAAGAGCATGACCATTTACCGGGATCTGAAGCTGGACCAGCTGGACTGCTGTGTGGCGATCATTAAAAATGCCAGAAGCCAGAAGATGGGCAGGAAGGATATCATCAAAGTGGAGTGCCCCATCGATACCCTGGATCTGGACATCCTGGGATTTATCGATCACAATATTACCGTGAATATCATTAAAGACGGGGAAATCGTGGAGAAAAAAGAACTGCATCTTCCAAAAGAGATCCACAATGTGATCAAGTGCAGAAATCCGCGCTGTATCACTTCCTTTGAGGAGCAGCTGGAGCATATTTTTATCCTGGCAGATCCCAAGAAAGAAGTGTACCGCTGCAAATATTGTGAAGAGAAATACAGAGGTCACAGAAATAAATAAAAACCATAGAAAACTAAGAAAGTCATCGGCGGTATCCTGCGGGCTGCTGTCTGAGAAATGCGTTATAAGGGGCTGTTTGTACAAAGCAGCTCCTTTTTGCAGGTAAAATTTACGGTTATTCGTCTCGGATGCGGAAAATCCGCAGGACAATGCCGGAAGAAGCAGAAAAAAGAAGAAAAATGTTGTGAAAACAACTTTTTATATAAGGGAAATAAAGTATACTTAAACACAGGCAGAAAATGGCGGAAAAAACCGGCAGTTTGCTGCCTGTTCCTGCAGGAAGGAAAACAGGATGAGGAGTGAACGTTCATGAAATTAATCGAGACAAAAAACGCGGTGGGGCACGTGCTCTGCCATGATATTACGCAGATCATTAAAGGGGAGAAGAAGGGACCGGTCTTTCGCAAAGGACATATTGTCCGGGAAGAGGATATCCCGGTACTTTTATCCGTTGGAAAAGAAAACCTCTATGTATGGGAAAAGCAGGAGGGAATGCTCCATGAAAATGAAGCAGCAGAAATTCTCCGAGATCTCTGCAAAAATCTTTACATGACAGAATCAGAGATCAAAGAGGGAAAGATCGAGCTGACCGCAGATAGGGACGGCGTATTAAAAGTAAAAAAAGAAGGGCTTTATGCAGTTAATGCCCTGGGAGAAATGATGATTGCCACCCGTCATGGCAATTTCCCTGTAAAAAAAGGGGATAAGCTGGCAGGCATGAGGATCATTCCCCTGATCATCGAGGGAGAAAAGATGGAGCAGGCAAAGAAAGCAGCCGGCACAGCTCCACTGCTGGAAATTCTTCCCTATCATCAGAAAAAAGTGGGAATCGTTACAACTGGCAATGAGGTATACAAAGGGCTGATCAAAGATACCTTCGGCCCGGTGATCCGGGAAAAGCTCAGTGAATTCCCCACAGAGATCCTGGGACAGATGTATGTAGATGATAAAAAAGAACATATTACAGAAGCAATCCAGGATTTCCTTGAAAAAGGGGCAGATCTGGTAATCTGTACCGGAGGCATGAGTGTGGATCCGGATGACTGTACTCCAGGAGCCATTATGAATACGGGAGCAGAGATCGTTTCCTACGGCTCTCCGGTCCTTCCGGGCGCTATGCTTTTGGTATCCTACTATCAAAAAGAAGGCAGGACGATCCCTATCCTGGGACTGCCGGGATGTGTGATGTATGCTGCCAGAACGGTATTCGATCTGATCCTGCCCAGGATCATGGCAGATGACCGGATCACCAGGGAAGAGCTGGCAGCGCTGGGAGAAGGCGGTCTCTGTCTGAACTGTCCGGTCTGTACGTTCCCCAACTGTGGATTTGGAAAAGGCTGGTAGGTCTATGGGAAAGAGAGAATTCTATCTGGAAATTTTAAAGAAACTGGAAAACCAGGAAGATGTGCTGACCGAGACCGTGCTGGAGGGAAAACAGGCAGGAGAAAAGAGTTTTCTGAAAACACCGGCACAAAGCCGAAAAGACAGCTATGTGGAGAATCTCTATGGGAAGCCCCATGCGGTGCTCTGTGGAGGCGGGCATGTATCCCTTGCTCTGGCAAAAGTTTTAGAACTGATGGACTTTCGCATCACAGTGGTGGATGACCGTGCTGAATTTGCCAACCGGAAACGATTTCCCCGTGCTGCGGTTTACTGCCAGGACTTCGCTTCCTGTCTGGAAGAGAAGGAATTTGGTCCCAATACCTATTACATCATTGTCACACGAGGGCATCAGGCGGATTATACCTGTCTGAAGCGGATTCTGAGAAAACCATCTGCCTATGTGGGGATGATCGGCAGCGGCAGGAAAGTGGCGCTGGCTTTTCAAAGACTCAGGGCAGACGGATTTTCAGAAGAAGAGATGAAAAGAGTCCATGCACCTGTGGGACTTTCTATCGGGGCTCAGACACCTGCGGAAATCGCAGTCAGCATTGCTGCTGAGATCATCCAGGAAAAAAACAGATACCAGAGGAACATCCTGGAGGAAGCGGTGGCAGAAGGCATCCGCAGTCCCCAGGGAAGAGTGCTGGTATCCGTCATCGAGAAGCACGGTTCTTCACCCAGAGGAACCGGAACCCGTATGGTCGTTAGTGAAGACGGGAGTATCTATGGGACTATCGGCGGGGGCAGTGTGGAATTCGCTGCTGCAGAAAGGGCAGAAAGGCTGACAGAGGAGTTCGCGCTGGAAGAATACGACCTGGGAAATTCTCAGGCAGCAGGTCTGGGCATGGTCTGCGGAGGCAGAGTAAAGGTCATGTTTGAACTTTTATAAAAACCAAAGGGAAAGAGGAAGTATTATGAAGAAAAGAAATTTACTGATCATAGGAATGATGATGGCAGCGATGACCCTGGGAGCCATCGGCTGCGGAGGAACTGACGGCACAGAAACCACAGATTCTTCCCAGGAGACAACAGCATCCGATGAGACAGAACCAGAAACAGAAGAAGCCGATGCAGAAGAAACAGATGGGGAGGAGGCAGAGCCTGTAAATCTTCTGATCGCTGCAGCGGCAAGCCTGGAATATTCCATGGAGGATGAGCTGATCCCCATGTTTGAAGAACAGAATCCGGGAATCACAGTAGAAGGCACTTATGACAGCTCAGGAAAGCTGCAGACCCAGATCGAAGAAGGACTGGACGCCGACGTCTTCTTTTCAGCAGCCACCAAACAGATGGATGCCCTGGCAGAAGAAGGACTGGTAGAGGAAAGCTCTGTCAAGGATCTGCTGGAAAATAAGATCGTGCTGATCGTTCTGAAGGGACAGGAAGGAAATTACAGCAAATTTGAAGACATCGCCAATGCCTCAACCGTAGCCTTAGGAGATCCGGCAAGTGTTCCGGCTGGACAGTATGCGCAGGAAGCTCTGGGAAATCTGGGACTGTGGGATGCCGTATCCGCTAAGGCAAGCTTCGGCACCAATGTAACAGAGGTATTAAACTGGGTTGCGGAAGGGAGCGCAGATGCAGGCGTTGTCTACGCTACCGATGCAGCTACCAAAGAGGATACTGTTTCCGTTGTAGCGGAAGCGCCGGCAGACAGTCTGGCAGAGCCGGTAATTTATCCGGTGGGGCTGGTAGAGAATTCTACCAAGAAAGACGCTGCTGAGAAATTTATGGAGTTCTTAAGCTCAGACGACGCGGCAGCAGTTTTTGAGAAATATGGATTTACTGTAAATCAGTAGGCAAATAAGAATCTGCGGGGACTTCCTGTAAAGCAGCAGGAGGTCCCGCAAAAGGAATGGAGCAGTTACTATGGATTACTCACCGATACTGATTTCTATGAAAACAGCCGCACTGACCATTGTGGTTGTTTTTTTTCTGGGGCTTCTCGCCGCGAAGTTCGTGGTAGATTTAAAGAGTGAGAAGCTGAAAATGGTCCTGGACGGTGTGCTGACGCTGCCGCTGGTGCTGCCGCCTACCGTAGCAGGATTTTTTCTGCTGTATATTTTCGGTGTCCACCGCCCCATCGGAAGCTTTTTCATCCAGTATTTCGGCATTAAGATCGCGTTTTCCTGGGGAGCTACAGTGATCGCTGCCGCGGTCATTTCCTTTCCTATGATGTACCGCTCTGCCAGGGGAGCGCTGGAGCAGGTAGATGAAAACCTGGTCTATGCAGCCAGGACGCTGGGCTTTTCCGGATGGCGGATTTTCTGGGAGGTCCAGTTCCCGTCTGCCCTGCCTGGAATCGCCAGCGGCGGGATCCTTGCTTTTGCCAGAGGTCTGGGAGAATTCGGAGCAACGGCGATGATCGCCGGAAACATTGCGGGAAAGACCAGGACCCTTCCCTTGGCAGTGTATTCGGCAGTGGCTGCCGGAGATATGGATACTGCCGGATTCTATGTGGCAGTGATCGTCAGCGTTTCTTTTGTGGTGGTGGTGCTGATGAATTATTTTACCAGAAATGAGAAGAAAGGGAAAAGAGTATGAGCTTATATGTGGACATTGAAAAAAAATACAAAGACTTTTCCCTGAAAGTGAAATTCGAGACCCAGGTAGGCATCCTGGGTATCCTGGGCGCTTCCGGCTGCGGCAAGAGCATGACCCTGAAATGTATTGCAGGTATTGTAAATCCAGAAAGGGGAAAAATCGTCTTAAACGGCAGGACGCTGTTCGACTCGGAGAAGAAGATCAATCTGAAGCCCCAGAAAAGAAGGGTAGGATATCTGTTCCAGGACTATGCCCTGTTCCCCAATAAGACGGTGGAGGGCAATATTACCTGCGCTGTGAAGGGAGATAAGAAAGCGGCGCTGAAAAAATGGATCTCCCTTTTTCAACTGGAGGGGCTGGAGAAGAAATATCCCCATCAGCTTTCCGGAGGACAGAAGCAGAGAACGGCTCTGGCACGTATGCTGGCTTCCGAGCCGGAGCTGCTCCTTTTAGATGAACCCTTTTCTGCGCTGGACAGCCATTTAAAGGAAATGCTGCAGATGGAAATGCTGGAACTGTTAAAAAAGATCAATCGGGATATGCTGCTTGTGAGCCACAGCCGGGATGAGGTGTACCGCCTTTGTCCGGATCTTCTGGTCCTGGACCAGGGGCGGAAGGTCTGTGTGGGGCAGACCCGGGAGATTTTTAAAGAACCTGGCTTTTTAGAGGCGGCGAGGCTGACTGGATGCAAAAATTTTTCCAGGATCCGCAGGCTGGACAGCAGGATGGTAAAAACTGAAGACTGGGGGATTGTCCTGCGGACCGCAGGGGAAGTCACAGAAGACAGCTCCTATGCGGGTATCCGGGCGCATTATTTCCGCCCGGCGCAGAAATCCGAGGAGAATGCATTTCCTGTGGAGCTTGCAGAGGCAGTGGAGTCGCCCTTTGAGATGTATGTGATCTTCCGGGTGAAAGGCGAAGGAGAGACCAAGCCGGTGTGGTGGAAGCTTTCCAAGGAAGAATGGAATCAGGAACTGGGAGAGAAGATGCCGGAATATCTGAAAGTGGATCCGGCAGATGTTATGGTTTTAAAAGAGATGGATCAGCAGGCATAGGCGGAGAGAACACCGATTTCCAAGAGAAAATCTTCTGCCGCAGGCTGCTTTCTCTGCATCACAGCAATGAGAAATTTGCAGTGATACAGAAAAGGCAGACTGTGGCAGTTTTTACTTTATATGCTGCTGCGGCTTTTCAGGAACAATGCCATACTGATGCAGCACACCAGCGCCTCCGCTGCAGGGAAAGCTGCCCACACGCCGATGATGCCGCCTATGGCAGATAGAAGAAAAGCCATGGGGATCATGACTGCAAAGCCCCGCAGAATGGAGATCAGGTGCGCCGGCTTTGGATGATCCGTGGAAGTAAAATATACGGATAATACAATGTTCATGCCTGCAAATACACAGCCTGTGAAATAAATTTTCAGTCCCTGTGCGGCGATGGACTGCAAAGCAGCGCTGTGTTCGCTGTTAAAGACAGCAGTAATGGGGTCCGCGCCAAAAAAGATACACAGGTAGATCCCGGCAGAGAGCAGGAGGACAGCCCCGGCTGCATAGCAGAAGATGGCATGAAGGTTCTGCTTCTTTCCGGCTCCGTAATTGCTGCTGAGGATGGGCTGGATTCCCTGGGCGATCCCGGTGTAGACAGCGATCACTACCAGAGAGATGTTGGCGACTACGCCGTATGCAGCCACTCCGATGTTCCCTGCCAGTCCCAGGATCAGGATATTAAAGATAATGATCACGATCCCCGAGGAAACTTCCGTGATCAGGGAAGGGATCCCGCAGGAGAGGATCCCCCAGATTTCCTGCAGGACAATCCGGCATTTCTGCAGATGAAAATGATTTCTTTTCTTCAGCAAGAAAGGGGAGAGGATAGAAATACTGATGACAGGAGCCAGCCCTGTGGCAAAAGCCGCGCCGAAAATGCCCATACCCAGCGGAAACATAAAAAGGTAATCCAGCACAACGTTGGAGAGGCTTCCGGTGATCATGGCAGCCATGGCAAGCTGCGGGGCTTTGTCATTGCGGATAAAGCACAGCAGAAGGTTGTTGGTCATAAAAAGCGGTGCAAAGAGCAGAAGCACCTGTAAGTAAGTCTTTCCCATGCCATAGATGGTATCGTCCGCGCCTAAAAGGCGGATCAGGGGACCGGCAGCAAAGATCCCTATAAGAAAGAAGATCCCTGCAAGTACGGCAGTCAGAAAAACCGCAGTGGAAAAGATCTGATTGACACGCTGGTCTTTGCCCTGACCTCTGGCAATGGAAAATTTTGTTGCGCCGCCCATGCCGATCATCAGACCGCTGCCATTGATAAAGCTGTATACCGGTATGGCAAGGTTCAGGGCGGTCAGCCCGTTGGCGCCCAGTGCCTTAGAGACAAAGAAGGTATCTGCCAGGATATAGCAGGACAGCCCCAGCATCCCTGCCACATTCAGAGATGCATATTTCAGAAAGTCCTGAAAGCAGGTGTTTGATTTCATAAAGTTCCTCCTTGTGATTTTGTGAAATTTTCCGGAAAAAAGAAAAAACGCCTTATTTATTTCAACAAAGGCCTACTGAAATAAATGAGACGTTACCCGGCGGCAATTACAATTTGTATTTGACTCGTAGAAAGTAACATAAAAGAATCGGAAAGTCAAGATTTGAAAGAAAAATTCGCAGGAAATTTTCGGTAAAAGATGAAAAAAGAGGACAGATATGTTATGATTCAGGGAACAGACCGGAAAAGTTCAGAGTAGGAGGGGAGAAGACGTGAAAATGGAAATTAGGAGATATCAAAGCTCTGACCTGAAAGAAATAGAAACCTTGTTTTACCAGACCGTCCACCGGGTCAACCGGGCAGATTACCGGGAAGAACAGCTGGATGCCTGGGCAGACGGCAGGATTGATGAAAATGCCTGGGACCGGTCCTTTCAGGAGCATATTACCCTGGTGGCAGTCAAAGACGGCAGGATCGCAGGGTTCGGGGACATGGACCGCACAGGATACCTGGACCGGCTGTATGTCCACTGGGAGGAGCAGAGAAAAGGGATTGCCTCTGCGCTGTGCGACCGGCTGGAGCAGGAAGCCGCATCAGAAAGAATTGTGACCCATGCCTCCATCACGGCAAAACCTTTTTTTGAAAAAAGAGGGTACCGGGTGGTAAAGGAGCAGGAGGTCATAAGAAAAGGCGTTGCTCTGACCAACTATGTCATGGAAAAACGAGGCGGCTTTGCCGGGAGAATTTTTTTGGAGGGGAAAGACAATGATCACTTATAAGACAATGGAACTTACAGATATTCCGCAGCTTGCCAGGCTGTATGTGGAAACTTTTAACGCCCCGCCCTGGAACGACGGCTGGACAGAGGAAACCGCAGGAAGACGGCTGCACCAGATGATCCATGTAGAGGATTTTTACGGACTGTGCGCTTACGAGGACGGCGTTTTGTGCGGTATGATTCTGGGCTGTATGGAGCAGTATTATGACCGGATGAATTTCAGCATCCGGGAATTCTGTGTCAGCAACCAAAAGAGAGGACAGGGGCTTGGCACAAAGATTTTCCGTTACTTTGAGGAACAGTTAAAAGAGAAAGGTGTGGATACGGTGCTGCTCTATACTCTGCGGGCACCCAGTACCATGGGATTTTACGAGAAGCAGGAAATGGAGGAGGCAGAGGAACTGGTTCTTATGCGGAAAAATGTGCGGGTTTCTCTGGAAGGAGGGAACGAGTCTGCATAAAAATACATACATTTCCCCAGGAAATGCATTTAATTGGCAAAACCAGCAGAAAAAGCTGGACATTTCCCGAAAGAACGGATATTATTTATACCATGCGGAATGTTTTTAAAGCGGTAAAGTACATACCATGTACAGAAGAGATTCCAAGGGAGGACAAGATTGAAAATGAAAAAAGTTGTGAAATTTGGCGGAAGTTCTTTGGCAAGCGCGGAACAGTTTAAAAAAGTAGGGGCGATCATCCGTGCAGATGAAAGCAGGAGATACGTGGTTCCTTCTGCACCCGGAAAGCGCTTTTCCAATGATACGAAAGTCACTGATTTATTATATGCATGTTATAAAGCTGCCAGGGAAGAGGAGGCAAAATTCCAGGAAATCCTTGCAGAGATCAAAAGCCGCTACCAGGAGATCATCGACGGTCTGGGAGTGGAACTTTCCATGGAGGAAGACTTTAAGGTTGTGGAAGAAAATTTCCGCAGCCAGGCAGGGCAGGAGTATGCAGCTTCCAGAGGAGAGTATTTAAATGGCAAGATCATGGCAGCCTATCTGGGCTTCCATTTCGTGGACCCTGCAGAGATCATCCGCTTTGACGGAAACGGCAAGTTTGACGGAGAAATCACAGAGGCTCTGGTGGCAAAGAGGCTCAAAGATCTGGAGAATGCCGTGATCCCCGGTTTTTACGGAGCCAAGGAAGACGGAACCATCAAGACCTTCTCCAGAGGCGGTTCGGATATCACCGGTTCTATCATTGCAGGAGCCATGGATGTGGATCTGTACGAGAACTGGACAGACGTATCCGGCTTTATGGTAACAGACCCCAGGATCGTGAAAAATCCTCAGGCGATCGATACCATCACCTACCGGGAATTAAGAGAACTGTCCTACATGGGAGCGACGGTGCTTCACGAAGACGCTATCTTCCCGGTGAGAAAAGCGGGAATCCCGATCAATATCCGAAATACCAATGCACCTGAGGATCCGGGAACCATGATCGTAGAAGATACCTGCAAAAAGCCTAAATATACCATCACAGGCATTGCCGGAAAGAAAGAGTTCTGTTCCTTATTCATTGAGAAGTCTATGATGAATGCAGAAATCGGTTTTGGCAGAAAAGTACTCCAGGTACTGGAAGAGCAGGGGATTTCCTTTGAACATGTGCCTTCAGGCATTGATACCATGACGTTATTTATCCATCAGGAAGAATTTGCGGAAAAAGAACAGCAGGTAATTTCCGGTATCCACCGGGCAGTAAACCCGGATTATATGGAATTGGAGTCTGATCTGGCTCTGGTTGCAGTTGTCGGAAGAGGTATGCGCTCCACCAGAGGAACAGCGGCTCGGATCTTTGCTGCCCTTGCTCATGCAAATATCAATGTAAAAATGATCGACCAGGGTTCCAGTGAGCTGAACGTTATTGTAGGTGTGAAGAATGAAGACTTTGAGCCTGCGATCAAAGCCATTTATGATATTTTTGTGGAAACACAGATTTAAAAATTTGTTGTGAAGGATACGAGGAGAATTAGCTATGTATAGGAAGCGAGTACCGATTTTGCGCATGATCGCCATGTGTGAACTGATCCTGGGTGTCTGGGAATTGATGCAGGGCGTGCTTTTGGCATATGCGGTTCTGTCCGATATGGACGGCTTGATCCAGATGGCGCAGGAAATGGGAGAAGTACTGACAAAGACCATGATGTTTTCTACCGTAGGCATCAGTCTTGCAGGAGGAATCGTAATGACTGCCGCCGGGCTTCTGGGAATGTTTTTGGGCGGAAAGGAAGGAAAAGAAAAACCGCCGATTTTATTCAGCTATGGACTCTTTGTCTATACGATCCTGGCAGATGCGGTATCTGTTTTTGCGCTGGGCGGACAGATTTCCCTGTCTATGCTGTTTCCTTTCCTGCTCCACGGTTTTTATCTGTGGGCAGCCATCCGTAATAAAAAAGATTTAGAAGCGGCAGCAATGTAAGGAGAGAACCATGGAATATCAGCATAAAACCCAATATTATGAGACAGACCAGATGGGAATCATACACCATTCCAATTATATCCGCTGGTTTGAGGAGGCCCGGGTTGACTTTATGACTCAGTGCGGCTTCAGTTATCAAAAAATGGAGGAGGAAGGCGTGATCAGCCCTGTCCTTTCTGTATCCTGCGAATATAAGAGTATGACCCATTTCGGCGATACGGTGGTCATCGAAACATTGATTGAAAAATATAACGGAGTCAAACTGCAGCTGGCATATACGGTAAAGGACGCCGCAACAGGCGAAGTGCGGTGTACCGGAAAGAGCAGCCACTGCTTTTTAGACCGGCAGGGGAATGTCCTGAGTCTGAAAAAAGGCTATGGCTTCTATCATGAAAAATTCCGTAAGGCTTACGAAGAGAGGCTTTAAAAATTAAAAATGATAAAAAAGACAGTTTTTCTTGACAAAGAGGACTGTCTTTTTTATAATCTAAGTGTACTAGGATGAATAGTACACATCATACATGAATGATACGATCAAAGAAAGGAGGAAGTGCCTTGATTGTCATTGATTATCAAAACCGCAAACCGATTTATGAACAGATCGTGGACCGGTTCCAGATGCTGATCATTAAAGGGGTGTTGGGACCGGATGCACAGATGCCTTCGGTCAGGTCACTTGCCGCAGAACTTTCTATCAATCCCAATACCATCCAGAAAGCCTACAGCATTTTGGAACAGCAGGGATTTATCTATCCCGTAAAGGGCAGAGGCGCATTCGTCTCAGGCGACCGGGCGCTGAAAGAGAAAAAGACAGAGGTTTTCTTTGGAAAACTCAGAGAGCTGGTGAAAGAGGCGAAAGAAATCGGCATATCCAAGGACTTGTGCCTGCAGAAGACAGCACAGTTCTACGAGGAGGTTGAGACATGATAAAAACTGAAAAATTATGCAAAAGCTTCGGAGAACAAAAAGCAGTCAATGAAGTCAGCCTGACCATTGGCGACAACAGCATCTTCGGACTTGCCGGAACCAACGGCGCCGGCAAAAGTACTCTGCTGCGCATGCTGTCCGGCGTGCTGAGGCCAGACAGCGGAAAGCTGAGCGTGGACGGACAGCAGACCTTTGAGAATACAAAGATCAAGCAGGAAATCTTTTTCCTTCCTGACACGGCGTGGTTTTTCCGCAATGCCACAGGGGAGGAAATGGCAGAGTACTATGCGATGTTTTATCCCAGATATGATAAAAAGCGGTTTTGTAGTCTGATGGAAAAGATCGGTCTGGATAAGAAACGCAGGATCAGCACCTTTTCCAAAGGTATGAAGCGGCAGGCTGCCCTGATCCTGGGAATCTGCGCAGGGACCCGATACCTGTTCTGCGACGAGACTTTTGACGGTCTGGACCCTGTGATGAGGCAGGCTGCAAAGAGCATTCTGGCATATGAGGTATCGGACCGGGAATTTACTCCCATCATTGCTTCCCACAATTTAAGGGAACTGGAAGATATCTGTGACCATGTAGGGCTTCTTCACAAAGGCGGTGTACTGCTCTCTAAGGATGTGGAGGAGATGCGGCTGCAGATCCATAAAGTCCAGTGCGTGATCCCGGATCCGGCAGATGAGGAACGCCTTTTAAAAGAACTGGATGTGATGCAGTACGAAAAGAGGCTTTCTCTTCTTACCATGGTTGTCCGAGGCAGCCGGCAGGAGATCCTGGATAAGATCGATGCGAAGAAACCTCTGTTCGCAGAGGCGATCCCTCTGACTTTGGAGGAAATCTTTATCAGTGAAACGGAGGTGGCAGGATATGACATCAGGCAGCTTTTTTCTTAAAAATTTAAAGGATCAGCTGAGAAAAAATATTCCGGTTATGATCCTTTTGTTCCTTGCCTTTCTGGTGGCGCTGCCTATCAGTACTGTGGTGAGGATAGAGAACGCGAAAATCTATGCGACAGATACGTCAACTTATGAGATGATGGGGCAAAACTTGCATTGGGCAGCTTTTGAATTCCTTCGGGTGGCAGGAAGTGAGAATGCAATGCTGGCAGTTGTCATGGCAGGAGCCGGGATCCTGCTGGGACTGCTCCAGTTTTCTTATCTCCATTCAGGGGAAAAGGTGGATTTTTACCACAGCCTTCCCATCAGAAGAGAGGAGCTTTTCCTGACAAGAGCCGCAGGGGCAATGCTTCTGGTTTTCTTACCGTATGCTGTGAATCTCTTACTGACCTATGCAGTGGGAGCCGCATATGGGGCAGTGACGGGGACTGCGGTAAAAGCAAGTCTTTTGATGACTGGATTCCATCTGCTGTATTTTCTGGTGATTTATGAGACAACAGTCCTGGCAGTGCTGCTGACAGGAAATTTATTTACGGCTCTTTTAGGAAGCGCGGCACTTCTGGTCTATCTGCCGGCGCTGCGCATGATCCAGCATGCGCTGAACGGTATGTTTTTCCATACCCTTTCGGCTGTCAGCGATGTAGGCTGGGAAGTGTTTTTAAGTCCGATCTTTGCCTACAGCGGCGCGCTGGCAGATATTTCCTTTTTGAATCCGCTGATAAAATATGTGGTGTACGGTGTGATTCTGGCAGCGGTGCTGACAGTGCTCTGTCTGGCTGTCTACCGGATTCGTCCCTCGGAAAGCTATCACCGGTCCATTGCTTTTGCGAAGTTTCAGCCAGTGATCAAGGTAGCGGTGGTGATGCCGGCATCCCTTCTGCTTGCTGTGGCTTTTACCAGCTATATGACCCATCATAAATTTCTGTGGTTTGTTTTAAGCCTGGCGTTTGCGCTGCTGGTTTTTTCTGCCATGGTAGAATTCCTTTATACGCTGGACATCAGAAAGAGCCTGAAACCTGGAATTTCCACCGGAGTGATGGCAGTACTCCTGGGGATTATTGCCATGGGATATCACGTGGACGTATTCGGCGTGGATGCTTATCTGCCGGAAAAAGAGAAGATCCAGTCTATGTCTGTGTACATCAGCAGCATTGAGGATAAGTACCGGGAAAATGCAGACGTTTATAAGAGTCCGTCAAGCCTGTTAAGAGAAAACAAGGTTGAAAATTTTGATGACATTTACAAGATTGCCGGCATGGGCGTGGATTATTATAAAGATAAGACAGAAGATGATAAGAACCAGTACTTCTATGGCTATGGAATGGTCCAGTATATGGATTCGTGGAGTAATAATGAAACCATGGTTTCTGTGGACGTGGGATTCCATTTAAAATCCGGAAGGACGGTTTACCGCAGTTATCTGCTTCCGGAAACCAAAGAGCTGACAGATTCTGTGGAGAAGATTTACGACAACTGGGAATACAGGCAGCAGGTGCTTCCTACCTCTTACATTGCGTTTGATCAGACAGAACATCTGTATACCGAAGACTTTTTCCAGATCGGCGGACAGGTAGAGGCAAAAGGGGATACCATGGAAAATATCTATAAGACCTATAAAGGTGAACTGGAAAGCATGACCTTTGCGCAGGCGTCCGAGGAGCGGATCATCGGGTGTCTCTGCCTGCGGCAGAAAGAAACGGAAGAAGGGTATGAGGCGTATTACCGGCTGCCGGTGTACGAGAGCTTTACCAAGACCAGAGAGCTTCTGGAAAAAGCAGGAAGTCCTATGCCTGCCCAAATCTCTGCGGCTGACATACAGCAGATCGGGCTCTCCGGCATAATCCCGGACAGTGAAGGGCTGTACGGTTCCTACATGGTAACAGACGAAGAGGAAATGCAGACGATCCTGGATCATCTTTCCTTCTTTTCCGGAAAATACAGCATTGACAGCGATTATAATTTCGGGATCAATACAGATCTTTACTGGAAGAACCAGGAACAGGGTCTTACGTCCTCCTACCTTGTGCAGGAGACTCCGGATACCAGGGAGATCTTTGAAAAATTAGCAGAAGAAACTACAGACTAACACGTTTGATCATAGAACCGGCGCAGGGCAGGGGAAGATTTTCTCTGGATCTGCGCTGGTTTTGCATTGTATAAAATAGACAAAAACAACTCCTGCATTGACAAAGTGAAGTGAAAAAGAGTACAATAAAAGAGATAAAAATATCTTGAAAGTTTTTAAAAAAAGTACAAGTACAGCAGCCGAACGTGCAAAGGAGCAAAAGGAAGCCTGGAGCACAGGCTGCGGACGGGGAGGACAAGGATATGTTAAATGAAAATATCAGAGATTTAGTACAGTACGGAATCGATGCAGGACTGCTTCCGGCATGTGAGAGGACGTATACCATCAACCTGCTTCTGGATCTGTTCCATGAGGATGAATACACAGAGCCGGAACAGGCGCCCGGAAAAGCCTGTCTGGAAGACATCCTCAAAAACCTTCTGGATGAAGCGGTAAAAAGAGGCATCATCGAAGACAGCATCGGCTACCGGGATCTGTTTGATACCAAGATCATGAACTGCCTGGTGCCCCGTCCGGCACAGGTCCAGGAAACCTTCTGGAAGCAGTATGAGAAAAGCCCTGAGGCAGCCACGGAATATTTCTATAAACTCAGCCAGGACAGCGACTATATCCGCCGCTACCGGATCAAGAAAGACAGGAGATGGACCGTGGAAAGCCCCTACGGCACCATTGATATTACCATCAACCTGTCAAAGCCGGAGAAAGATCCCAAAGCCATAGCCGCTGCAAAGAACGCCAAACAAAGCAGCTATCCCAAATGCCAGCTGTGCATGGAAAATGAAGGATATGCAGGAAGGCTCAACCATCCGGCAAGGGAAAACCACAGGATCATTCCCATTACCATCAATGACAGCCAGTGGGGATTCCAGTATTCTCCTTATGTATATTACAACGAGCACTGCATCGTGTTTAACGGACAGCATATCCCCATGAAGATCGAGAGAAATACCTTTGTGAAGCTGTTTGATTTTATCAAGCTCTTCCCCCACTATTTCCTGGGTTCCAATGCGGATCTTCCCATTGTCGGCGGTTCTATTTTAAGCCATGACCATTTCCAGGGCGGTCACTATACCTTTGCCATGGCAAATGCACCGATGGAGGAGACCGTGACAATTCCGGGCTATGAAGATGTGGAAGCAGGTATTGTGAAATGGCCGCTGTCTGTACTGAGGATCCGCAGCAAGGATGAAAAGCGTCTCATTGACCTGGCAAGCCATGTACTGGAGAAATGGAGAGGCTATACCGATGAAGCTGCCTTTATCTATGCTGAGACAGACGGCGAACCTCACAACACCATCACGCCTATCGCAAGGAAAAAAGGCGATGTGTACGAACTGGACCTGACACTGAGAAATAATATCACCACAGAAGAGAATCCTCTGGGTGTTTACCATCCTCATGCCCAGTATCATCACATTAAGAAAGAGAATATCGGTCTCATCGAAGTCATGGGTCTGGCAGTCCTTCCCGCAAGACTGAAAGATGAGCTGGAGCTGCTGGCACAGTATATCCTGGAAGGAAAGGACCCGGCAGAAAACGAAACCCTTGAAAAACACGCTGACTGGGTAAAGGAATTCCTTCCCAAATACGACCATATTACAAAAGAAAATGTCATGGAGATCCTTCAGCAGGAAGTAGGACAGGTCTTCGTCCACGTTCTGGAAGATGCAGGCGTATACAAATGCACGCCTGAGGGCAGAGAAGCCTTCCGAAGATTTCTGGTAGTTTTATAAAAGAAGAAATTGGCAAAAGAGACAGGCAGGAAGAATGCCTGTCTTTTTTCTGTGGGGTGTGCTATAATGAGTGCACGAAGTACAGACAAGGAAAGGAAGAAAAGTATGAGTGCTGTTTATGAAAAGCTTCAGAGCTGTTACGAAAGTATACGAAAGAAAACGGATTTTGTCCCCCAGGTAGCCTTGATCCTGGGATCGGGACTGGGGGATTTTGCAGAGGATATCCAGATCAGCCAGACGGTTTCTTATGAGGAGATCCAGGGCTTTCCGGTGTCTACGGTTCCGGGACATAAAGGAAGATTTGTTTTCGGATATGTGGGACAGGTTCCGGTGGTGATCATGCAGGGAAGAGTGCACTATTATGAAGGCTATTCCATCACAGATGTGGTCCTGCCGGTACGTCTGATGAAGCTTTTGGGAGCACAGATCCTCTTCCTTACCAATGCGGCAGGCGGCATCAATTTTGATTTTGAGGCAGGGGATTTTATGATGATCACAGACCAGATCTCTGATTTTGTTCCATCTCCCCTGATCGGAGAGAATCTGGAGGAGTTAGGAGAACGTTTTCCGGATATGAGCCAGATTTATGATAAAGATTTACAGGAAATCCTGCGCCGGACAGCCAAAAGCCTTGGGATCCGTCTGCAGGAAGGCGTCTATCTGCAGCTGACAGGACCGAATTTTGAATCGCCTGCGGAGGTACGCATGTGCAGGATCCTGGGGGCGGACGCTGTGGGAATGAGCACTGCCTGCGAGGCAGTGGCTGCAAATCACTGCGGCATGAAGATCTGCGGCATTTCCTGCATCACCAACCTGGGCTGCGGCATGAGTGAACAGTCTTTAAGCCACCAGGAGGTCCAGGAAATTGCAGATAAAAAGGCGCCGGATTTTAAGCGGCTGCTCACGGAAGCCATCCAGGAGATGGGGAAAAATAAGACAGACAAGGGAGAGTAAGAATGAAGGAAAAAATTCTGCTGATCGACGGGCACAGTATCTTGAACAGGGCATTCTACGGACTGCCGGATTTAACCAATGCAGAAGGGCTTCATACAAATGCGATTTACGGATTTTTAAATATTTTATTTAAAATGGTGGAGGAGGAAAAGCCGGATTATCTCACCGTGGCGTTTGATGTCCACGCACCTACCTTCCGCCATGAAATGTACAAGGAATATAAGGGCACCAGAAAACCCATGCCCCAGGAGTTAAGAGAGCAGGTTCCGGTGATGAAGGATCTGCTGGCTGCCATGGGCATCGAGATCATCAGCAAAGAAGGCTATGAGGCAGATGACCTGCTGGGTACCGTGGCAAAGAAAAGCGAGGCAAAAGGCATGGAGGTGACGGTCCTTTCCGGGGACCGGGACCTTCTCCAGCTGGCAACCGAACACATCTGCATCCGCATCCCCAAGACCAAAGGGGGAAAGACCACCATTGAGGACTATTACGCAAAGGATGTGGAGGAAAAATATCAGTTAAGCCCTGCCCAGATCATTGAGCTGAAGGCGCTGATGGGAGACTCTGCGGACAATATCCCGGGGCTTCCCGGGGTGGGAGAAAAGACTGCCACCAAGCTCCTGCTTCAGTACGGTACGGCAGCCAACGCCTATGCCCATGTACAGGAGATCAAGCCCAATAAGGCGAAAAACGCTTTCCTGGAGCACTATGATCTGGCAGTGATGAGCAAAGAGCTTGCTACCATCAATATTGACAGTCCCATTGCCTATGACTGGGAGAAAGCCAGGATCCATGATTTTTATACCCAGGAAGCCTACGAATTTTTTAAGGAACTGGAGTTTAAAAATTTCCTGTCCCGCTTTGAAAGCAGCGAAAATACCGTTCAGGCAGAGGAAGCTTTCCAGACGGTGACTGACCTGGCAGAGGCAGAGGAGATTTTTGCCCGGGCTAAGGAAAAGGAGCTGGTGGGGCTGGAGCTGCTGGAAGAAACAGACTGTTTCATCGGCATGGGAATCTCCTGGGAAGAAGAAGCCCGGATAAAAGTCTGCTGCTTTTTGCCCCAGGGCTTTCTAAGCAGGGACTATCTGGTGGGAAAAGCCCAGGAACTGTGCAGGAAAGGCAAAAAAATCTGTTCCCTGAATGTGAAGGCAATGCTGAGAAACATGGAGCTGAAGGAGCACACCCAGATGTTTGACGCCGGGATCGCTGCTTACCTTCTGAATCCTCTGAAATCAGAATATACCTATGACGATATTGCCAAGGAATACCTGGATGAGATGCTTCCTGCCAAGGAAGACCTGCTGGGAAAACTCACCTATGGAAAAGCCATCCAGGAGGGAAAGGAAGAGGAGATCCAAAAGAGCATCTGCTATATGGCATATACAGCGCTGAAAGCCAGGATCCCCCTGTTGAACGCTCTGAAAGAGACCGGTATGGACCGGCTGTTTGCCCAGGTGGAGATGCCTCTGCTCTTTACCCTTTCGGATATGGAAAAGGAAGGGATCCTGGTCAACGGGGCAGAGCTGAAGGAATATGGAGAAAAGCTCCAGGTGCGGATCCTGGAGCTGGAAAAGGAGATCTGGCAGCAGGCAGGAGAGGAGTTCAACATTAATTCGCCCAAACAGCTGGGTGTGATCCTGTTTGAAAAAATGCAGATGCCCGGAGGAAAGAAGACCAAGACCGGATATTCTACTGCTGCAGATGTGCTGGATAAGCTGGCTCCGGAGCATAAGATCGTGGCGGACATCCTGGAATACCGTCAGCTTACCAAGCTGAAATCCACGTACGCGGACGGGCTTGCCAATTTCATCGATGAAGGCGGCAGGATCCATTCCACCTTCAATCAGACCATCACTGCCACCGGGCGGATCAGCAGTACAGAACCGAATCTGCAGAACATTCCTGTGCGCACGGAGCTGGGAAGACTTTTGAGAAAAGTCTTTATCCCGAAAGAGGGCTTTGTATTCCTGGACGCGGATTATTCCCAGATTGAGCTTCGGGTGCTGGCGCATATGTCCGGGGATGAAAAGCTGATCCAGGCATATAAGGAAGCCCAGGACATCCACAGGATCACAGCTTCTCAGGTCTTTCACATTCCTTTTGAAGAGGTGACTCCCCTGCAGAGGAGAAATGCTAAGGCAGTGAATTTCGGCATTGTGTACGGCATCAGCTCTTTCGGGCTCAGCCAGGATCTGAGCATTACCAGAAAGGAGGCTGCCCAGTATATTGAAAATTATTTTGAGACTTATCCCAAGATCAAGGGATTTTTAGATTCGCTGGTGGCTCAGGCAAAGGAGCAGGGGTACGTGTCCACCATGTTTGGACGGCGCCGTCCTGTGCCGGAGCTAAAATCCAGCAATTTCATGCAGCGTTCCTTCGGGGAGCGGGTGGCGATGAACTCCCCCATCCAGGGAACTGCCGCAGATATCATCAAGATCGCCATGGTCCGGGTGAATCAGAGACTGAAGGAGGAAAACTTGAGATCCAGGCTCATCCTTCAGGTCCATGATGAACTTTTGATCGAGACTGCTGTGGAGGAAATCCAGCAGGTTTCTGCCATTTTAGAGCAGGAAATGAAAGGCGCAGCCGACTTGTCCGTGCCTCTGGAGATCGATATGCATACAGGGAAAAGCTGGTATGAGGCAAAATAGGAAGCGCGCAGTACAAAGGAGGAGAGAATATGAGGATTATAGGAGTGACCGGAGGCGTAGGATCAGGAAAAAGCGAAGTGCTCAATTATATACAGAAACACTTTGACGCCAGAGTGGTAAGAGCAGATGAAGTCGGTCATATGCTGATGATGCCGGGGAGAGCCTGCTATGAACCAGTCATCAGCCTCTTTGGAGAATGGGTAGTCAATGAGGATACTTCCATTAACCGCACCATGATCGGGGATATCGTATTTGAAAACCCGGAATTACTGAAAAAGTTAGACGACATCATCCACCCTGAGGTGAAAAAATATATTAAAAAGGAGATTGAAGTCTCCAGAAAAGAAGAAACAGAATTTTTCTTTATTGAAGCAGCCATCCTTCTGGAAGAAAAATATGATGAAATTTGTGATGAAGTGTGGTATATTTATTGCGAAAAAGAAGTCAGGATCGAGCGCCTGCGCCACGCAAGGGGATATTCCGATGAAAAGATCAGGAAACTGATGGCAAATCAGCTCTCCGACGATGAGTTTGAGGCGCGCTGTGACTTCCAGTTATATAATGACGAAGATGTGGCGCACACCTATCTTCAGATCGAGAGAAAGATGAGAACTTATTATGAATCTATGTAGTATAGCCAGCGGGAGCAGCGGAAACTGTATCTATGTGGGGAGCGACACCACCAGTCTTCTGGTGGATGTGGGCATCAGCGGAAAAAAGATCGAGGAAGGATTAAGAAGCATTGACCGGACCACCGGGGACTGCGACGGGATTCTGCTGACCCACGAGCACTCCGACCACATCAAAGGACTGGGAGTGATCTCCAGAAAATATAAGATCCCCATCTACTGCACCAGAGGGACTATGGAAGCTGTGGAGGCAATGAACACCCTGGGAAAGATGCCGGAGGGACTGTTCCATGTGATCGAGGCAGACCGGAGTTTTCAGGTGGGGGATCTGCAGGTGCAGCCCTTTGCCATTTCCCATGATGCGGCAGAGCCGGTAGGCTACCGGGTGAACCAGGGAGAGAAATCCATGGGGATCGCTACAGACCTGGGATATTATAACGATTATATCGTGGAGCATCTCTCCGGACTGGATGTGCTCCTGCTGGAGGCAAATCATGATGTGAACATGCTGCAGGTGGGAAGCTATCCCTATTATCTGAAGCAGCGTATTCTGGGAGAGAAGGGGCATCTGTCCAATGAGACGGCAGGCAGGCTTTTGTGCCGCCTGCTCCATGACCGTTTAAAGGCGGTTTTTCTGGGACATCTCAGCAAAGAAAATAATTATGAGGCACTGGCGTATGAAACCGTGTGTTCCGAGGTCACCATGGGAGAAAATCCCTGGAGATCCTCTGATTTTAAGATCGCTGTGGCGCACAGGGACCGGGTATCAGAACTGATCACAGTATAAGAAGAAGGAGCAGAGAACATGAAGAAGACAATCATTACTGTAGTAGGAGAAGACACTGTAGGAATTATCGCAAAAGTATGTACATATCTTGCGGAGAACAACGTAAATATCCTGAATATTTCCCAGACCATTATTGAAGGTTATTTTAATATGATGATGATCACAGACACCAGCATGGCAGCCAAAAAGCTCAGTGAACTGGCTAAGGAGCTGGAAGAGCTGGGAAAAGAGATCGGCGTGGTGATCCATGTACAGCATGAAGATATTTTTACAAAGATGCACCGCATTTAAGGAAAACCGGAGAAAGGACAGGAATACTTACCATGATTAACATGTATGAAGTCAACGAGACCAATAAGATGATCGAGCAGGAGAATCTGGATGTACGTACCATTACTCTGGGAATCAGCCTTTTAGACTGCATCGATGGGGACCTGCAGCAGGTGAACCGGAAGGTTTATGAGAAGATCACCCGTCTTGCCAGCCATCTGGTAGAGACAGGAGATGAGATTTCCAAGGATTTCGGCATCCCTGTAGTGAATAAAAGAATTTCCGTGACACCCATCGCCCTGGTGGGCGGCGCTGCCTGCAAAAGCGCAGAGGACTTTGTGACCCTTGCTAAGACCATGGACCGTGCAGCCAAAGAAGTGGGCGTCAATTTCATCGGCGGCTATTCGGCAACTGTTTCCAAAGGGATGACAAAGGCAGATGAACTGCTGATCCGCTCCATCCCGGAGGCGCTGGCACAGACCGAGCGGGTGTGCAGCTCTGTGAATCTGGGCTCCACCAGGACCGGGATCAACATGGATGCGGTCCGGCTGATGGGAGATATTGTCCTGGAGACAGCGAAGGCAACGGCAGATCAAGATTCCCTGGGCTGCGCCAAGCTGGTGGTATTCTGCAATGCGCCGGACGACAATCCTTTCATGGCAGGAGCTTTCCACGGGGTGACAGAGGCAGACGCTATTATCAATGTAGGCGTTTCCGGTCCCGGAGTGGTAAAGACTGCGCTGGAAAAGGTAAGAGGCAAGAATTTCGAGGTGCTCTGCGAGACCATTAAGAAAACTGCCTTTAAAGTAACCCGTGTGGGACAGCTGGTAGCCCAGGAGGCTTCCAAGCGTCTGGGGATTCCCTTCGGGATCGTGGACCTTTCCCTTGCGCCTACCCCAGCCATCGGGGACAGTGTGGCAGATATTTTATGTGAGATCGGTGTGGAATATGCCGGAGCTCCGGGTACCACCGCAGCCCTTGCCCTGTTAAATGACCAGGTGAAAAAGGGCGGCGTGATGGCGTCCTCTTATGTAGGCGGATTAAGCGGCGCATTTATTCCGGTCAGTGAAGACCAGGGCATGATCGATGCGGTAAACGCAGGTGCCCTGACCATTGAGAAGCTGGAGGCAATGACCTGCGTCTGCTCCGTGGGGCTGGATATGATCGCGGTTCCGGGAGATACTAAGGCTTCTACCATCGCGGGTATCATCGCAGATGAATGTGCCATCGGCATGGTAAACCAGAAGACCACGGCGGTACGTCTGATCCCTGTCATTGGGAAAGGCGTGGGAGAAACCGTGGAATTCGGCGGACTTTTGGGCTATGCGCCGATTATGCCGGTGAATCCTTACTCCTGTGAGAATTTTGTAAATCGGGGCGGAAGAATCCCGGCACCAATCCACAGCTTTAAGAACTAAAACTATTATAAATAAAGAAAAACTGCCCTGTGTCTGCTTTTTATGTGGCGTACAGGGCAGTTTTTGTATGAGGAGGAGAAAGATGACTCCATTTTTGATAATGGCAGCAGTGGTCTTAAAGGGCGCCGGTTTTTTCAGTCTGTATTATTATGCAAAAGCTTTCCGGCTTCTGGTGCAGAAGCGCACACCGGTACGCTTTCGCCAAGTTTTGACCGAGGAGGACGCCGTACTCTGGCGCAAAACAGAGGGAAAAATCTGCTTGTGCTGGGCAACACTGCTGCTTGCAGGTCAAATGCTGCTCCTGATTCCCAGTATCTGGGCAGTATCGGCGGTTCTGGCAGTTTTCCTGGCGGCGCTGTTCTTAGGCTGCGGTCTTCGGGTCAGGAACAATTTAAGATACAGGAAACGATAAAAGATAGCGGAATTGTTTAAGCAGCATAAGAACTTTTACAGTTCCAGGATCACAGGTGGCTTTTTCACATCGCTGGTAAAAGGCTGCTGGATTTTAGCTTTCAGCACAGTTTCATACAAGTCTGCGGCAAACAGGTCTTTTTCAAAAGCAGCACGGGCTTTTTCGGAAAGCAGGCGGGGATAGTCCGCAGCCTTGGTGATGAGCGGTATCCGGCTGCGTTCCTGGATCCGGCGAAGCAGCGGCGCTGATTTCTTGCGAAAGCCCAGGAGCCGTACATAGGAGGGATCCTGAAAAGGCAGATCCTCTTCTATAGATAACAGGATATGCAGCAGGCAGCGGCTGATCCTGGTGTAGGTCAGCTCCTTGGTCTTCAGCAGGGAGATAAACTGGGAAAAGCTCTGAAACTGGCTGCGCTTTTTGCAGATCCTGTTGGCAAGGTCCGCAGACAGATCAGCGAAACGGCAAAGAGAATCCCTGTCTAAAAGCATAAGCCTGTATTTCAGCAGCAAAGAGAAATCGTCTTCGCGAAGAGGAAGGCTTTTTGCCAGCAGCTCTTCCATA
>DWVZ01000129.1 GCA_019119975.1 Candidatus Blautia merdavium | reverse complement strand
ATATATCATAAACAGTCAACTTGTCACTCCCCGCCATTTTAATTATAAAGTCTTAATAACGCATTCTGCCACTAATTAATCAAGAACGCATTTGCTTATAAAGACGAGCTATGGAGCAGATGTAACATGATAGCTTCTAAAGAGTCCCTTTGATTTTTATTCCTCTCTGCCTTGTTATTTCATACATCAGTATCGAAGCGGCGCAGCTTACATTAAATGATGTGGCGTATGAGTTCTCGGACATCGGTATCGTACAGAGCAAATCACAATACTCCTTTAGCGTTTTGTTTAATCCCATGGTTTCATTTCCCATCATCAACATAAGCGGAGAAGTCAGATTTATGGAGTAAACAGGATCTTCATTATGAGCCGTAGTTCCTATTGTAGTAAAATCAGTATATCTTTTTTTCAATTTATCAATATATTCAAATAATGCCTTGTTATCGGAAATTCTGATAACAGGCAGTTTAAAAAACGACCCCATGGCCGAGACCACCACGTCCGTATCATATAAATCTACCGCATGACCCGTGATGATGAGCATGTCCACCCCAAGCGCATCACAAGATCGTATCATAGTGCCAAGATTTCCCCTGTTTGAAGGGCGGTCAAATAAGACAATAAAAGGCTTCTCGGAAAGCGTGACCTGCTCAAGTTCATCCTCCCGCATTTCGATTACCGCCATCAACTCTGAAGTGTCCTCTTTTCCACTCAATTCTTTCATAAGCTCCGGCGTCAGACAATAATTCATGTCTGTATTTACCTTATTTATCATATCCTTCGCCCAATCGGAAAGATTGTTTTTATCATAAACAAATGATTTGATTTTCCAGTTATTCCTCACTGCCTCGTTAAGGCTGCGGACACCTTCAACAAAAAATTCATGGTATCTGTAACGTTTATTTCGATTTGTTTTCAGCACCTCGAATTTTTGAAATATGTTGTTTTTAGTGAATACTTTTGCTTCCTGCATTTTTCTTTCCCCCATTCTCCATAAATCAATCATAGGATTTTTTCCATAACCCAATTATTAACCCTTAAGGCTGCCTGTATAGGCGAAATGTCAGAAGTATCCAGTAATGTTATAGGATATGGAGCATTTTCGCTTGCCTGTTGCTTCAGCCATTTATTAAAATCCATAGAGTTTCTAATCCACTCATCATCACTTACCCCGCGTCCTTTACGCATTCTTTCAACCAAAACAACATCATCACAGACAACGGCAAGATAATAAGTATGGGTAAACAATTCTCTTTCCGGTAAATTTTCAAGTTGTTTGGGCACTCTGCAGCCACATAGCACAACAGGTTTTCCAGCTTGTGCGATATTGCCGCATACCCTTAACCATAAACGATTATACTCGAAATAATCATCCTCTGGTGTATTGTAGATGTCATTCCACAATAAGTCACTTTCCATTACAATATACTCTTTTTCGTTAATCAACATTTCATTACAAAGCGTTGATTTTCCAACACAGGAAGCCCCGGTGACAATGAATAATGGTTGTTTGTTAGTAAGTTTCATAATAGCCTCCAACAATTCCGGTCTAACATTCTTTTAATTCTCCCTTTCTGCAATTTATCATTTAACATTTTGATTATATCACCTGTTTCTTTTATTTTCCACAAAAATATAGGGCATAGCAACCGCCACGCCCCACATTTCTTATCGTTCCAAGGATTTCTCAATCTTCCACTTCTGCCCTTTCAAGTCATTCTGCTTCTCATACAGATTATTGCGCTCTTTGCACAGTTCTTTCATGCGTTCCAACTGCGCCCGCACTCCCTCCCGACAATCCGGCTCTATCTTTTTATATTCCCCGGTCAGATTACGGATTGTATTATTGTTTTCCTTTATCTGCTCCGACAAACATACCCAGTCTATCAGATTTTGCACCTCCTTGTCCGTTTCGTAAAGGTCTGTATCTGCTACGATTTTAGCACACAGCCGTATCATAACTTTCTTTTCCATATCGGTCATATCCTATCAATCCTCACTTTCCTATCGGCTCATTTCAAAGGCATGTTTCGGGCGTTTCTTTGCCATTTCTGCCTGTTCTAATGCCTTTGCCCGCTCTACTATCAACTGCACCTGTTCCCTGCCGAAATGACGCTCCAAACGCCCAAAATCAACCGCTTTTTCCTGCAATCGGTCTATGGTGTCGCTCTGCTCCATGACCTTATTCGTCAAGCGACTAATCTGCTTTTGTTGCCCGTCCACTTTGGCGGTCAACTTCCTGCCCTGCTCCGTAAGCTGTACGCACTTGATAGTCAGATTTTTTACCACTTCTTTCAATTTCTCCACAAGCGGTAAAGCCTTTTTATCCCTGTATGCTTTTGCGCTCATAAATGCCCCCGGCTCTGCCAACTGCCATTTCACATCTTCGTCATAGGCGTGTATATTTCTCTCCATGACTTCTTTTGACTGTACCATTTTGTTAAGTTCCTGCTGTAACTTTTTCTGCTGTTTCTCCAATTTTTCATTTTCGGATAACAGCTTTTCTTTATCCTCAGTCAGCGTTTCCGTCTGCTCTTTCAACAGATGATTTGTTGCGGTAAGTTCAGATACTTCCTGTCGGATTGCTTCACCCTCTTTCCGTATCTGCTCCGTTTCCTGTCCTGCCGCTATCTGCTGATGAAGAATATTAGATAATTCCTCTTTACTGCCGGAAATCGTCTGTTCCAGTTCCGCAACTTCTTTCTGCCGTTCCTGCTTCTCAAAGTCGAGTACAGACAAATGCTTGTTATGTGTGCCTAACTGCTTCCATTGTACGCCATAATGTCCCATGACTTTTGAAAGTTCCTGCTTCTCCGCTTCAATCCATTCATTCCATTCCGTCATTCCCCTTGTGCCGCCTTTAAAGCCCTGCTCTGACAGTGCGCCTTTGAGGGAAACTCTCGTATCAAGTCCACGCTTACTGTTACGGATAAAAGGAACAAAATCAATGTGAATATGCGGTGTCTGTTCGTCCATATGCAAGTGACTTGAAAAAACATATAAGTTCGGATTTCTTTTCTGAAACTGCTCCATAAACTCACATAAAATTTCTTTCGCCAACTGTCCCTCATTGCTCTGTACGTTCATATCGTCCTTGTTGCCGATTTGGAAGATTACCTCATAAAATAATTTCTCCTGCTTTCCCCGGCGTATCTTCTCATAGTAATCGTCAATCTTTCGGTCACTCCGTTTCTGCTTTGCGTTGTAGCGTTCCAGTGCATCATCAAAAAGATTGTGGTAAACTTCTTTTATATCCGAGTGGCAAAATTCCACGTTATCCCGACTACGTTCCTTATCTACATTTTTAGCTGTAAAGGCTCTTGTATTGTGATTGACTGAACCTTTCCCCATCATACCGCTAATCGTTCTTTCCAATAGGCATATCCTCCACATTCTATATACTGATTTTACTGCGCCGACTAAGGCGCAAAGCGAAGTTTCTTCGCTTCGGCTTTGTTACTTTCCCGAAAGTAACGCAAAAGCACTTTCGACAGGCTACGCTCTATCAAAAGTGCCTTTGCGCCCTGCCGGGGGCTTTCCGTCCTGCGGACGGTGGACGGCTACCCGCCGCTTTACTGCTCCCCCATGCGTCGGTTTGCGTCGATAGCGTCGATATTTTCTATACCGCCCCGCTATCAAAAATACCGTCGCAACCGACGCATATCGTCGCACCTTACTCTTTTTGCTCTAGCCGTTTCAGAATGATTTTTCTCTCATGCCCCCGCTTATTGTCGTAGAAAATGCCATACTCATTAAGCAACTGGCTGTTGACTACATTTAATTTCCGAGAAAGCACATTCGCCGACAACTGCATATCCGGCAACTGTTTCAGAAGTTCCGTTGCAGTCCCCTCCCACTCCTGCATCTCCTCTGTCAGAAATTCGTTGATTGCTTCAAGTAATGGATTGGGCGGCTGTTTCCACAATTCCGTTTCCGCTTTCTGAAATTTCCAAATACATTGTTCCCGGTCAAATTCGATTGTTAATTCTTGATCGGGCTGGTCACGACCCACAATGTCCATGACCGCCGTATTGTCCGTACGCTTTTTCTTGTGCATGATAAACGCCCCGTCTGCCGCACCGAGAAGTCCGTTTGTGCCGGAAATCATATCAAAACTGTCCTCGGACTCCAACTTGCGGGTATGATGAACCACCAACAAGCAGACCCCATATTTATCGCTGAATGATTTCAGCTTTGTCACAATCTCATAGTCACTGGAATAACTGTACCTGTCCCCGCCGACCTCACGCACTTTTTGGAGCGTGTCAATGATAATCAGCCTTGCGTCCTTATGCTCCTTTATAAAGCCCTCTAATTCTCCGTCCAGTCCCTCGTTCAGTGTCTTTGCCTGCGTTGCGAAATATAAATTGTCCGCACACTCCACGCCAAACATGACGGACAGCCGCCGCTGAAGCCTTGCATAATCATCTTCCAGTGCAAGGTATAATACCGTCCCTTTTCGGACGGGATAATTCCACAGCGGAAGCCCCATTGCCACATGATAGGCAAGCTGCCCCATAAAGAACGATTTCCCCACTTTCGGCGCACCTACAAAGAGATAAGTGCCGCCATACAGGAAGCCGTCCACAACAGGCGTTCTCGGCGGGTAAACCGTATCATACAGTTCTGTCATGGAAACCGTTTGAAGCCCGCCGCCCTGCCCGGATTTCTTCGGGCAATTTGTGGCTTGCAGATTGTTTTTTACGTTTTCATTTGCTATAATTTTTTTGTGGTTTTTATTGTTCGGCTGTTCCCCATCTGCGCCAACAGATGATACGGGAGCAGTCGTTTTTCTTTTTTCTGTCATTCATCTTCCCCTTTCAGACCGTCTAACGTGATTGCGATTACCTGTAATGTGTAGAGCAGTTCGTCATTGTCCGGGCTTACGCTTTCCATGTGCTTCAATTCCTCATAAATTGCCGACATTTGATTTTTCAGTGCCTTATACACCCTCGGATTGCCCTGCACCACAACGTCCCGGCATAAGAGCCGCCTTGTAATATAATCCTGCTTTGTCAGTCCCGACAAAGCCACCAAATCATTCAGTAGCTTTGCTTCTTCATCAGATACCCGGAACGCCACCGTATGATTGCGCCATCTTCCCTTGTAATCAAGTGATTTTTCCATGTTCTTAGTCCTCCTTTGTCATTCTCTCCATTTCCAATTTCTCCGCCATTTCCGTCTGCACCGTAGGGAACAGGTGGGCGTAACGGTAAGTGATTTTCTCTGCTTCATGCCCCATGCGCTCCCCAATCGCCAGTACCGAAAATCCCATGTTGATTAACAGCGAAACCGCACTATGGCGAATATCGTGGACACGGATTTTCTTAACGCCCGCCTGCTTCGCCCCTCGCTCCATTTCGTGATTGAGGTAGGATTTTGTGACCGTAAATAAACGTTCGTCCGGCTTGATGTCATAAAGCATTTTGATGTACTCCTGCATTTCCTCACACAGAAACGGCGGCATTTTGATTGTGCGGTTGCTTTTTTTCGTCTTTGGGCTTGTGATAATGTCACGCCCTTTGGAACGGTGGAAAGTCTTGCTGATTGTGACTGTCTGCTTCTCAAAATCAATATCAGCAGGCGTGAGCGCAAGCAGTTCGCCGGAACGCATACCGCACCAGTAAAGCATTTCAAACGCATAATAGGAACGGGGCTTATCCATCATGGCTTCGGAGAATTTCAAGTATTCTTCTTTCGTCCAAAAGTCCATTTCCTTAACGGCTTCGCTCCCAATCGTCCCTGCCCGTCTTGCCGGATTGTAGGGCAGGTTATAAAAGTTTACCGCATGGTTGAATATCGCCGTCAGTTGTGCGTGTATCGTCCTCAAATAATCTGCGGAATAGGGCTTGCCTTTCTCGTCCCGGTAAGCCATTAACTCATTCTGCCACGCTATCACGTCCTTTGCTTCAATCTCTGCGATTTTGCGGTTTTCAAAGTATGGTAAAATCTTTGTCCGTATCACATGGCTTTTGGACTCCCAAGTGCTTTCCTTGACACGCTGCTTCTTGTCGGCTTCGTACACTTCAAAGAAACTGCCGAAAGTCATATCCAGCTTTGCACCCTGTTTGAGCATTGCTTCATGTTCCCACGCCTGCGCTTCCCTTTTGGTTGCAAAGCCCCTCTTTTGTGTCTGTTTCCTCTCTCCTTTCCAGTTGGTAAAGCGGTAGATTACCCGCCACGTCCCCGTAGCGTTGTCCTTGTATACAGCCATCTAAATCAACTCCCTTCTATTCGCTGTAACATACTTTTTTATGAAAAAATGTAGCGTTCACACGTCCTGCCACCGTCAGATAGCCCTGTTTCTGCATTTCTGCGTTGAGTTCCCTTACAATCTGATAGGCTTTTGACTTTGACACACGCAGTTCCGCTGCCACTTCCTCCACTGTCATAAAAGATTTTTCTGTCATTCAGATATCCCCTCCTTTCAATGTTTAACTGTTTTTGTTTAAGTGTTGCATATAGAATACTAAATAAATTCCGTTAAGTCAAGTGGTTTTCAAGAAAATCTTAACTTTTTTTATTTAAGTTATTCTTGCTATTCCTATTGCACCATGTTATACTAACTTCAACAGATTTGTTTAAGTAAAGTCATGCACGACTGGAAGAAAACAGGACGGCGGGTGCTTGCACACGCTGAACTGCTTTCTGACAGGCGTATATGGCGCACCGCCACAGCGAGATGAAGCGGAGCGTAATCAAGCTGGCATGACTTTACCTCACTTCACAATAACGGAGGTTTTATTATGGCAATCGGCAAACGTATCCGCTTTTTCCGCAACCGAAAAGGCATGACACAGAAACAGTTAGGCGAAATCCTCGGATTTCTCGGAAAGACCTCTGATGTCCGTATGGCACAGTATGAAACCGAAGCAAGGACACCGAAGCACGACCTTGTAAAAGAAATGGCGAATATCTTTGATGTAAGCACCCAGGCCCTCACCGTGCCGGATATTGATACCTATACCGGGCTTATGCACACGCTCTTTGCGTTGGAAGATATGTACGGGCTGAAAATCGGGGAGATTGACGGGGAAATCTGCCTGCGCCTTGACAAGTCCGACTATTCCACTTATACGTCCATGTTCGATATGTTCCACGCATGGCAGGAGCAAGCCGCCAAACTGGAACAGGGCGAGATTACCAAAGAGGAATACGACCAGTGGCGGTACAAGTACCCGGAACTGGACACCTCAAAGCATTGGGCGAAAGTCCCCTCACAGGCGGTCAGTGATATGCTCATGGAAGAATTTCAGAAAATCGAGAAAGAAGAAAAGAAAACATCTAAAAAGAAAAAGCAGAAATAAGCATAAAAAAGACCTTGCCGATATTCAGTTTCCATATCTGAAAATCAGCAAGGTTTTTCTTATGCCATTGATGTAATTATTTAGTGCGTGATGTTGAAAATGTTGCCAAATCGTTGCCAGCGCCTAAACAAATTTGCTTGCAACCCGCATAAACACTAGCTTTCTAAATCCAATTTCATCACTCGAACTCAATCGTTCCTGGTGGTTTGCTTGTCAAATCGTAGAATACGCGATTGACTCCTTTCACCTCGTTGATGATCCTGCTCATGACTTTCTGCAGCACCTCAAACGGGATATCAGCTGCTTCAGCTGTCATGAAGTCGATCGTTTTTACTGCTCTAAGTGCCACTGCATAGTCATAGGTTCTTTCATCTCCCATAACTCCAACAGAACGCATATTTGTGAGCGCTGCAAAGTACTGATTGACTTCTCTTGCCAGTCCTGCGTTTGCAATCTCTTCTCTGTAGATTGCGTCTGCATCCTGCACGATCCGTACTTTCTCAGCTGTAACTTCGCCGATGATACGGATTCCAAGTCCCGGTCCCGGGAATGGCTGACGGAATACCAGATCTTCCGGAATGCCGAGCTCCAGTCCTACTTTACGGACTTCGTCTTTGAAAAGATCGCGGAGCGGCTCGATGATTTCTTTGAAATCAACAAAGTCCGGAAGTCCTCCTACGTTGTGGTGAGATTTGATCACTGCGGATTCTCCGCCAAGACCACTCTCTACAACGTCCGGATAAATCGTTCCCTGTGCGAGGAAATCTACGGCACCGATTTTCTTTGCCTCTTCCTCAAATACACGGATGAATTCTTCACCGATAATTTTACGCTTCTGTTCCGGTTCTGTCACACCTGCAAGTTTGTTGTAATATCTTTCCTGTGCGTTGACACGGATGAAGTTCAGGTCAAAGTTTCCTTCCGGTCCGAATACCGCTTCTACTTCATCTCCTTCGTTTTTACGAAGAAGTCCATGGTCTACAAACACGCATGTCAGCTGTTTTCCGATCGCTCTGGAAAGCAGTCCTGCTGCTACGGAAGAGTCAACACCGCCGGACAGTGCCAGCAGAACTTTGCCGTCTCCCACTTTATTTCTGATATCTGCAACTGCATTTTCAACAAACGCATCCATCTTCCAGTCGCCTGAACATTCGCAGACACCGCGTACGAAATTGTACAGCATCTCTTTTCCACGAACTGTATGAAGTACTTCCGGATGGAACTGAATTGCGTACAGCTTTTTCTCTGCATTTTCAGCTGCTGCAACCGGGCAGTCTGCTGTGTGCGCTGTGATCTCAAATCCCGGCGCAACCTGTGCGATATAATCAAAATGACTCATCCAGCAGGTCGTAGCATCTTCTACACCTTCAAACACTTTGGAATCTTTCTTATCAATCAAAACCTCGGTCTTTCCGTACTCTCTGACTTCTGCTTTTGTTACCTTTCCGCCAAGCACATGCATCATCAGCTGTGCTCCGTAGCAGAGTCCGAGAACCGGGATACCGAGTTCAAATAATTCTTTTGTATATGTCGGAGAATCTGCCTCGTAGCAGCTGTTCGGGCCGCCGGTCAGGATGATTCCCTTTGGATTCATTGCCTTAATCTTTTCAATATCAATACGGTAGGAATAGATCTCGCAATATACATTACATTCACGAACACGTCTTGCCACCAGCTGGTTGTACTGTCCGCCGAAGTCAAGCACAATTACTAATTCGTTTTTCACGGGTTACCCTCCTTCTTTTCCTTTGTGGTTCTTCTATTATAGAATAGCACCCTCTGATTTACAAGTGAATTTTCCGAAAATGGGCGAAATGGGAAGTTTACTCTATTTTCTCTCACTCCCCGCTCCTTTTCCCCACATCAATCCATTTTTCACACCCCGAATACTTCTCCAGCTCCTCCACCGTCAGATCCACGGCGCTGTGTCCGCTTCCTGCCGCCGGATACACCCGCTCGAAGCGTTTCAGGGATTCATCCAGATAAACCGGGATGCCCGGTTTGGTCACAAACGGGCAGACGCCGCCCGGCTGATGGCCTACAGCCTCTTCCACCTGATCCCAGGGAATCATTTTGGCTTTCTGGTGGAACTGGGCTTTGTACTTCTTATTATCGATTTTTGTGTCGCCAGCCAGGACAATAAGAATCGGGGCGTCATCCACGAAAAAGGACATGGTCTTTGCGATCTGACATGGTTCACAACCGATCGCCTGTGCCGCCTCTTCCACAGTAGCACTGGACTGTGCAAGATCCATGACCCGTTCTCCCATTCCATCCTCTTCAAAATATTGCTTAACCAGTTCAAAAGACATTGGTACTCACCTACTTTTCCTTTTCTTTTCCTCTCTTCATTATAGCCAATCCTTGTCCGGAAGTAAATCCGCTTTCCCAGGAACCAAAACAGGTACGAAAGGCCAGCTTCCTCGCCAATCCTTCCGCACCTGTTCTTTTGCTTTCCTGCTAAGTAGATTGTTCTATTTTAATTCCCTTTTCTATACTCTGCTTTTAATTCTCATTCTGATCCAGTTCCTTGACATATGTTCCGTCTTCTTTTACAAATCCCATCGTCTGCAAGTAGTATTCGTGAGGCCCCGG
>DWVZ01000128.1 GCA_019119975.1 Candidatus Blautia merdavium | reverse complement strand
GATCACAACACGCCGGTTTTCAACCAGAGTGCTAAAATAAATTTTTATATGTCATTGCAGTAGAAAGGAGATATGACTTATGATGATGATGCCTAGTATTTTTGGAGAAAACTTATTTGATGATTTTATGGATTTCCCATTCGAGAGAGAATTTTTCGGAAGAAAGAACCCTCTGTATGGAAAGAATGAGAAGAACATGATGAAAACCGATGTAAAGGAATTGGATCATGCGTACGAGCTTGACATCGACCTGCCGGGATTTAAGAAAGAGGAAGTTACGGCAAGACTGGAAAACGGTTACCTGACTATCAGCGCAGCCAAAGGTCTGGATAAAGACGAGAAAGACAAAGAAGGCAAATACATCCGCCGGGAACGCTATGCAGGCGCCATGAGCAGAAGCTTCTATGTAGGCGATGAGGTAAAGCAGGAAGAGATCCGCGCCAAATTTGAAGACGGCATCCTCCGGCTGACAGTTCCGAAACAGGATGCGCAGAAGGTGGAAGAAAACAAATATATCTCCATTGAGGGATAAAAAATCTTGAAGGATAAAAGAAACGATTAAAGAAACAGTATCTGCAGGACGCAGAAAAGCAAACGTATGAAAAATAAAACCCTCACAAGCAGGCGGCATACCGGTAAAAGGCGTGCCGCCTGCTTCTTTTCCTGCCGCCAGACAAAACGCATGAAAAAAATCTTGACAAATTTTCTCCTATAATATATTATTCCTATATAGTTACTAGGAAATAGAACAAGAACAGAAAAGGAGACCCCTATGGCAGGAAGAATTTATAAAAGCGTAGACGAGTTTATTGGAAATACCCCCCTGATGGAAGTGAGCAATCTGGAAAAAGACCAGAATCTGGAAGCCAGAGTGCTGGTGAAACTGGAATATTTAAATCCGGCTGGAAGCGTCAAGGACCGCGTGGCAAAAAGCATGATCGAGGACGCAGAGGAGAGAGGCGTATTAAAACCAGGCGCAACCATCATTGAGCCCACCTCAGGAAACACAGGCATCGGTCTGGCAGCCATCGCAGCTTCCAGAGGCTACCGTCTGATCCTCACCATGCCGGAGACCATGAGCGTAGAAAGAAGAAATATCCTGAAAGCCTATGGCGCGGAGATCGTACTGACAGAAGGCGCAAAGGGCATGTCAGGAGCTATCGCTAAGGCAGAGGAGCTGGCAGCGTCTATTGAGGGCAGCTTCCTGGCAGGACAGTTCGACAATCCGGCGAATCCCACAGCCCACAGGAAAAGCACAGGACCGGAGATCTGGGAGGATACAGAAGGAGCGGTAGACCTTTTCGTGGCAGGTGTAGGAACCGGCGGAACCATTACCGGAGTGGGCGGATATTTAAAAGAAAAGAAACCAGAGATGAAAATCATCGCAGTGGAGCCCTCTGATTCTCCGGTACTTTCCGGCGGGAAACCAGGACCCCACAAGCTTCAGGGAATCGGCGCAGGCTTTGTACCGAAAGTATTGGATACGGAAGTATACGATGAAATCATGCAGATCGGCAGTGAGGAAGCTTTTGCCGCTGCCAAGCTTTTCGCCCATAAGGAAGGCATCCTGGTGGGAATTTCTGCCGGAGCTGCACTGCATGCAGCGCTGGAGCAGGCAAAACGCCCGGAGAACAAAGGCAAGACCATCGTAGTCCTGCTTCCTGACAGTGGGGACCGGTATTATTCCACTCCACTGTTCGGCTGAGAGGCAGGGGATTTCTATGAAAATATCCACCAGGGGAAGATATGCACTGAGAATGATGCTGGATCTGGCTGCTTATGACACAGGGTCTCCGGTAAGGATCCGGGAGATTGCCAAAAGGCAGGAAATATCTGTAAAGTATATGGAGCAGATCGTCGCCATCCTGACCAAGGCAGGCTTTGTCAAAAGCATCCGGGGACCCCAGGGCGGCTACTGCCTTACCAGGAAGCCGGGGGAATATGTGCTGGGAGATATTCTGAGACTGACAGAAGGAAGCCTGGCGCCGGTAGAGTGCCTGGAGACAGCTGAGAATCCCTGCTCCAGAGCTTCCGGCTGCGCTGCCCTGAGATTCTGGAAGGAGCTGGATGGGGCGATCAGAAGCGTAGTGGACAGATATACCCTGGAAGATCTGCTGCAGTGGCAGCAGGAGGCAGGAAACAACTATATCATCTAACCATCCGTGCTCAGGGAAGTCTCATAAGTGAAAGATACAGGAGAGAAAAGAAAGATACAGGAAAAAAGACAGAAGGACAAATAAGAAACAGAAGAGCATAAAAAGAAATGCAAGAAAAAGGAAGGCTGCAGATACTCTAAGGAACGTCAAAAAGAAGTATCTGCAGCCTTTGCCTGTACTGCGGTGAAAACGGTGCCTGTCAGAACATTCCTTTTGACGCAGACTCGCCAGGTGCTCTGACAGATAACGAAAGAATGACAGAGATCGTTGGAATCTTCATATACGCAGTACAGGCTTAGGAAAAATGTGATATATGTAATCGGAAAACCCCCATTCAAAAGACATGCCGCGCATATCCGCAAGCAGCACAGGTCCCCCAAACAAGGCTTTCCGCGACTACTGAAATATAGGAAACAACTGTCCAAACATGTATTTCCCATGGTCCCAAAGGCTTATGAGACATCCATAGGATACTGTCCGCTGAAGCATGCCGTACACAGAGGCAGATCCTGCGTCATATAGGGCAGATCATCAATCTTCATATATCCCAGAGAGTCTGCCCCGATCATGGAGCAGATCTCCTGGGAAGAATGGGAAGAAGCGATCAGCTGCCGGTTGGACGGGATGTCGGTCCCGAAGTAACAGGGATAAAGGAACGGCGGGGAGCTGACCCGTACGTGGACGCTTTTGGCGCCTGCTTCTTTCAGCATATGGATCAGATTCGCCATGGTAGTGCCCCGGACAATGGAGTCATCCACCAGGACGATCCGCTTTCCTTTTACCGCGGATTCCAGCACGCTGAGTTTCATACGCACGCTGTTTTCCCGCTCTTTCTGTGTGGGCTTGATGAAGGTTCTTCCCACATAGCTGTTTTTGTAGAAAGCAAATCCAAAGGGAATCCCGGATTCTTCAGAATACCCTTTGGCAGCCGGGATTCCCGATTCCGGAACACCGCAGACCATATCTGCCTCTACCGGATAGGACCGGGCAAGAGCAGCGCCTGCCCGAATGCGGGCATCATAGATATTGATGCCGTCCAGTGTGCTGTCCAGGCGTGCAAAGTAAATATATTCAAAAATGCAGTGTGCCTGCTTTTCCCTGCAAAGGGTAAAGTCAGAAGAAAGACCGGAGCTGGTAATCGTAAGGATTTCTCCCGGCCGGATATCCCGGACAAAGTCTGCCCCTACGCTGGCAAGCGCACAGCTTTCTGAGGCAAGGATCCAGGCATTTCCCCGTTTTCCCAGACACAGAGGCTTCAGCCCCAGAGGATCCCGGACCCCGATAAGCTTTCGCGGGCTGGCGATGACCAGACCGTAAGCACCCTGGATTATGGAGGCAGTCTTTTTGATGGCTTCCTCCACACAGCTGCAGTGCACTCGTTCTCTGGCGATGCAGCAGGCAATGACTTCCGAGTCCGTGGTCGTATGGAAGAGGACGCCCTCCTGCTCCAGCCGGGCGCGGATCTTTCCTGCATTGACCAGGTTGCCGTTGTGGGCAAGAGCGAGGGTTCCTTTCATATAGTTCAGTACCAGAGGCTGGGCATTTTGCACTACAGCAGCGCCGGTGGTGGAGTAGCGCACATGACCGATGCCCAGATTTCCATGCAGGGAAGCGAGGGTGTCTTCTTTGAAGACTTCGCTGACCAGCCCCATTCCCTTATGGGACTGGATGTTTCCCTTTGGACCGGAGGTATCGCTGACTGCCATGCCGCAGGACTCCTGACCTCTGTGCTGCAGGGCGTTCAGCCCGCAGTACAGATCAGCCGCCGTATTGTTTCCGTCAAAGTCATAAATGCCGAATACGCCGCATGCCTCTTTGATTTCATAAGATGGATCGAATTCCATAGTGGTTCTGCTCCTTTATGTCTGAGATTTCCTGTTTCTTAAATAGAGAATAAAAGCGCGTCATAAGTAGGATAAGGAAGCTCTTCGTCCGGGATCTTGGTCTCTGCCGCGTCCGCTGCAGCCCGGATCTCATCCATAGCCGGAAGGAGGCTTGTGTGGCACAGGTCCGCTGCTTCCTGCATGGAGGCTGCCTGGGACACCGCCTGGATCCTTTCTTCCAGGTCTTTTAAGGAGACAGACAGTTTTTCATAGGCTGTGCCCAGCTCTGCTACAAGCGCCTGTGCCTCTGAGGTAGGAACTTCCTGTGCAAAGGCTTTCATTGCCATTGTCTGGTCTGCCACAGTAGAAGCATAGGACGCAACTGCGGGCAGGAAGTCTTTGGCTGTCATTTCCTTTAATGTTTTTGCTTCGATTTCTACTGTCTTTACATAGTTTTCCAGAAGGATCTCATAACGGGAATAAATTTCTTCTTTGGTGAAAACGTGGTGCTTCGTAAACAGCTCTACGTTTTTCTCTGCAATAAAAGCAGGCAGGCAGTCGGGTGTGGAAGGCAGGTTGTAGAGACCGCGTTTTTCAGCTTCTTCCACCCATTCCTGAGTATATCCGTTTCCGTTGAAAATGACTTTTTTATGCTTTCTGATGGCACGTTTGATCAGTTCATGTACTTCGTGCTCCATATTTTCAGGGGCAGTGTCTTTTAATTCTTCATAGAACTGAGCCAGTGCTTCAGCCACTGCCGTGTTCAGCACGATGTTGGGTGTTGCCACTGATGCAGAGGAGCCCAGCATACGGAATTCAAATTTATTTCCGGTAAAAGCAAAAGGTGAGGTTCTGTTGCGGTCCGTATTATCTTTTGTAAAGTGAGGAAGTACATGGGCTCCTGTTTCCAGCTGCACGGGTTTTTGTTTACCGAAATAAGTATCTTCTTCAATAGATTTTAAGACTGCGGTCAGTTCGTCTCCCAGGAAGATGGAGACAATAGCAGGCGGGGCTTCATTTCCGCCCAGACGGTGGTCGTTTCCTGCTCCGGCTGCGGATACACGCATCAGGTCTGCATATTCATCCACGGCTTTGATCACTGCCATCAGGAATACCAGGAACTGGATGTTCTGTGCCGGTGTCCTGCCGGGTGCCAGAAGGTTATCGCCCAGGTTGGTGGAGATGGACCAGTTGTTGTGCTTGCCGCTTCCATTGATGCCTTCAAATGGTTTTTCATGGAGCAGGCAGACCATACCGTGTTTATCAGCTGTTTTCTTCATGATCTCCATGGTCAGCTGGTTGTAATCTACCGCTACATTGGCAGTGGAGAATACCGGGGCCAGCTCATGCTGTGCCGGAGCTACTTCGTTGTGTTTGGTCTTAGCGGGGATGCCCAGCTTCCACAGCTCTTCGTCCAGATCGTGCATATAGGCTGCAACTCTTGGTTTTAAAGCTCCGAAATAGTGATCCTCCATTTCCTGTCCCCTGGGAGCGGGAGCTCCAAGCAAGGTCCTGCCGCACAGGATCAGGTCGCGGCGTTTTTCATACAGGTCTTTGTCTACCAGGAAATATTCCTGCTCCGGACCTATCGTAGTAGAAACACTGGTAACTTCTGTGTTGCCCAGAAGGTGCAGGATTTTTACTGCCTCCTGATTCAGAGCTTCCATGGAGCGAAGCAGCGGTGTCTTTTTGTCCAGTGCTTCTCCGCCATAAGAACAGAATGCAGTAGGTATATAGAGGGTACGGTCTTTAATGAACGCCGGAGAAGTAGGATCCCACGCAGTATAGCCTCTTGCTTCAAAGGTGGCACGCAGACCGCCGGAGGGGAAACTGGAAGCATCCGGTTCGCCTTTGACCAGTTCCTTTCCGGAGAAGTCCATGATCACTTCACCGTCGCCTACCGGTGTGATGAAACTGTCATGCTTTTCCGCAGTGAATCCGGTCATGGGCTGGAACCAGTGAGTATAATGGGTAGCGCCGTTTTCCACAGCCCATTCTTTCATGGCTACTGCTACAGAGTTCGCTACATCCAGCTCCAGATGTGTTCCGTTCTCAATGGTTTTTCTTAATGCTTTGTATACATCTTTAGGAAGTTTGTTCCTCATAACCTTGTCGTTAAAGACCAGGCTTCCATATAATGCAGGGATATCTTTCATATTAGGCTCTCCTTTCAATGTGCAGATGGCGGATTTTACAAAAGCACATCTTCACAGTGTTAAAATAAATGAAAATAGAAAAAGCGCCCTGGATCTGCATCCAGAGCGCCTTTGCTCTATGTCCTGTAGTATACTCAGAAAAAAGAATTTGTCAATCCCCTTTTTGGAAATTTTTTTGTAAAGATTTCCATTGCCGGGTTCAGGAAAGACAGAAAAATTTGAAAAAATGAAATTCAGGGATTTACAAACGGGAAAAAATCGTTTATAGTAGTTCCTAAATTGAAAAAGCAGCAAGCAAATGACAAAGGCGTCAGAATTTCCATATACGGAGGTTCTGACGCCTTTTTGTCTATGCATCAGGAGGAAAAATGTGATGGTGAAATATGTATTTGTAACAGGCGGCGTGGTTTCCGGGCTTGGCAAGGGGATTACCGCAGCCTCTGTGGGAAGGCTTCTGAAGGCCCGGGGCTACCAGGTGACCATGCAGAAGTTCGATCCCTATATTAATATTGATCCCGGCACCATGAATCCTATCCAGCACGGGGAAGTGTTTGTCACAGATGACGGCACGGAGACCGATCTGGATCTGGGGCATTATGAAAGGTTTATTGATGAAAGCCTGGATCAGAATTCCAATGTTACCACAGGGAAAATATACTGGTCCGTACTGAATAAGGAGCGGCGGGGCGATTACGGCGGAGGGACCGTACAGGTGATCCCTCATATTACCAATGAGATCAAAAGCCGCTTCTACCGGGGAAAGACCCCGACAGAAGACCGGATCGCCATCATCGAGGTGGGAGGAACTGCGGGAGATATTGAAAGCCAGCCCTTTCTGGAAGCAATCCGCCAGTTCCAGCACGATGTGGGAAAGGAAAATGCCATACTGATCCATGTGACGCTGATCCCTTATCTGAAAGCTTCCGGAGAGCTGAAGACCAAGCCTACCCAGGCAAGTGTCAAGGAACTCCAGGGGATGGGGCTGCAGCCGGATATCCTGGTGTGCCGGTCAGAATATCCCCTGCCAGAGGAGCTGAAGGAGAAGATCGCATTATTCTGTAATGTACCGGCAAAGCGGGTACTGCAGAACCTGGATGTGAAATATTTATACGAAGCGCCTCTGGTCATGGAACAGGAACATCTGGGAGAGGTGGTGTGCGAAGCTCTTCATCTTCCTGACCGCCAGCCGGATCTGGAGGACTGGAAGATCATGGTGGAGGCTCTGAAAAATCCGGTATCCCAGACAGAGATTGCTATTGTAGGAAAATATATCCAGCTCCACGATGCTTATCTCAGTGTGGCAGAAGCATTAAAGCACGGCGGGATCGCAGAGAAAGTCAGCGTAAACCTGCGCTGGGTGGATTCGGAAGAACTGGAGAGACAGGGCTGCGAGCCGCTTTTAGACGGCGTAGACGGCATTCTGATCCCCGGAGGCTTCGGCACCAGAGGAACCGAAGGGAAGATCCTGGCAGCCCGGTACGCCAGGGAAAAGAAGATTCCGTTTCTGGGCATCTGTCTGGGAATGCAGACTGCCATCATTGAATATGCCAGACACGTACTGGGATACACCGATGCCAGCAGCACAGAGATCAATCCTGATACCCTGCATCCGGTAATCTACCTGATGCCGGAGCAAAACGGAGTAGAAAATCTGGGAGGGACCTTAAGGCTGGGAGCTTATCCCTGCATCCTCAGGGAAGGCACCAAAGCCATGGAGCTGTACGGGACAAGAGAAGTCTCTGAACGGCACAGACACAGATATGAAGTAAACAATGACTACAGAACCGCGCTGGAAGAAAACGGAATGATCCTTTCCGGGCTTTCTCCGGACGGAAGAATCGTAGAAATGATAGAACTGAAAGATCATCCATTCTTTGTGGGCACACAGGCGCACCCGGAATTAAAGTCAAGACCAAACCGCGCCCACCCGCTTTTCAAAGGATTTGTAAAGGCGGCAGACCGATATGGAAAAGAGAAACAGACAGGGAGGTAAAGGAAGATGAGCAACCAATTTCAGGGGCTGTACAGCCCGGCGTTTGAACATGATAACTGCGGAATCGGAGCAGTGGTGAACAGCAAAGGGATTAAAAGTCATAAGACCGTGGAGCGTGCGCTTCACATCGTGGAGAACCTGGAGCACCGCGCCGGAAAAGATGCGGAAGGAAAGACCGGAGACGGTGTAGGAATCCTGCTTCAGATCTCCCATAAATTTTTCTCAAAAGTCTGTAAAAAAGACGGGATCGAGCTGGGAGGAGAGAGAGAATACGGCATTGCCCAGCTGTTCTTCCCACAGGAAGAATTAAAGAGAAACCAGGCAAAGAAAATGTTCGAGATCATCGTGGAGAAGGAAGGGCTGGAGCTCTTAGGCTACCGGGAAGTCCCGGTCTATTCCGAGGTTCTGGGACATAAAGCACTGGAATGTATGCCTCATATCGTACAGGCATTTATCAAAAAACCGGAAAATGTGCAGAAAGGTCTGGAGTTTGACCGCCGTCTTTACATTGCCCGCCGTGTATTCGAGCAGAGCAATGACAATACTTATGTGGTATCCATGTCCAGCAGGACCATCGTATACAAAGGAATGTTCCTGGTAGGACAGCTGCGTACCTTCTTTGCAGACCTGCAGGATAAAGATTATGAATCTGCCATTGCCATGGTGCATTCCAGATTCAGCACCAATACCAACCCCAGCTGGGAGCGTGCGCATCCCAACCGCTTCATCGTACACAACGGCGAGATCAATACCATCCGGGGCAATGCAGACAAGATGCAGGCGCGGGAGGAGAATATGGCTTCCGAACATTTAAAAGGACAGCTGCACAAAATCCTTCCTGTAGTAGACCGGAGAGGTTCCGACTCTGCTATGCTGGATAATACCCTGGAATTCCTGGTCATGAGCGGCATGGATCTGCCTCTGGCAGTGATGATCACCATCCCGGAACCCTGGGCGAACAACCAGACCTTGTCCCAGGAAAAGAGAGACTTCTACCAGTATTACGCTACCATGATGGAACCCTGGGACGGACCGGCATCCATCGTATTTTCCGACGGCGATCTGATGGGCGCTGTCCTGGACCGCAACGGTCTGCGTCCTTCCAGATATTATGTACTGAAAAACGGCGACGTGATCCTGGCATCCGAGGTAGGCGTCCTGGAAGTACCGGAGGAAGAAATCGTCTTAAAAGAACGTCTGCATCCGGGAAAAATGCTTCTGGTAGACACTACAAAAGGAGAGATCCTGGACGATGATCAGATCAAAGAACGCTATGCGAAAGCACAGCCTTATGGAGAATGGCTGGACAGCAATCTGATCCAGTTAAAAGACTTAAAGATTCCAAATCTCCGGGTAGAAGAGTACACACCGGAGCAGAGAAGGCGCCTTCAGAAAGCCTTCGGTTATACTTATGAAGAATACAGAAAATCCATCTGCAGCATGGCGTTAAACGGATCAGAAGCCATTGCGGCAATGGGTACCGATACACCTCTGGCAGTGCTTTCTTCCAAGCACCGTCCGCTGTTTGATTACTTTAAACAGCTGTTTGCCCAGGTGACCAATCCGCCGATCGACGCCATCCGTGAGGAAATCGTCACCAGCACCACCGTCTATGTAGGAAAAGACGGCAACCTGCTGGAAGAGACACCGGAGAACTGCCAGGTACTGAAGATCAACAATCCGATCCTTCCCGGTATACTTTATCCACTTCCACAAACAGACGGTCCAGAGCTCTTTCCAGCTTGGTGCTCTTATAATAGGTGATGGGAACCACTGCAGTCTTGAAGCCTTTTTTGTTCATATATTTCAGCTTCA
>DWVZ01000127.1 GCA_019119975.1 Candidatus Blautia merdavium | reverse complement strand
TTTGTGATCCTTGCCTGTGAGCTGATCGACGACAATGGAAAAGAACTGGAAAAATGTGTATTAAAATATGCAGAACAGTGGGAACTGGGCGAAGACTTTATCAACTGGATCAAAACAGAGAACATCTTCTGCTCCACCCTGGTTGACCGTATCGTGACTGGCTTCCCAAGAGCAGAGGCTGCTGCCATCAACGAAGAAAACGGTTATGAAGACAACATCATCGACACCGGCGAAGTGTTCGGCTTCTGGGTGATCGAAGGACCGGAATCTCTGAAAAAAGAGCTTCCTTTTGCCGAAGCCGGTCTTCCTGTGCTGATCACAGACAACCACAAGCCTTATAAGCAGAGAAAAGTCCGCATCTTAAACGGTGCCCATACCTCCATGGTCTTAGGCGCGTACCTGGCAGGACAGGATATCGTAAGAGACTGTATGCACGATGACACCATCTTAAACTTCATGAATAAGACCATTTACGATGAGATCATCCCCACTCTGTCTCTGTCTGAGGAGGACTGCAAGGACTTTGCCGCCGCTGTCACAGAACGCTTCAAAAACCCGTTCATTGACCATGCGCTGCTTTCTATCTCACTGAACTCCACCTCCAAGTGGAAAGCACGTGTGATGCCGTCTCTGGAAGGCTACGTGAACAAATTTAAGAAGCTGCCCAAATGCATCACTGCTTCTTTTGCCTTCTACATTGCTTTCTACCGGGGAACAGAGCTTACGGACAAAGGACTTGCCGCAAAGCGTCCGAACGGTGACAGCTATACTATTTCCGATGACCGTGCCGTACTGGAATTCTACTATGCGCACAAAGATGACAGCGCGAAAGATCTGGTACATGCCGTATGCACCAACACAGACTTCTGGGGCAAAGATCTGACCGAAATCCCAGGCTTTGAAGAGGAAGTCACCAGAATCCTGGAGAATATTGAAGCCAAAGGTACTTACGAAGAGATGAAAGAGTGCCTGAACTAATGTCACAGGCAGCACATCCGGGTAATCTTTGTGCTGCCTGAACAAAAACAAGGGCGTAAGAGAGAACAAAAACGGTTTTCTCTTACGCCCTTGTTTATTGAAATGATTTCCTTTGCTTTCCTGCTGCCTTTTTACCACTCTACCAGTGCGGCGCCCCAGGTAAGTCCTGCGCCGAAGCCGGAAAGGAGAAGCTTGTCTCCTTTTTGCAACTTTCCATCCCGGTTCATTTCATCTAAAAGGATGGGAATGCTGGCAGCGGATGTGTTCCCGTAGAGATTAACGTTCATGGGGAATCTGTCCTCTTCCACCTTTAAGCGTTTTGCCACGCTGCTGATGATCCTGCTGTTTGCCTGATGCAGGATATAGTAGCGGATCTCTTCTTTGGAAACACCGGTCTTTTCCAGCAGCTCTTCCACGCACTCCGGCACTTTCTTTACTGCGAATTTGAAGACTTCCTGCCCTTCCATTTTAATATAGTCAAGAGCCGGATCTCCGGAAACCAAAAGGTTATTCATCTCTCTGGTCCTGCAGGTGAGCACATCTGCCTTTTCTCCGTCTGAGTGCTGGACCATACCGATAAATCCGGTATCAGCCGCTTCCAATACAGCAGCCCCCGCCCCGTCTCCAAAGAGGACACAGGTGCTTCTGTCCTTCCAGTCCACCAGCTTGGAAATGGTCTCCACACCAATGATCAGGGCGTTTTCGTACATCCCGGCTGCCATGTATGCCTGTGCCGTATTCATGGCATAGAGAAAGCCTGTGCATGCCGCGCTCAGGTCAAATCCTGCCGCGTGGCGGATTCCCAGTTCCTTTGCCACCAGGCAGGCAGTATTGGGGAAAAAGTAATCCGAAGAGCAGGTGGCAACGATCACCAGCTGGATTTCCTCCGGCGCCTTGCCTGACTGCTCCAGGGCTTTCCTGGCTGCCTCTGCCGCAAGCCCTGCCGTGGTCTCCTCCTTTGCGATTCTTCTCTGGCGGATCCCTGTGCGGGAGGAGATCCACTCATCGTTTGTCTCTACGATCCTGGAAAGATCATCATTTGTAATTATCTCAGCCGGAACTGCTCTTCCGGTCCCTATGATTCTGGCTGTCATTTTAAATACCTCTGTATTTTGTTTATATTCCAAATATTTTGTATATCAAAATATTCTATAGATAGTATACACATACTGACCTTCCTTGTCAATAAATAGCTGTAAAAAGCCAAAAGATAAGACTGACCTGCCTTATCTTTTGGCTTTCTGCGCTGAAGTTTCCGCTATTCCTGATTCTCTTCCTGATAAATCTTCTGTATCTCCTGAGACAGTTCCCGGTTCAGGTTGTCCAGGTCAATCCCCATGCCCGGCGCCATGTAAGAGGGATTCTTCTGTCTGGTCTCCGGCTGGAAAGGAATCTCCTGTCCGGTATAAACCCGGGTCTTATCCAGATCTTCCCTGCTTTCCTGGTAACGGGTATCGTATACCCGGGTGCTGTCCAGATCTTCTTTATAACCTCTGCTCTCCTCTCCCCTGACTGTCCCATAGCCATAGCTGTCATAAGGATTTCCCTGGCTATAGCGGGCGTTATTCTCTCTTTCATGGGTTCCATATGTCTCCCGCTCCGCTTCCCAGTCAGGATATGTCCTCTGGGGCTCTCTGCGGTCATACCGGGGCGCCGGCTCCTCTTCCCGGCTGATAGAAGAAGGGCGTTTCACATACCGGCTGTTTTTCTCCTGGTTCTTTACCTTATGGACATGGGTAACTTTGGATTTATGGACCACTTTCTTCTTTTTCTTTCTGGAGAACAGGTTCAGAAGCCCTGCTTCCACGTCCTCGCCCTTAAAGAAGGGAGCAGCCTGTACCACAGCGCCGATCAGTCCCAGCACCAGAGTCAGGATCAATTCCCCTGCCCGGGTTTCGATCTTGGTCATGAAAAATACCATATGGATGGTCCCATATGCCCCGCAGAACGCGGTAATGGCAATCACCACCTGTTTCTCATAGCCCAGCGCCAGCGTCCCTGCAAAGACCCATGCCGCCAGAGCGATCAGGCACTGTTCCAGGGACGGCTCGCTGAGCAGGAAAAGGATACAGGCATACACCAATCCTCCGCACATCACGAAAACACCGAATTTATAGAGGACCCAGGCAAGCGCCCCGAAAAGCAGCGCGCACACTGCCCCGCCTAAGATGGCAAGCGTCTTATCGTGAAGCACCAGATACACCGCAGCCGTGCCGCCTCCCCCTCCGAATCCGATGCCCAGGATACAGCTCCACACCTTTCTCAGCCGGTACCCCAGGAAACAGTTCAGCGCGGAAAAGACTGCGATTGCCATAGCTGCAACGACCAGATACTGCCATGGAATCTCTTCCCGAAATCCTTTGATTATTCCCAGAATCTGTTCAGCATTCATATTCATAACTCCCTTACTTCCCTTTCAAATAAACATGCTTAATATATTTCAGTGTTTCTTTCTCCCCTCTTTCTGCCAGCATCCGCAGCAGAAGTTCCAGATCCTCATTGGTCTTTTCATGGACAAACCATAATTTGTCCTTGCTTTTTAAAAAATACTCCAGCGGAGCGCTGTCCGTATAGGTAGCCGGATGATAATTCCTGGATGCGCTGATCCGGTCCATGACCATTTCTGCTATGTATTTTCTGGGCATGGGCACTCCCTGGATAATAGTATCGCAGTCAATGCCGTAATCCACCCAGTGCTCAAAATGGTGCTTGTTCCTGCCGTAATGGTGGATCCAGGAGGTGGACAGCCCGGTAGCTTCCCGCTCCGCGTTGTTGGGGCTGCGGTCTCCCTGATAATATTTACATCCTACGGAAAACTCTGTCCAGGAATACTTGGACAGGTCGTGGAGCAGCCCCTGTTTGTATAATCCTATTTTGAAGCAATAGCTCATTACTAAAAGCTTGTGCCTTGTAATCGTCTTAAAATGTTGCCAGACCCGCATGCTTTCTCTTCCTGCTTTCCTGTCAATATGATAATGGTTCGGGGCGGTACCTCCACCACCTTTTCTTTCCTTGTCACCGGTTCCGAAAGGAATCCTCCCTCCTCTTCCCGGTCTGTCCGCATAATCTCTTTCCATACAATCTCTCCCGGCATTCCCGGAAGGGCGATCTCATGGGGATCCCAATGAAAATTACAGGCGGCGAACACAAACTCCCGTTCTTTGTTGCTGTAATCGCCGCAGTACATCATGCCCAGGCTCCTCAGGCTGCTGTCCCGGTTCAGGACCCATGCCTGGGATCCGTGATAGGACAGGTCCGGATATCCCAGCGCCCGGTAATCCATATTTCTCGGTTCCTCATCCATATGGAGGACGCCGTGCTCCTTGCGAAAAGCAATGGCTTTTTTCACAAATTCCAGCAGCTGGCTGTTGTTCTTCCTTCCGTTCCAGTCGATCCAGCCTGCTTCATTATCCTGGCACCACACATTGTTGTTGCCCTGCTGGCTGTTTCCCCATTCGTCTCCCTGAAAGATCAGCGGCGTGCCCTGTGCCAAAAACAGCATGGCAAAGGCATTTTTCAGCTGCTTCTGACGAAGTCTGCGGATCTTCTGCTTTCGGCTGGGTCCTTCTGTCCCGCAGTTCCAGGTACAGTTATATTCCAGCCCATCCTGGTTGTTCTCCCCATTGGCTTCATTGTGGCGCTGCTCATAAGATACCATATCCATCATGGAAAAGCCGTCCTGGTCTGCCAGATAGTTGATCACTCCGCTGCAGGCAGGATTCCTTTTGTTCCTCCAGAGAAATTCCTCTCCTGCATTTTCGTCTCCCTTTAGCATATGGCGCATGGAATAAAGGAACCCTTCGTTGTATTCCGCCACGGTCCTGTGGGGCACTTTCTTCTTTCCGAATATACCTTCCTCCACATCGTGGAAAAACAGCTTGCACCCTGCAAGGACCGGATCTTTGATGAATAGTTCTCTGCAGATGCCCTGTCCCATAAGGTGAAAACCGTCAATGTGATAGGCGCATTTCCAGTATTTTAAAATGTCCAGCATTTTGGTCAGAGAAGTCTGTCTGTCAAAGAAAAACTCCATCAGACACTCCATGCCGGCATTATGAAGGGCGTTTACCAGATCCCGGAATTCCCTCACCGGATTCCCGGCAGCACTGAACGCCCCTTTGGGAGCGAAATAACAGGCATCTCCGGTATAACCCCAGCAGTTTACCCGCGCCTTTTCCTCCGGCTGCTTGTTCTCCGGATACCGATAGTCTTTGGCGCCTCTGGTCTGCGGCTTCATGATCTCACTGTATTCATAGGCAGGCATCAGCAGCACGCCTGTGACCCCCAATTCCTTCAGATAGGGGATCTTCTGCATGGCGCCGGCAAAAGTACCTTTTTTCCTTACTTTGGAATTTTTATGCATGGTAAAGCTGCGCACCTGCAGCTTATAATAGATGGAGTCATTGAGCTCTCTGCCCTGGAAATGCCCGTCTGTCCAGGAGTAGGTCTCCTCCTTAAAACTGCACCGGATCTTCTCCGGATCTTCCTCTTTTCTGCCAAACTCCGGCGTACCCACAAGGACCCTGGCATAAGGATCCCGGATCACCTGACCATTCAGGCAGAAATTGTACTGTGTATTTTCCGGCCGGATTCCCGTGACCAGAAGGGAAAGGATCCCTCCTGTCCTTCCAGCCTCCGTAAATGGGAACTCCTGCCGCTCCTCAATCCCGTCTCTTGTCCGGTACAGCACAAGAGACGCTTCCTCCCCCTTCGGGACTTCTATGGAAAATTCGTATCCGTTTTTCCATTTTCTCACTCCCAAAGCTTTTGTATATCCCGGTATTGCTTGTATTTCCCCGGCTGCCGCTTCGATTCTCGCATTCAAGCTATAACACCTCTCTTTTTCTTTCTTGTCATCCCTTTTCCCTGACCGCCTGTTCTGCGCATAATTTCTCCATGCAGTCGTACACCGCAGAAGCATCCGCCTCATCGGTAAGGGTCACAAGGATATCCCCCGCCATCAGGATGGTCCTTCCCCGGGGGATCAGCTCCTCCTCATTTCTTCTTACTGCCACCACCAGACAATTTTTCGGCAGCGAAATCTGCTGCAGCATCCGGTTGTGGACCGGGCTGGCATGGCATACCACAAATTCCTGAAGGATCTTTTCTCCGGTCTTTTCCGGAATCTTTTCTCCCCGCCTCTTCAGCAGGGAATGAAGCAAACTCTCATAGATGGGTTCTGACCTCAGGGCAGAAGCCACCAGATAGGCTGTGATGGATACCAGGGACATGGACAGCATCTGGCTGACCTGCCCGGTCATCTCAAAGATCAGGATAATCCCCGTAATCGGCGCCCGCACAATGGCAGTGAAATAGCCTGCCATGGCAAGCAGCACGAAATTGCTGATATAAGAAGCATCCAGCCCCATATACTGCACAGCAAACGTACTATAGGCGCTTCCGATCAGCGCGCCCAGCACCAGAAGGGGAAAGAAAATCCCTCCCGGCGCCCCGGAGCCAAAGCTGATCAGGGAAAACAGAAATTTCACTGCCAGAAGCGCCAGGATGCTGGTCAGCGCCAGACGCTCCTGGGCAGCCATGTCGATCAGATGATGCCCGCTTCCCAGCACCTCAGGCATCACCAGACCCAGAACCCCCGCAAGGAGAAAGGGGATCAGAAGCCTGGTGGTTTCATTCAGTCTCTTTGCCTTATAGTACAGTCCCTGGACCCAGAGAGTCATTTTATTATAAAAGGCTCCCAGAACGCCTAAGATCGCGCCCAGGATCAAAATGTGCCAGTAAAATTCCGGCTGGATCTCCGCGCCGATATCAAACTGGAAAACCGCGTCGAATCCCAGAAACCGGCTGGATATATAGTCTGCGGTAATCGACGCAGTCATGACAGATACCAGCACGGACACAGAAAAATTCTTATGGATCTCTTCCAGGGAAAACATCACGCCTGCCAAAGGCGCATGAAAAGCTGCCGCAAGCCCGGCGCTGGCACCGCAGGTCAGCAGATACTTTTCCTCTGTCTTCCCTCTGTCCAGGACTTTGGAGACCGCTTTTCCCGCCATTGCCCCGATCTGGATGGAGGGACCTTCCCGTCCCAGGGACAGCCCGGCAAACAAGGACAAAAAACCGCCTAAAAATTTGGCAGGGATCACTCTCCACCAGACCTGGTCCAACTTTCCTGCCATCTCCCCTTCCAGCTGGGGGATCCCGCTTCCGGAGATCATAGGCTCATACCGCACCATTCTTCCCACGACACAGGCAAGCCCGGCAAGAACCAGAAACCAGATACCTGCCACTGCTGGATATTCCCTGCTGTACTTTAAAACCAGATTCATGCCTGCTCCCGCATACTCCAGCAGAACCCGGTACAAAAGGACCACCAGCCCGGCGATAATTCCTACTAAAAAGCCCTCTCCGGTCAGGATTGCCTTAAAATGCTCCGCTCTTTTCAGCAGCTGAGAAGTTCCTTTTTTCAAAAGACTTCCTCCTGTTCCGTTCTTTTCTTAAACTTCTTCTTTTTCTTACTCTTTCTTACGCCAATTTTGGCGCCTGTCATTTTTATTATACGTGGACTGCCCTGAAAATGCAATTCCTTTCTGGCTGCGGTTGCAATCCCTCTCTTTATCTGCTAAAATATTTGAAAAACAGACAGGGAATCCTGTACAAAATCAAAAGAAAGAGGTCCAACTATGAGTGAAGAAACCTATACAACCGACATCGGCAGCTGCAGCCCCAGCGACTGCGCTTCCTGCACCTCCAACTGCTCCAGCGCAGGGAAAAATCAGGGCACCATTCCCAGAGTTCCCAATCCTACCATCAAACTGACCCTGGACGACGACTCTGTCCTGGAATGCGCAGTGCTTACCACGTTTCCGGTAGAAGGCTTCGGCGAATACATTGCCCTTGTCCCCTTAAATAAAGACGGCAAAAGCCCGGAAGGGGAAACCTATCTGTTCCGCTATGCGGAGGAAGGCGACAACCCTGTAGTAAGCAACATTGAAAGAGAAGACGAATACATGGCTGCCGCTGAGGCGTTCCATGACTTCATTTCCAATTTAAAAAGCGAAAAAGATTTATAATGCAAAGCAGGAGCAGGTACCTATTTGTGTGCCTGCTCCTGTTTTTTCTCTTCTGAAATTTCCTTATTTCTATGCAAGGCTTGGAATCTTGGTATCAACATCCACGTCTTTGGTGTAATCAATCTCATCAAAATGGAAGCCGAACATGTGATAGAAATCTTCCCAGTATCCTTCGATATCAGAAATTTCTGCTACATTGTCTGTGCTGACCTTTTCCCAGCACTCCATAACTTCTTTCTGCACGCTTTCAGACAGTTCCCAGTCATCCATACGGATCCTGCCCTCTTCGTCTACCGGCACCTGTTCCTTAGACAGTCTGTCCCGGAACAGTCTCGCGATCTGCTCGATGCAGCCTTCATGATTTCCCTGCTTCTTCATCACTTTATAAAGGATAGCAAAATACAGAGGAACAATGGGGATCGCCGCGCTCGCCTGGGTCACCAGGGCTTTATTAACAGAAATATATGCTTTTACATCGCTGTATTTTTCATTGATCTCATGGGCTGTCCTGGTCAGATGCTTCTTGGCTTCCCCGATGGTTCCGTCAAAGTAGATGGGGTAAGTCAGTTCCGGACCTATGTAGGAATATGCCACAGTCACTGCGTCCTTCTCCAGCACATCTGCCGCCTTTAAGGCATCCATCCAGTCCATCCAGTCTTCGCCGCCCATGACTTTGACTGTGCCTTCCAGCTCGCCCTCCTCGGCAGGGTCTACGGTTCTGGTGACAATGGTATTATTCTTTAAATCCAGGCTCTTTTCTGTAAAGGGCTGGTCTGTGGTCTTTAAGCTGGATACCCAGGTCTTTCCCTGCGCGTCAGTCCTTCTGGGGGCTGCCAGACTGTAGATCACCATATCCACCTTTCCCAGATCTTCCCGGATCATGGAAATCGCCTGCTCCTTTACTTCCTTTGAAAAAGCGTCTCCGTTAATAGTCTTGGCATATAAGCCTTCCTTTGCCGCTTCTTCTTCAAAAGCCGCTGTGTTGTACCAGCCCGGTGTGGCAGTTCTCTTGCCTGCTGCGGCTTTCTCAAACATAACACCCAGGGTCGCCGCATGACATCCGAATGCAGCGGTGATCCTGCTCGCCAGTCCATATCCGGTAGAAGAGCCGATAACCAGTACCTTTTTCGGCGCTCCCTCGATGTTCTGCGCTTTTACATAAGCGATCTGTTTCTTTACATTTTCCCTGCAGCCTTCCGGATGTGCAGTCGTACAGATAAATTCTCTGACCTTTGGTTCTACAATCATGATTCAATCCTCCTGGAATAATCAACTTTGCCATTTTTTTCCACGGCAGGTCTCCCTGCGCCGTATCTGCTGTCGCTCTCTAATTGTTTTGACCTTCAAAATAGTTTAACACAAATAAAAATAATATGCAAGGGGATAGCCCCCTTGCACAAAAGAAAAGACAAATTTTCTTTACTTGCCTGTGGTGCTGCCCATGCCGCCGTTTCTCACACCGTCCGCGTCATCGTCCACCGTAATGCCGTATTCCACAAAGATCCCCTGGGCAAAACCGGTTCCTGCATCCACATGGAGGGTTTTGCCTTCATTGGAATCATTGGTGATCTTAATAAAAATATGCCCCTCATTGTCAGAATAAAAATAATCGCTGTCAATGATCCCCACTGTATTATTCAGCTGGAGACGGTACTTAAAGCCCAGCCCGCTTCTGGGATAGATCTTCAGTACCCAGCCCAGGTCCATCTGCGCACGGATCCCGGTAGGCATCTTCAAAGTCTGCCCCGGCTTCAGGTCAAAATCCACAGGGCTGTAAAAATCATAGCCTGCGCTTCCGGCTGTGGCGCGCCTGGGCAGGCGGATGCTTTCATAAATGCTGCGGATCTCTTCTTCGCTGACCTCGCCAAAGGCATCCCTCCAGCCTTCTGCAAACTGTGCCTTGCTTACTTTATCAAATTTCGCGATTCTCTTCATGTGGTCCTCCTATGCGTGTAAGATTATTTTTCCCTGTTCCAGGGATTTCTGTACATCAATGACCCTCTGGTTGGAGCTGCCTTTCCATTTCAGGGAAAGGTCTTTCTTTGCCTCCACAAATTCTCCGTCCACCAGCACATCCAGGTACTTCAGGATCTCCAGTTTCTTTAATTCTTCCCAGACAGAGCCGGTATACAGCCAGATGGTCTTGCCGGGATAATGCTCTTTGATCTTCTTTGCCAGAGCTGTGATATCGTGGAGATTTCCCCAGTAGAGGGGATCGCCTCCGGAAAATGTCACGCCTGCAATGTAGCTTTTCTCCAGCTGTTCAAAAATCTCCTGCTCTGCTGCCTGGTCAAACTCCAGCCCGCCGTTGGGATCCCAGGTAATGGGATTCTGGCAGCCCTTGCAGCCATGGTCGCAGCCAGCCACCCACAGGACTACCCGGAGTCCGTCTCCGTTTAACATGTCGTCTTTGGTAATATTATGATACCTCACAGGACCTGCACCTTCTTTCCTTCTGCCATGCGGGTCTTCCAGAGAAAAACCAGCATGGGATTTCACGTTTACAGTATCGGATACCGGAAAAGGGCGCCCACCTTTTCTGCGTGCCGCCCTTTCCTTTCTTGCTGCGGATTTCCCTAGACCTGTATGGTCAAAAAATCCTGCAGGATTTATTTTTCTTCTGCCGGAACGTCCTTGATGCTGAAGCTGGTGCGTCCCATTTTATCTTTTCCAAGGCATACGACTTTTACCACATCGCCCATGGAAAGGACATCTTCTACTTTGTTGATCCTTTCTCTGGCGATCTTGGAAATGTGTACCATGCCTTCTTTTCCGGGAGCGAATTCCAGGAAAGCGCCGAAGTCTTTGATGCTGACGACCTTGCCGGTCAGGATCTGTCCCTCTTCAAAATCGGTGGTGATGATGCGGATATAATCGATCGCCTTGTCCATCATATGCTGGTCTGTGCCGCAGATGGAAACGCCGCCGTTGTCATCAATGTCGATCTTCACGCCGGTCTCGTCGATGATGGCGTTGATGGTCTTTCCTCTCTGACCTACCACATCGCCGATCTTTTCCGGATCGATCTGGATCTGTACGATCTTAGGCGCATATTTGCTTACGCTTTCTCTTGGCTGCGGGATACATTTTTCCATAACTTCTGTGAGAATGTATTCTCTCGCCTCTTTGGTCCTTGCGATGGCTTCCTCGATGATCTGTCTGGTGAGACCGTGGATCTTAATATCCATCTGGATCGCTGTAATACCGTCATGGGTACCGGCTACCTTAAAGTCCATATCGCCGAAGAAGTCTTCCAGACCCTGGATATCGGTCAGAACCAGGTAATCATCGTCGCTGTCTCCGGTTACCAGACCGCAGGAAATGCCTGCTACCGGCTTTCTGATGGGTACGCCGGCTGCCATCAGGGACATGGTGGACGCACAGATACTTGCCTGAGAAGTAGAACCGTTGGATTCAAAGGTTTCAGATACGGTACGGATGGCGTATGGGAAATCCTCCACAGAGGGGATTACCGGTACCAGAGCCCTTTCTGCCAGCGCTCCGTGTCCGATCTCACGGCGTCCCGGTCCTCTGGAAGGCTTTGTCTCGCCTACAGAATAGGACGGGAAGTTGTAATGGTGCATATATCTCTTGCTTACTTCAAACTCATCCAGACCGTCCAGTCTCTGTGCCTCTGACAGAGGAGCCAGTGTGGTCACGGTGCAGATCTGGGTCTGTCCTCTTGTAAACATGGCAGAACCATGTACTCTGGGAACAATGTCTACCTCTGCTGCCAGCGGACGGATCTGGGTGATCTGTCTGCCGTCGGGACGCTTGTGGTCTTTTAAGATCATCTTGCGCACAGTCTTTTTCTGGTACTGGTAGATGGCTTCTCCCAGCACTTCCAGCCATTCTTCGTTGTCAGCAAAAGCTTCTTCCAGCTTTTCTGTGATCTGGCGGATATTTTCTTCTCTTACCTGTTTTTCATCGGTAAATACGGCTTTCTCCATATCTTCCGGAGTTACGATCTCTTTGATCGCGGCAAACAGCTCTTCCGGAACCGCGCAGCTTTCATAGCTATGCTTTTCTTTTCCGCACTCTGCCACAATGGTATCAATGAACTGGATGATCTGCTGGTTGACTTCGTGTGCTTTGAAGATGGCTTCGATCATCTGATCTTCCGGTACCTCATTGGCTCCGGCTTCGATCATGATGACTTTTTCCCTTGTGGAAGCAACGGTCAGCTGCAGGTCAGAGATCTCTTTCTGAGCCAGAGACGGATTGACCACCAGCTCTCCTTTGATCATACCCATCTGGGTTGCGGCGCAGGGGCCGTCGAAAGGAATGTCGGAAATGCAGGTTGCGATGGAGGAGCCCAGCATGGCTACTACTTCCGGATTGCATTCCGGATCTACGGACATGACCATATTATTTAAAGTTACGTCGTTTCTGTAATCTTTGGGGAATAAAGGACGCATGGGACGGTCAATGACACGGGAAGTCAGGATGGCGTGTTCGCTTGCCTTTCCCTCTCTTTTGTTAAATCCTCCCGGGATCTTTCCTACCGCGTACATTTTCTCTTCGTATTCTACACTTAAAGGGAAAAAGTCGATGCCTTCCCTTGGTTTGTCAGAAGCAGTGGCAGTGGACAGCACTGTGGTATCGCCGTAATGCATAAATGCAGCGCCGTTTGCCTGCTTTGCCACACGTCCGATATCAACCGTCAGAGTCCTGCCAGCAAGTTCCATTGAAAAACTTTTGTACATATGTTTTCTCCTTTTCTTTTTATTCTTTGTCTGCCTTCCGGCTTTTCCTGTCCGAAACAACTGAAAAAAGCACTTTCCTCTTTCGCCTACGGCAGAAAATGCGCTTTTCAGTGGTCCCGGCAGCAGCAAATACGCCGTCCGGCTCTTCCTGAAAACAGGGCGGGATTCCTCCCGCCCCGCTGTCTGTGCCTGATGCTCTCAGTAACCGAAAAACTAAGGTATCGGAAAAGATTATTTTCTCAGACCTAATTTTTCAATTAAAGCACGGTATCTTTCGATATCTTTTTTCTTCAGATATGCAAGTAATCCACGTCTCTGGCCTACCATTTTCAGAAGACCTCTTCTGGAGTGATGGTCTTTGTGGTTGTTCTTTAAGTGCTCTGTCAGCTCTTCGATCCTTGCTGTCAGAACTGCTACCTGAACTTCCGGTGAACCTGTATCACCAGGTGTTCTTGCATATTTTTCCATGATTGCCTGTTTCTTTTCTTTAGAAATCATTTTGTTTTCCTCCATATACTTTTCTGATCGCCAGTGATTAAGAAACGGTTGGAGATTCCAATTTCTGAACCACGGCTGTTTCCAACGTTTTGAGTATATCACATGAAAATTGGGTTGTAAAGGAAAAAGTTTGATTGTTTCTTTTTTGTTTCTCCTCCTCACAGCCTTTTTCTCAGACATACCCCAAGCAGCAGCCAGAACAAAGGCGCGCAGGCAATGCAGCTGTTGTTGACCAGCCCTGCTACGGCGTAGGCGATCAGTCCCCAGACCATAAAATCTGTGCCCTCAAGGGCTGCGCCTTCTGTCTTTGCGGTACGCCGGATTTCTTTGAAAAAACCCAGAAGAAACAGTCCCGCCATGCACAATAGGGACAACAGACCGCTGCTTACCGCCGTCTGCAGGTACCAGCTGTGCGCCTGCTCTATGCAGTAGTCCGCGCTTCCATGGACGTTCAGCATGCCTGCCGCTTCATTCTGCGGATAGTAAAAGGGGAAGGTACCGATGCCTTTTCCCAGAAAGATCACTTCTTTCACCAGCGGCAGCGCAGAGATCCAGATGTATCCTCTTCCGGTAAAAAGGGGATACAGCCTTTCCAGACCTGTGATCTGGGGCTGTGGGATCTCTGCCAGAAGGGAACCATTAAAGTCAATGTAATAAAGCCTTCCCTCTTCTGCATAAAATTCCACCGGATCCTGATAGCCAAAATCAAAACTTAAAATCCTGCCCTGTGCCGTGACCGTGATGCCCTGAAAGCTGCCTTCCAGATGAAGTCCCTGCAGATCCTTTGTACTGGAAATGCTCTTTCCCTCCTGATCCAGCAGCGTCACCTCTTTCCAGGTAAGACCGCTGCCCTCTTCCTGCACTTCCTCTGAAACCTGCGCAGTCAGTGCAGCGTCCTCTCCTTCTACACAGAGCTTCCCGTCTTCCAGCTGGATTTTTTTCACAGTAAAGACATCCTCTGTTTTTTCATACTGGGTATTCACCACAGATTTTTTCACTTTGCCCAACAGGGAAATGTTTTCCTCTCCCGCTGACAAAAACAGCAGTGCCGCGAAAAGTGCCGCTCCTGCCAGAGCCATCCCGGCTGCCCCGGCAATCCTTTTTCCTGCAAATTTCTTTCCCACAAAGACCAGTTCCAGGAGTATGGCTGCACAGAGAGCATAAAACGCCCCGGAAGAACCGGAAAGCACCACGCAAAGAACAAGCCCTCCGAAAAGCACCCCATTCCACAGCCGCCGCCCCAGCCCCTTTGCCGAAAGGGCAAATCCCAGTTCCACAGGCGCCAGCATGGCGCAGAATCCTCCATAAAACCCTGGATTTCCAAAGGTCAGGGAGATGCTTCCATGATAATCTAGATAGATGTTCTCCAGCAAGTGCTCATACCGGTCAGGCGTCAGCAGTTCCTGTACCCAGGGAATGTTAAAGAACGGTCCCCAGATCCCCTCTGCCAGTGTGCCTGCAAGGAGCAGCGCGGACAGGACCTGGATGCCTGCCTCTAAAAACTGCCGGGACTTTCTGGTAAGAAAAAGTACTGAGCCGCCCAGAAACAGTACCAGATAACCGAATATGGCTGCCAGTCCTTCATAGTCCAGACTCAGTCCCATAAGGGCATATTCCCGATAATTGGACACCAGACAGGAAATCACATTCAGCAGGAAATAACCGCCTGCCAGAACCACTGCTTTTTCGCCGGGAAGCAGCTTTGCCGGAAATTTTTCCTGGATCACCAGAGAAAACACTGCCCCTGCTGCCAGCGCCGCCAGAAGAGCCACTGCGAATAAAAAGAGCAGCACTTCTTTGTGGTAATAAAAAAGGTCTACTGTCACCTTTGATTTCTTTGCAAAATACTCCAGTTCCATTCCCACAGGCTTTGCCGCATACAGCCGGGTCACAAAAGGGAAAAAGACCAGAAATACCACGCTGGCTGCTGCCAAAACTTTATAATAAATGTTTAGTCCCTTCACTCGATTTCTCCTTTATTGTATCCAAACACAGAAAACCCATTCTGTCTTTTGCGAGAATGGGTTTCTGCTTATCACACAAAATAATGTTTCACTTTTTAATATTTTTAGAAATTACCTGTCTTAGGAGATTTCTTAACGGTAGAGCTTGTCTTTACTGCAGAGGAAGATTTTTCTGTCTGCGCTTTCTGACCTTCTACTGTTTCTTCTTTTGTCTCTTCTTTTGTTTCTTCTATTTCTTCCTCGTTTGTTGTTTCCTTGTCGGAAGAAATTTCGTCGTTCTGTTCTTCTTTGTCTGTAACGGCTGTATTATCTTTATTTTCTTCTGTAACTACATTGCTGTCTTCTTCATCGGTAGAATCTGTATTTGGTTTTACAATTTCACTGATGTCTACATTATCAATCACTTCTTCTTTTTCGTCCAGGACAACTACATCACCATTGGACATTACCTTAACAACCGCTACTGGGGAGAGACTGTCAAAATGAGCTTTTACTTTATAAGTTTCATAAGTAACATCGCCGTTTCCATATCCAAATGTATGAGTCTCAACAATAGCTTCACCTTCCAGGACTTCCCAAGTACCATCTGCTTTCTGGTGAAGGATATACAAAGTATCGCCTTCTTCAATTCCGTTTGCACTGATGGCAGGAATAGTAATTTCGAGGTCTACTCCGCCTTCCGGCATATCAACTTTGGTGAATTGACCAGCTTCGCTATCGTACTCGCCAATCAGTTCAAAGTCAGCTGCACCTAAAACGACTACATTCTGATCACCTGTTACATCGTAACCTGCATCGGAAAGGATTTCTTTCACTTTGTCTCCGTCTTTCAGGATTTCTTCTACTTCTTCACTGATATCATTTGCATATGCAGTAAACTTATTCCCATCTTTATCCGTTCCCTCTCCTCTGTAGAGAGAGTAAATTGTGAGAGTGTTTCCATCTTTATCAACTTCTGCCCCTGGAATGGTAGGGTCTGTCACACTGGATGCAAACGCGCTCATACTCATGCCCATGCAAAGCACTGCGGCTGCAATGACTGCAGCTGCCCTTTTTAAGTTTTTCATTTCTTTTTTCTCCTCTCCATTATTTTGTGTGATATCTATTAAAACATTCCGGCATTGTACCGCAATGCTTTAACCAATTTCTCAGTGCCTGTACGCTGACAGTCCCGCGGGGTTTTCCCTGCAGGAGCAGGCAGCTGTTTTCTGCGGCATTTATTCTTCCACTTCCACCAGGGTGGCGTTCACCAGCCATCTCTGGTCCGGATACTCACCGATACAGGTAGACAGCGTCAGAATGGTGCTGTCCTGGGTCACCTGCACCTCATTGTTTACATTTCCGTCAATGGAGCTTCTCAGCTCGTCCAGATAGGTCTGGAAATCCGCTGGATCCCGGAAATTATAGTTTCCCAGAAGATATCTGTCGTCAAAGGCTACCGCAGCAAAGATCTGATACTTCAGCGTCCTGTCCGGCAGATAGATGTAGATATAGGCATTCTGGTCAAAGAACGCTCTGTCTGTATAGTTATGCAGATCCGAAAACATGGTGCCTTCTTTCATGTTATGTCCGTATACCACTGTCACCGGATCGGAAAAATCTGTGGCATTGTATTTCTCTGTATAGATAGAACCCGGATAGCCGGTCTTGCCGTCAATGGTAGTATTCAGATAATACTCATCTGCTTCCACCACTGACTGAAGAATAGGATAATCAATGTTTGTGCCCGGGATCTGGATCCAGGCATAGACATCAGGATTGATCTCCCAAAGTGCTTCAAAGTCAATGACACTTTCATAGGGATCTTCCTTCTCTTCCACTACCTGTCCCTGAAGCTCCTGGTATTCTTCCTCCGCTTCTATGGGATCTGCCTCTTCCTGCTTCTGGACACTCTGCGCCGCCTGCTCATTTTGTCCTGCGCCAAAAAACAGGATGACTCCTGCTGCCGCTGCTGCCGCGATCACCAGGGCTGCTATGACCGCCGCAATGATTTTCACACTCTTTTTCATGTCGACTCCTCTGTTTCTCTCTTTGCTTTCGGGCATTGCCCGTTTCTCTTGTTTCCGGTGCTGCCAAAATCCTGCTGCTCTCTTTCCCTACGGAGTCTCCTCCGCACTTTCCTGCTGCCGGGTTTCCTCAGGCACTTCTTCGTAGAAAGACTGCACCACTAATTCTTTCAGAGCATCGGTCTGCACATGGTATTCCTCATGCTCTCCTGTCGGCACCACATCCCCCGGCACCATGCTCATATCGTCAGCAGATACCGACACCTGCAGAAGTTCCGAAGCCAGATAGGTCACATCCTCCACTTCCAGGTCTGTGCACATATCCTCCGTCAGGCTCTGGAACAGTTTCACCGGAAGGGTAAGATCTTTTTTCACCGCTTCCTTTGCCTGGTCGATGTAGCAGGTAATGTACTGTTTCTGCCTTTCGATCCTTCCCATGCTGCTTCCCGGTATGGTCTCATCTCTCTGTCTCACATAATCCAGGGCAGCCTCTCCCAGAAGATGCATTTCCTGTCCTTCGTAAAAGCTGCCGTTCCACCACTGCACAGTCTCAATGGAGGTCAGCTTCACTCCGCCTATGGCATCGTTGAGCACAGGCACTGCCTGGAAATTAATGGAACAGTATCTCTGTATGGGAACCTGGTAAAGGAGGTTGGAGACTGCCTGTTTCATCAGCTCGCAGCTTTCCTTGGCAGTCCTTCCGTAAGCATACTGCAAAGTAATCTGTTTATTCTCCGTGCCCACAAGCTCCCCGGCAGTATTCAGCACTTTCACCGGCACCACAGTATCCCTGGGGACAGCCAGAAACTTTACGGTATTTTCTTCTGTATTGATGCTGGCAAGCATGATGGCATCTGAGAGCCCCTCACTTCCGGTATCCCGTTTTTCCTCAATGGGAAGGTCTTTGTCGATCCCCATGCACAGAATGTTGATCACATCTGCATTATACCGGTACCGCTTCCCCTGATAGGTGATGTACAGCCCGTCTTCTGACGTACTCTCTGTACTTTCTTCTTCGGTTGAAATTTCCTGCGCGTCTGCCGGCGGCACAGGTACGCTGGTCTTTAGATTCTTCTCTCCCTGTGCCCTCAGATAAAAAAATCCGCCGGCGGCGCCTGCAAGGATCAGACAGAGGATCCCTTCTGCCAGGAGAATGTATTTCCAGACTTTCCGTTTCTTTTTTTGAATCCTGTTTGTTTTCTTTTCTCTCTTCATGTTATTCTCTTTTCTATCAGCCTTGAAACCTGCTTTTTCCGGCTTTCTTTTGCCTCTGGGGCATCCCTGACTGCATTTCTATTGAAAACCGTAGTCATTATAGCAAAAAAAAGTGCGCCGGATCCTGTATTTTCAAAACCCGTCACACTTTGGTAATAATCTGCCCTATTCTTTTTCTTTCTCCGGCACTGTCCGGAGGATCCTGATCTTCATCTGATTTCCCTGGACGGATACCGTATAAGTACTTTGCTGCCCGTCCAACAGTTTTTTCAGCTCTCTCAGCGCTTTTCTCTGTCTCCTGCTCCAGGGGAATACCATATAGATCACCTGCTGATTGGTTACAGTTCCAGCCTGCAGGATACAATGCTGTCCCCGGGCATCTGCCCTTTTGGATTCTTCCGCTGCCAGATCCAGCAGCTTTAAGAAGATTTTTCCCGGCAGATCGTCCTCCGGGCTTCCTGCCCAATGGTAAAAATGAAAATCCGGCACCATCCCGTTCTCTTTCAATATCCCTGCGTAATAGTGAAAGATGGCGTCCAGCCTCCAGTCCCCGCAGTAGGTTCCCGCAGTGATGGACTCATAGGCTTCTCTTAAACCTTCCAGATAATTTCTCAGGCGCTGCCCTGCCATTCCCTCCTGTCTGAGCCGCAGGATTTCCTTCATTTGTTCGTCTAAAGTCTGCTGCAGCTGCTTCAGCCGCTCTGTCTGGCTCTGTATGGCGTCCATATGCAGCACGATCAGCCTCTGCCTGGTCTTTAAATATTCATTTTCTCTGTACACCTGAAGCCGGTATTCCCTCCAGATCAGAAATAATATGCCCAAAACTGCCAGAACCGCCGCACACGCAATGACTGCCGTCACAAACCATCCCGCAGTTATATTTGCCCGGGCATCCGTCCACATCTGGAAAATCCCTACTCCGCTGCAGACAATGACAAAGGCTGCCCATGTTTTTTCATGCCGGAACCTGCATTCTCTGATTTTCTCAATAGGTTTTCTGCCTGCTCGAAACAGCAGAAAGAGGATGCTCCACAGCAGAACCGGATAGAACAGATCCCAGATACGGAATTCCTGTACCACAGAGCTAATCTCTTCTCTCTTTTCTAAGAAATTCAGAAGAAAGCTTATGATACCGCCGATTGCTGCCACGATCCCTTCCAGTACAATGCTGACGGTCCCCACCTTTGCCAGGGAACCTTCATAAGTATACCACATCACCAGAGGAGTCAGGATTCCGCAGAGCGCAGTCGTCACCATATAGATGGTCATCCAATTCCTGTCTTTTGGCATATAATCCAGCAGGATCACACCCATAAGCAGATTGACTGCCAGAGTTTTGGGAATAATATAGAGCATCAGCACTTTCTGTGACCGCTTAAGCCCCAATACTTTTTGCTGGGCATACAGCAATCCCGAAATATTGGCGATCAAAAGCATCAGCATATACAGCATGATTCCGGGATTTTCTTTCACATATTCGATTGCGTACGCTGCCATTTTCTCATCACCTCTGCACTTTTATCCGGGGCTTATCTGCCGCATTTCAGCCGAATCTCGTCTTCAAAGACCCCTTCCCGGGTGTTGACAGCGTATACTCGGGTCCCCTGATACTTCTCCACCAGGCTTTGGATGATCCTCGTCCCGATGCCATGCTCCTCTTTCTCTGCCTTTTGGGTTTTAAAACTGAATTTTTCTCCTCTTTTCAGACAGTTTTTCATTTTCAGGGTCAGTTTTCCCTGTTCTTTTTCCATAAAAAACCAAATCCCCCTGGGTTCCTCCCGGGGGATCCTTTCATTTGCCTCTATGGCATTGTCCAGCAGATTGTGGAGCAGTCCTACCATATCCACCTCTTCGATGCCGCTGTAAATACAGTCCTGAACCCGGACATACAGCGGGATTCCTCTTTCCCTGCATTGCTCCTGCTTGAGGTTCAAGATGGAATTCACCAGTTCATCGCTGCAGAATTCCTGGTTTTTTAAATGGTCGTACCGCTGTTTCAGGTCTTCCATATAGTCCTTTACGCCGTCATTTTCCTCTTCCTCCAGAAGCGCCTGCAGGGTCTGGATATGCTTTGCCAGATCGTGTCTGTACTGTCTGGCAGCTTCTATGCGGTTCTGGATCCCTTCATAAAACATCTCCATGGAATGCATATAGGACTGGAGCAGGCGGTTCTCCTGCTCGATCTCCCTTGTTTTCATAATCCCTGCTGCCGTCAGCAGGATCAGGAGAAAAAGCCCCAAAACAATCAAAACGGTTATCACTGCACTTTCGCCTCCTGCCTGTCAGGAAATCTGTGTCAGCGCCCATTTCATAAAGGCAGCCTTCACACTCCTGCTGTGACTTCTGCTGATCATGATCTTGCTTCCGTCTTTTAAGATAAAGTAGCCCTTCATCATTTCCTTCACAGCCGGTAGATACACGATATAGCTGTTGTGGCAGCGGACAAAATCAATTTTCGGCAGAACCTCCATGATCTCATCCAGCTTGTCCCACATCTCATAAGTGCCCCACACGGTATAGACATAGGTAATCCTCTTATTCCGTTCAAAATACAGGATATCCTCCGGCGCAAAGGAAATCTCCTTATTTCCGATGACGGAAAATACCAGCGCGGTCCTGGTCTGCTCCAACGCATGGAACACTTTCAGAAAAACATCCCCAATACGGTCCTCAAACTGTTCCTTTAACACAAAATAAATATGCGGCGTTTTATAAACCTCTGTTGCATAATAAATGTAATTGGATAAATAAACAATTTGGCACTTCTTCCACTTTTTGCACACATCCGATGCCAGTTCGATCCCGCTTTCCTCTTTCAGAGAAATGTCCATGAACAAAACTTCCAGGGGTTCTCCCTGATACCTCTCCAGATCTTCTTTTCCGGTAAAACAAAAAACCTCCATCACCGTACTGGTTTTCTTGCCGTAGTTCAGGATCAATTTCTTTGCTTTTTCACTCCATTTGCTGTCATCGTCACATATTCCTACTGTTATCTTATGCATGCTCCCGCCTCATTTTTATAAAATATTACATCTTAGTATAGCAAAAAAATGTGATATCTTCCCCAAACATTACATCTTTTGTGCTGTTTTTGTAATATTCTGTCTTTTCTTTTTTACTTTCTCATAAAATTATAGGATTTTCCTTATTGCGGCTACTGAAAATACTGCCTTCCCGCTTCCACATCTTTGTCCAGCTGTTCTTTTAATTCCTGCAGGGAAGCGAATCTGGTCTCCGGGCGCAGGTAGGTAAAAAACCGGACCTCTGCCTCCTGTCCATACAGGTCTTCATCGCACTGGAACAGATAGGTCTCCACTCCCAGGAAATTTTCCTTCACGGTGGGCTTATATCCCACATTGGTCACGCCATGGTAAAGCTTTTCGCCGATTTGGGACTCTGTCAGATAGACCCCGTTGGGCGGCAGCTTCTTAATATCCGGAGGGATCAGATTGGCTGTAGGGATCCCGATGGTCCGTCCCAGCTGTCTTCCGTGAACGATCTCTCCTCTGGTAAAATACCGGTATCCCAGCAGTTCATTGACCTTTTCCATATTTCCCTTTTCCAGCTCTTCCCGGACATAGGTGCTGCTGATGTCCCGGCTTCCGTCTTTTTCCTTTTCTATGATCTCTGTGCGGAAGCCATATTGCCTTCCCAGCTCCTGCAAAAGGGCAGGCGTCCCCTCTCTGTGGTAGCCAAAACGGAAATCCGGGCCCACTGCCACATAGGCGGTATGAAGCCGGTCCACCAGATACTCTTTTACAAATTCCTCCGGTTTGGTCTTCATCAGCGCATCGGTGAAAGGACACTCTGCCAGGATATCCACACCGAACTCCTCTGCCAATTCCCTGCGTTCCTCATGGGTAAGAAGAAATTTGGGAGGCGTATGCAGAATCCGGGAGCGGGGGGACACATCAAAGGTAAAGACCACGGTCCTGCAGTTTTCCGCTCTTTTTTCCCGGATGCGTCGGATCAGTTTCTGATGCCCTCTGTGAAGCCCGTCAAACTTTCCCAGGGTCACGGCGCTGCGCTCCCCTTGCGGCAGCCGGGGAATTTCCGTTGTGTAAATCATGTCGTCTCCTTTGTCTTTCCTGCAAAATCTTCCGGCGTACAGAAAATCGCCGCAGGACAATACATATTCTTTTCCCGCCGGAACTCATAGATCCCGATAAAAACACCTGTACTATTGTACATGCGGACCTTTCCCTCCAGGATCTCTCCCTGTGCCGGGACCGGGTTGCCGTTTTTCAGCATTTTGTCAAAGGCTTCTGCCTTTCTCACAGCCGGGCACTGGGAAAACATCTCCTCCACAGAGACCACTGCCTCCGAGATCCTGCCCTCCCGGGCAAGGCTTTCCAGCTGGGCAAGGGTCCTGCTGTCCCTGACTGCAAAGCGGTCCACCTGTGTCCGCTTCAGGCTCTCCATACAGCCCCCGCAGCCCAGCCTGCTGCCAATGTCATGGCATAAGGTCCGGATATAAGTTCCCTTGGAGCAGGTCACCCGGAAGGATACCCTGGGCAGGTCCATGGAAAGGACTTCGATCTGGTAGAAAACCACTTTCCTGGGCTGACGTTCTACCTCGATGCCTTCCCGTGCCAGCTCATAAAGCTTTTTCCCCTGCACCTTCAGGGCAGAGTACATAGGCGGGATCTGCATCTGCTCTCCCAGAAAACCCAGGATACAGCTGCGGACTTCCTCCGGGGTCACCTCCACGGGACACTCCCGGATACAGGTTCCCGTCATATCCTGGGTATCGGTCTCCTTTCCCAGGTACAGCACCGCCTCATAGGTCTTTCTCTTATCCGTCAGCATGGCGCACAGCTTGGTACCCCTTCCCAGGCAGACCGGGAGAACCCCTTCTGCCTCCGGGTCCAGGGTGCCTGTATGCCCGATTTTTTTCTGATGCAGGATCCCTCTCAGCTTCGCCACCACATCATGGGAAGTGTAGCCCTTTTCCTTATAAACATTGATAACACCGTTGATCACTGTCCTGTTCCTCTCTGTCAGTCTTCTGTTTCCCTGGGCGTACATTTTTCAAGGATTTCTTTTTCAATGTGCTCGGTCAGATTGTTGATCACGTCATAGACCGATCCCTGCAGGGTACAGCCTGCCGCTTTCACATGACCGCCGCCGCCGAAATAGGAAGCGATCTTATTCACATCCACGTTTCCATTGGAGCGGAGGCTCACCTTAAATTCCTGGGTCTTTGCCTCATAAAGGAACAGCGCAACCTCCACGCCTCTGGTCACCCGCAGCTGCTGCACGATCCCATCCAGATCCTTCGGCTCCACACCGTAAAACTCCATATCCTTTTTCTTCACGCTGCCGATGATGCACTTGCCGTCCAGTACCATAATGCTTTCTGTCAGGCAGCGGCCCAGTACCTGGTTCTGCACATAGCTTTTCTCATAAAAAGATTTATCTACAATGGAAGAAAAATCAATGCCTTTTTCCATCAGTTCCGCAGCGATCCTCATGGTCGCCGGGGTGGTACAGGAATACTGGAAAACGCCTGTATCATGGGCGATTCCCGTATACAGCGCCTCCGCTGTCCCCACAGAGATCTTATCCTTCTCCAGCAGCGTGTATAAAAGCTCACTGGCAGAGCTTGCGTCCGCCTGGATGATATTTTTCTCCGCAAAGCCTTTATTGCTCACATGATGATCAATGCACAGGGTTTTCTTTGCGCGCTCAAAGCCATCCAGCGCAACGCCGATCCGGTTCTTTTCACTGACATCCAGTACAATGAACAGATCATAGGGCTCTCTCTCCCGGTACTGTGTCCTGATCTCATTCAGATTCCGGATATGAGAAAATCCCGCTCTCGGTTCTTCCAGATACACATGGGTCTCAATCTGAGGGTAATTCTCCTTCAGATACAGGTACAGCCCCATACAGGAACCGATGCAGTCCCCGTCCGGGCGTACATGCCCTGCCACAGCCACTGTTCGGATGCCTTCAAATTCACTGGTTATCTTCTCCATTCTCTCCATCTTCGTGCACCTCCTGTGCATGTTCCTGACGGCTGACTTCGTCAATGAGTTTTGACATAGTCACGCCGTACTCAATCGATTCATCTAAGATAAAACGTATCTCCGGGGTATTTCTTAAATTGATGCTTCTTGCCAGCTGTTTGCGGATATAGCCCTCCGCGCTTTTTAACCCTGCAAGGGTGTTTTTCTTCGCCTCACTGTCCCCCAGAACACTGATAAACGCTTTGCAGGTCTTCAGATCCGGCGCTACCTCCACCCCGGTGACTGAAGTCATGAGGTGGATACGGGGATCCTTGATTCCTTCCCGGATCAGATTTGCCAGCTCCCGCTGTACCTCTGTGTTGACCCGGGTATTTTTTATACTGTTTTTTCTCATGCTATCCTTTCCTATCTTGGGACTTCCACCATAATATAAGCTTCTACTTTGTCTTCTTCCTTGATATCGTTGAAGTCTTCAAATACAAGACCGCACTCGTAGCCTGCCTTTACTTCCTTTACGTCATCCTTGAATCTCTTTAAGGAAGCCAGGGCGCCTTCGTAGATCTGCTCTCCCTCTCTGGTAATGCGCACCTTGCAGTTTCTCTGGAACATACCGTCCAGCACATAGGAACCTGCAATGTTGCCCACACCGGAAGCCTTGAAGATCTGGCGCACTTCTCCGTGTCCGATGACTTTTTCTTCGTAGATGGGATCCAGCATACCCTTCATGGCAGCTTCCACATCTTCGATCGCCTGGTAAATGACTTTGTACAGGCGAAGGTCCACGCCTTCCTGCTCTGCCACTGCCTTCGCGGTAGCGTCAGGACGCACGTTGAAGCCAATGATAATGGCATTGGACGCGCTTGCCAGAGTTACGTCGGATTCGTTGATGGCGCCTACGCCGCCGTGGATGACTTTTACTACCACTTCTTCGTTGGAAAGCTTCACAAGGCTCTGCTTTACTGCTTCCACGGAACCCTGTACATCGGCTTTTACGATGATCGGAAGTTCCTTTAAATTGCCTGCCTGGATCTGGCTGAACAGATCGTCCAGAGACATCTTGGCTTTTGTCTCCTCCAGAAGGCGGTTCTTATTCTCAGATACAAAGGTTGCCGCGAAACTCTTGGCTTCCTTATCGTTTTCTGTTACTACCAGGATCTCACCTGCATTGGGCACGTCGCCTAAGCCCAGGATCTCCACTGGTGTGGACGGTCCTGCTTCTTTGACCTTTCTTCCCTTATCGTCGATCATGGCGCGGACTTTACCGGAGCATGCGCCTGCCGCGATACAGTCTCCTACCTTTAAGGTACCTTTCTGCACCAGAATGGTGGCAACAGGACCTTTTCCTTTATCAAGCTCTGCCTCGATGACCAGACCTCTGGCTCTTCTGTTGGGGTTGGCTTTCAGTTCTGCCACTTCTGCTGTCAGAAGGATCATTTCCAGAAGGGTATCGATGCCTTCTCCTGTATGAGCAGATACCGGAACAAAGATGGTGCTTCCTCCCCAGTCTTCCGGGATCAGTTCGTACTCGGAGAGCTCCTGTTTTACTCTCTCGATATTGGCGCTGGGCTTATCAATCTTATTGATGGCAACGATGATCTCGACACCGGCTGCCTTGGCATGGTTGATGGCTTCCACAGTCTGGGGCATAACGCCGTCGTCTGCCGCGACTACCAGAATGGCAATATCAGTGGCATTGGCGCCTCTCATACGCATGGCAGTAAACGCCTCATGACCCGGGGTATCCAGGAAGGTGATTTTCTGTCCGTTGATGGTAACCATGTACGCGCCGATGTGCTGGGTAATACCGCCTGCTTCCCGGTCGGTGACATGGGTGTTTCGGATACAGTCCAGAAGAGATGTCTTACCATGGTCAACGTGACCCATGACACAGACTACCGGCGGTCTGGCAGCCATATCTTCTTCTCTCTCTTCTTCCTCTTTTAACAGTTCTTCGATCACATCCACCTTTTCTTCCGGCTCTGCGATGATGTCGTAATCCAATGCGATCTCCTGTGCTTTTTCAAAATCAATTTCATGGTTGACGGTTACCATGATGCCTTCCATGAAAAGTTTCTTCACGATAACAGAAGGCTGCATCTTCATCTTGTCTGCCAGTTCACGGATGGTCAGCTTCTCCGGAAGGGTAATTTCCTTTACTTCTTCCTTCTTCTCTTCTTTTGCATGAGTGACTGGCTTCTGCAGCTGAAGGGCTTTGGGGATCTTCTGCGCCTGGCGGCGTCCGCCCTGGTTTGGACGCTTCTGTCCGCCCTGGTTCTGGTATTCATCCCTTCTGTTGTCTTTCTTTTTATTTTCCCGGTTTGCTTTGCGGCTGTCTTTTTCTACAAATTCCAGATTGGGGCTTTCAAATTTCATGCCCTGTTCTCTTCTGGAATCGCCTCTTCCTTCATTTCTCTGTCCGAAGCGGCTGCCGCCGGAGCGGTTGGCTCCCTTGTTGTCTCCGTTTCCGCCGAAGCGTCCGCCGGAACGGTCCTGACGGTCTGAATTGTTGAAACGGTTTCCTCCCCGGTTCTCCTGATTGCCGCCGAAACGTCCGCCGGAACGGTCCTGACGGTCTGAATTATTGAAGCGGTTTCCTCCCCGGTTCTCCTGATTGCCGCCAAAGCGTCCGCCGGAACGGTTTTCTGCTCCTCGGTTATTATTGGAACGTCCTTCGCCGTTCTGCTGGCGGTTGTTATTTGGACGGTTGTTTCTGTTATTTTCCTGTCTCATGGAACCCTGTGTACCTCTGTTCTCTCCAGAACGGCTGTCCTGGCGTCTGTTCTCACTCTTTTGTTCCTGTCCGGCATTTGCCTGGCGCTGGGGTTTTTGCCTGCGCTCCGGCATATGGCTGGCATTCTGAGGGCGGAATACCTGAATAAATTTTTTCTTAGGTTTTTCACCGTCTTCTTTCTTTGCCGCTGCCCCTGTTCCTGCCGGGGAAGCATTTCCTTTTCTAAAGTTTGCCCTCACCATTGCCGCGTCTGCGTCTTCCACATTGCTCATATGGCTGGTTAAATCTATATTTTTTGATTTCAGAAAATCTAAAACCTCTTTGTTTGTCTTGTTTAATTCTTTTGCTAGTTCATACACTCTCAGTGTTGACATATATTGCCCTCCTTCTATTGTTCACGTCTGACTTTTTCTAATTTTTTAATCGTTGCCGCAGAAAAGTTTTCATCTGTCATTGCCAGTGTTGCCCGGTATTCCTTTCCTATGGCGTTTCCCAACTCCTCCTTTGTCCCGATGATATAAAAAGGCACTTCATAATAGGTGCACATATCTCTGAATTTCTTTTTTGTATTATCTGATGCGTCCTCAGCAGTAAGGACCAGCCAGGCGCTGCCGGACCGGACTGCCTTCTCACAGGCGAATTCTCCGCTTACCACCTTCCCTGCTTTGGCTGCAAGCCCCAGAAGGGACAATTCTTTATGACTGTTCAAATTTTTCAAACTCCTTTTTCAGGCTCTCATAGACTTCCTGGGGAACGGCTGTCTTTAAAGAGCGCTCCAGCCCTTTGTTTTTCACAGCTTTTTCCAGGCACTGACCGGAAAAGCACAGGTACGCGCCTCTTCCGTTTTTCCTGCCTGTGGTGTCCAGGATAATGGTATCCTCCGCAGTCTTTAAGACACGCATCATTTCCTTCTTATTCTTCATTTCCCCGCAGCCCACGCATTTACGCATAGGCACTTTCCGCACTGTACTCATAGAATCTCACCTTATTCTTCTTCGGATACCGCCTGGGCAGCGTTTCCCATGATCTCTTCTGCGTCGGGATTCTCCTCGGCTTCGATCTCCTGGACTTCTTCGTATCCTTCTTCATATTCTCTTTCATAGAAGTCAAACTCGCCGGACTCTCTTGCCTGTGTCTCGCTCTTGATATCAATCTTAAATCCGGTCAGTCTTGCGGCAAGCCTTGCGTTCTGTCCTTCTTTGCCGATCGCCAGAGAAAGCTGGAAATCCGGTACAATGACCATAGCCGTCTTTTCATCCGGGTCTGCCATAACGGAGATAACCTTTGCCGGGCTTAAAGCATTTTCAATGAGGATGGCAGGGTTGTCACTCCAGTTGATGATGTCGATCTTCTCTCCCCTCAGCTCATCTACAATGGAGTTGACCCTGACACCGTTGACACCTACACAGGCGCCTACCGGATCTACATCCGGGTCATTGCTCCATACAGCGATCTTGGTACGGGAGCCTGCTTCTCTGGCAATGCTCTTGATCTCTACTGTACCGTCCCGGACTTCTGTAACTTCTGCCTCGAACAGGCGCTTTACCAGTTCCGGATGGGTCCTGGATACCAGGATCTTAGGTCCTTTCGGTGTATCCTTAACTTCCAGGATATAGACCTTGATCCTTTCTGTAGGACGGAAGACTTCGCTTTTTACCTGCTCATTCTCTGTCAGCACAGCGTCTGCTTTTCCCAGGTTGATGCTGTAGCTTCTTCCCATGCTTCTCTGCACAATACCTGTAACTACATCTTTCTCTTTTCCATAATACTGGTTGAAGATCACTTTTCTTTCTTCTTCCCGGATCTTCTGCAGGATCACATTCTTTGCATTCTGTGTGGCAATGCGTCCGAATTCCTTGGATTTGATCTCCACATTCACCACATCGCCCAGGGTATACTGGGAATTCATCATCTTGGCGTCTGCCAGGCTGATCTCCATCACCGGATCATAAACCTCTTCCACCACGGTCTTTTCCGCGAACACACCGAAATCACAGGTATCCGGATTGATATGAACCTTTACATTGTCTGCCTTTCCAAAATGGTTTTTGCATGCCTGGAGCAGAGACTGTTCGATGGCTTCCAAAAGTGTATTTTTGCTGATGGATTTTTCCTTTTCCAGAATATTGAGAGCTTCTAATAATTCTGTGTTCATTTTTTCTTCCTCCTAAATTAAAAATCGAATGCAAGACGGATCAGGGCAATGTCTGACTTCTGGAAAGTCATTTCTTCTCCTTCACATGCAATGGTCACACTGTTCTCATCATATGCAGTCAGAATGCCGTAAAATTCCTTTTCTCTGTTTCTGGCACGGTAGGTTCTGATCTCCAGTTCCTTTCCCATGCTCCTTTTATAGTCTTTCTCCTTTTTCAGGGGTCTTCCAAGCCCCGGAGAACTCACTTCCATAATATAGGCTTCCTCAATAAAGTCCGTTTCATCAAGCTTATCGGAAAATGCCCGGCTTACAGTCTCACAGTCATCCACCGTGATGCCGCCCGGTTTATCAATATAGGCGCGCAGATAAAAATTGCTTCCCTCTTTCACATATTCTACGTCCACCAGTTCAAAACCGTGGGCATCTACGATGGGGATCAGCAGCTGCTCTGCTTTCTGTTCATAAGTTTCCTTTTTTCCCATAGATTCACCTTCTTTCTCTGATGCACACTGTTTCCGCATTCTTTGCGCGGACACTGCTTTTCCCTGTGCCCTTTGCGCAAATAAGAGTGGACCAAGCGGCCCACTCTTATGCTGAAATAACTGTCAAGTTCTATATTAGAATACCATTAATCCAGAAAACATGCAAGTGCTTTTTTCTGCTGCCTCTGTACCTACCTCCATACGATCACCAAAAGCCGGTCGTTTGTTCCGTAAAAGGTCCTCCAGGAGTACGCGGTACCCGGCAGCAAAGCGGTGGAATTCTGCACTGCGTTCTCAATGAGAGATCCCCGGACTATGGCGTCCACTGCCTCTTCATAGGCATATTGGGTAGAAAACTTCATTTCTGTCGCCTCTGCTCCCTGCTCCAGTTCCCGCTGGATCAGCTGGTACAGTTCTTCCCGGTCAAAAGAATTGTAAAAGCATCCCTGATTCCTGTAATAGTTATAGCTGTCATCGGTACATGCCGGAAGGGGCATGATCTCATCCGGACGGTGGGTATCCCGGATCTCCTCATCTGTACAGCACAGATAACTGTAAGAGATATAAAGATCCTCCTCCTCCGGATTCTGATAGCCGGGATTTCCCCAGGTGGTGTCTACATAATAGTACTGACTGCCGATCTGTACCAGATTCCAGGCATGGCTTACATTGTCCTCGCCGGCGGTCCCGGTCACCAGGGTGCAGAAGATCCCCATCCGGTTTAGCAGGTACTGAGTAGCCTTAGCATAGCCCATACACACCGTGCTCCCTTCCAGGAACACACTGCGGATATTTTGGTTCTGAGCGCTGTCCTGCCGGTAATGCACCTGACTGATCAGCGTCTCATAGACAAACTTGATCTTCTGGTAGGTATCCGCGCCTTCCGGGATCTGTGAGATCCATTGATCTGCCTTTGTCTCGATCTGCGCTTTCAGCTGCCGGGCTTCTTCCCGGTCTGCCTGGTATTCCGGACGGATGCTCAGATCCGACACCTCGCCGGAGGGCAGCTCCCGGTAGGAAAAGCTGCAGGTCCCGTCTGCCCAGAAATATTCCGGATGGTCTGTCATCACCATCTTAATAATCTTCTCCAGCCGGTCTGTATCCACTGCCGTAACCGGGATCTCGGTCTGAAACTCTTCGATCCCTGCAGCGAACTGCCGGTATACTTCTTTTTCTTCTTCGGTGAGACAGGCATATCCATAATAAAGGGCTTCTTCTTCCGCGGTGATGCCGCGCTGGGGAAGCCCCTGGTCTGAATCGCTGCTCTCCTGCCCGGACCCTGCGACTGCCGCCTGGATCTTACGGGCAGTCTGCTTGATCCCGTCAAAATTTTCTCCCATACTGTCTGTACTGCACCCTGCTGCTGCTAAAAGCAGCAGGGCAAGCAGTACTGCGGCTGCTTTTCTGATGGCTCTGCACCTCCGTCCTAGATCCGTACCTTGGTTCCCTTGCTGTCCCTGTTTGCCAGCTTCAGTTTATTTAAGACGATTTTCTTCTGTCTGTATTCAATGGCATACTCGGTACGGTTCTCCAGCATATACGCATGTTCTACTTCATCTTTTTCTCCTAAGCGGATGCCTCTGACGCCCAGGGCGTTTTTCTTTTTCTCCGGCACCTGCTCTTTTAAGAATTTCAGGAAATATCCGTCCCTGGTCTGCAGCACCACATGCTCCATAGAGTCTGCCGCCTGTACCAGCACCAGTTTATCCTCCTGTGCCAGCTTGGTGGCGGCAATGGTCCTTTTGGACACTTCAAATTCTCCTCCGTCTACCAGCTTGACCATTCCCCTGGCAGTGACAAAGCAGAGCTTTGCGGCGCGGATCTGCTCCAGGACCTCCACCTGCAGCACCTGCTCGGACGCGCTGTCATAATTGCTCACGTTGTCAATGGGTGTTCCCTTATCTCTGAATTTTCCGAAAGGCAGGTCCAGCACTTTCACGGTGTGCATCCTTCCTGCGTCTGTAAACACACAGATCTTTTCTGTATTTTTACAGGGCAGCACATATTTATTCTCATTGTCCGCAGTCTCTTTATTCCTCTCATATACGGATTTTTCCACGGTTCTGGCATATCCGAACCGGTCCATGAGGAAGACTACTTCCATTTCCTCTATTTTCTTTTCTTCGTAAACCGCCTCTGCCGCGTTTTCCACTGCTGTCTTTCTGGGCTTCGCGTATTCTTTTTTGATCTTCTTTAAGTCTGTGATGATCACGTCTGCCATGGAATCGTAGTTATTGAGGATATCCTCATACCGGGCGATCTTTTTTAAGGTTTCCTCATGCTCCTCCATCAGGGTCTGGATCTCCAGCCCGATCAGCTTGTAAAGACGCATATCCAGGATCGCCGCTGCCTGACGCTCGGTAAACCGCAGCTTGGACGCCTGGCGCTGGCTGGTCTTGGTCTTAAAGCGGATGCCCTCAGTCTCTCCTCTTACCAGACAGTTCTTTACCTGTTCCCGGCTCTTGCTTCCTCTTAAGATCTCGATGATCAGGTCAATGACATCGCATGCCTGGATGAGACCTTCCTGGATTTCTCTGTTCTCCTGCTCCTTTGTCAGCAGGCTGGTATATTTCCTGGTGGCAACGTCAAACTGAAAATCCACATGGTGTTCAATGATCTGCTTTAAGCTTAAGGTCTCGGGCTTTTCATCTGCCACTGCCAGCATATTCACACCAAAAGTATCTTCCAGTCTGGTTTTTTTATACAGCATATTGATGAGATTTTCCGCATCCGCGCCCTTTCGCAGTTCCAGTACGATGCGGATGCCCTCTTTGGAGGACTGGTTGGAAATATCCACAATGTCGGTGGTCTTTTTGGTATCTATGAGAGCTGCCACATCGTTTAAGAATTTCCCGATGTTGGCGCCGATCATGGTATAGGGGATCTCTGTGATCACCAGAAGGGTTTTGCCGTTTTTCCCTTTTTCGGTCTCCACCCTGCCCCTCAGTTTAATCTTGCCGGAACCAGTCTCGTAAATCGCCGGCAGGTCGTCCTTATTGACCACGATCCCCCCGGTGGGGAAATCCGGTCCTTTCACATATTTCATCAGCCCCTGGGTAGTGATGTCATTGTTCTTCATATAGGCAATGACGCCGTCGATAACCTCGCCCAGATTGTGGGGCGGGATGCTGGTCGCCATTCCCACTGCAATGCCGTCTGCCCCGTTGACCAGCAGGTTGGGGATCCTCACCGGCAAAACGGAGGGCTCTCTCTCTGTCTCGTCAAAATTGGGCACAAAGTCTACCACGTGTTTGTCCATGTCACTTAAATAGACTTCCTGGGTAATCTTCTGAAGCCTTGCCTCTGTGTAACGCATGGCGGCTGCTCCGTCGCCTTCAATGGAGCCAAAATTTCCATGGCCGTCCACCAGAGGAAGCCCTTTCTTAAAATCCTGAGCCATAACGACCAAAGCTTCATAGATGGAGCTGTCTCCGTGGGGATGATATTTACCCATGGTATCGCCTACGATACGGGCGCATTTCCTGTAAGGGCGGTCATAGCGGATCCCCAGCTCGTACATATCATACAGCGTCCTTCTCTGCACCGGCTTCAGCCCGTCCCTCACATCCGGCAGGGCTCGGGAGACAATGACGCTCATGGCATAGTCGATGTAGGACTTCTGCATGATCTCCGAATATTCGGTTCTGATAATCTGATCCTTTCTGTCTGCCATGTCCTTCCTCCTATATATCTAATTCCGCATCCTGTGCGTGTTCGTAAATAAATGCTTTTCTGGGAGGCACCTCCGTACCCATGAGGACCTCTGTGACCTCCGAAGCCATCCGGGCGTCCTCGATCTCCACCAGGCGGAGCATCCGGGTCTCCGGATTTAAGGTAGTTTCCCAAAGCTGATCCGCGTCCATCTCTCCCAGACCTTTGTATCTCTGTAGAGTAAAGGGTCCTTTGTGGGTCTTGCGGTAGCGCTCCAGGGCTTTGTCGTCATAGAGATACTCTTCCTTCCCTTTGGAGGGCATGGCTTTATACAGGGGCGGCATGGCAATGTACACATGCCCCTCATAGATCAGCTCCGGCATAAAGCGGTAAAACAAAGTCAGAAGCAGCGTAGAGATGTGCGCGCCGTCTACATCGGCATCTGCCATAATGATGATCTTATTGTAGCGCAGCTTTTCAATATCAAAGTCATTGCCGTATCCTTCGGAAAAACCGCATCCGAACGCATTGATCATGGTCTTGATCTCCGCGTTTGCCAGGACCTTGTCGATGGTGGCTTTCTCTACATTCAGAATCTTTCCCCGGATGGGCAGGATCGCCTGGAAGCTTCTGTCCCTGGCGGTCTTGGCGCTTCCTCCCGCGGAATCTCCCTCCACGATAAAGATCTCGCAGACGGAAGGGTCTTTTTTCTCACAGTTGGCGAGCTTTCCGTTGGAATCAAAGGAGTATTTCTGTTTGGTCAGAAGATTGGTCTTTGCCTTTTCCTCTGTCTTTCGGATCTTGGCAGATTTCTCTGCGCAGGACAAGATGTTCTTCAGCACCTCCAGATTCCGGTCAAAGTACAGGACGATCTCCTCTCCTGTGACCTTTCCTGTGGCTTTTGACGCATCCTGGTTATCCAGCTTGGTCTTGGTCTGTCCCTCGAATCTGGGTGCCGGATGCTTAATGGACACTACGGCAGTCATGCCGTTTCGGATATCTGCCCCGGTGAAATTGGCATCCTTTTCCTTGAGGATCCCCAGCTCCCTGGCATAATTGTTCATGACCGAGGTGAAGGTGGTCTTAAAGCCGGTGAGATGGGTTCCGCCTTCTGCATTATAAATATTGTTGCAAAAGCCCAGCACATTTTCCCGGAACTCATTGACGTACTGGAAGGCTGCCTCCACTGTAATGCCGTCGCATTCTCCTTTAAAATAGACCGGCTCATGGACCGGCTCCGCCTTCTTATTCAGATCACGGATAAAGCCCACGATGCCTTCCGGCTCCTGGTATAGGACCTCCTCCGGCTCGCTGCCCCTGAAATCCTGAAAGACTATGGTCAGCTGGGGATTTAAGTACGCAGTCTCATGCAGCCTGCTTTTCACCTCTGTGGCAGAGAACCAGGTCTTTTCAAAAATCTCCGCATCCGGAAGGAAATTGACCAGGGTTCCCGTCTCTTTGGTGCGCCCCAGCTTTGGTAAAAGTCCGTCCTCCAGCTGTACGGTAGGGATTCCTCTCTCGTAGCGGTCGTGGTGTATATAGCCTTCTCTGCGGACCTGAATGTCCAGGTAAGCGGAGAGGGCGTTGACCACCGAGGAGCCCACGCCGTGGAGCCCGCCGCTGGTCTTATACACGGAATCATCGAATTTTCCTCCGGCATGAAGGGTGGTAAAGACCAGACGCTCTGCGGACACGCCTTTTTCATGCATGCCTACCGGAATGCCTCTTCCGTTATCCTCCACGGTGGCAGAGCCGTCTTTCTCCAGGGTCACCCGGATGCGGCTGCAGAATCCTGCCAGATGTTCGTCCACCGCATTGTCTACAATTTCATATATTAAATGATTTAAGCCCTTGCGGGATACGCTTCCGATGTACATACCCGGACGCTTTCTCACCGCTTCCAGACCTTCCAGCACGGTAATACTGCTGGCATCATACGTGTTCTTTTTCGCCATTGCCTGAAATCCTTCCTTATAGATATTTGTTGCCTAGTTTTGTCTGCCGCGTCTTTTTCATGATCCATACGCCTGCCGCCCCGCAGAAAATCCCCAGGATCACTCCAGCCAGCACATCGGTGGGAAAGTGCACGTAAAAGTATAGTCTGGAGATTCCCATCAGCGCGCCCAAAAGCAATGCCCAGATCCCTGCCTTCCTCCAGGTAAGAAACAAAGCGGATGCCGCTGCAAAAGACGCCATGGTATGCCCGGAAGGAAAAGAATAATCCCTGGGCACCCTTACCAAAAGCTCCACCTCCCGGTTGATCCAGCAGGGGCGGTCCCTGGCTACCAAAGGTTTTAAAAGCATGTTCGCCAGGACCAGGTCCAGCAAAAGCGCCGCCAGTATTGCCGCGCCGCAGAAGCGGTACTTTCTGGTGCATAAGAGCACGATGCCCAGAAGGATCCAGAACCATCCCGCCTCTCCCAGAAACGTCACTGCTTCCATAATCCTGGTCAGTACCGGGGTATGAAACCCCTGCAGCCAGTCAAGAAATGTAAATTCCCACGCCATAGCATTTCCCTTTCTCATTGTCTGTATCCGGCTCTTGCCGGACAGTATTACTTATCATAGCTCATTTTCTCTTAATTTTCAAATCTTTTTTCTATCGATTCTTTTTCTGTCCGGCATTCCTGAGTCTGTTCCTTTTCATAATACGAATGTATGTTCGATTTATCAAGCAGAAAAATTTTTGATAATTTTTTCAAAAAAACACTTGCATTTTATCAGATTGTGTTGTATTATAATTGAGCACGGTTCGTTGGTCAAGCGGTTAAGACGCCGCCCTCTCACGGCGGAAACACGGGTTCGATTCCCGTACGAACTGCTTTCAGGAAATACTTAGTTTTAAGTATTTCCTTTTTTCTGTTTTACAGCAAAATTTTTCATTTCTTTTCAGGAGGACTTTCCATGAAAAACTATGTTGATCTCCACGTCCATTCCACTGCCTCCGACGGCACCCTGACTCCCTCTCAGCTGGTAGACTGCGCCCTCAAAAAAGGTCTGTCCGCCTTTGCCCTGACCGACCATGATACCACTGCCGGCATTCCGGAAGCTTTGCAGGCAGCCAAAGGCACTGCCCTGGAAGTCATTCCCGGCATTGAGCTTTCCACCACCTGGCTGGGAAAAGACGTCCACATCGTAGGGCTGGACCTGGATTTTGAAAACGTCTGGTTCCAGGAGACTCTTAGCCGTTTCCAGGCTTCCCGAGATGAGCGGAACGAAAAGATCCTGGCGCTTCTGCAGAAAGAAGGGATTCCCATCACCGGGGCAGCCATGGAGGAAGCCTTTCCCGGCAGCGTCTGGACCCGGGCGCATTTTGCCCGCTTTCTGCTGGACCATCACTTTGTAGGTTCTGTAAGGGAGGCTTTTGACCGGTATCTGGGGGACCACGCCAGATGCTATGTTCCCAGAGAAAAGGTTACTCCCTTTCAGGCAGTCCGGCTGATCAAAGAGACCGGAGGCATTGCCGTATTCGCCCACCCGGCGCTCTGCCGCTTTGGCGCAGACCGTCTGGAAAGCCTTACGGCAGAACTAAAGCATGCGGGTCTGGACGCTATGGAAACGCTCTATTCCACCTATCGCCCTTCGGATGAAGCTGCCATGACCCGGCTGGCACGGCGCCACGGGCTCAAGCCCTCCGGCGGCAGCGATTTCCACGGCTCCAATAAGCCTGACATCTCCCTGGGCACTGGTCTTGGAAATCTGTGTATTCCTATGGAGATCCTTACCAATCTGAGGGATCGATAAGGATCTGCGCAGGCTGGACAGCCGCCCCTTCCTGCTGCAAAGAGCAGTCCTTACCAAGAGCAGCGCTGGCAAAGACGGTTTCCCGAACGCGGTTTTATGACATAGAAGGGACAGCCCTCGCATGGACTGTCCCTTCTTCCTGTCTTTTTTTCTTGTAATCCGTCTGCCTTCTTTTACATCCTTTACAGATCTTCCGGCGCTTCTGCCGGGATAAAGATCCGGTCCCGCACAGGATTGTGGGGCTTCTGCGCCTTTTCCCACGCTTCCTGACAGAAATATTCCTGAGAGTTCAGAAGCTGCTTTCCTCTCTTGTCTATTTTCTCGTAACTGCCGTCCGGCTGTAGGATATGTGCCTTTACATTATCGGTCAGCTGCATATGAAGGATGTGTTTCACCTGTTCTTTCAGTCTCTCATCCTCTACAGGGAAGACAATCTCCACTCGCTTATCCAGATTTCTGGGCATCCAGTCCGCACTGCCCATGAAGAGTCTCTCATTGCCGTCATTATAGAAATAGAAGATTCTGCTGTGCTCTAGGAAATTTCCTACAATGGAGCGCACCGTGATATTTTCACTGATTCCCGGGATCCCTGTTTTCAGGCAGCAGATACCCCGGATGATCAGGTCGATCTTCACCCCGGATGCACTGGCAGCGTACAGAGCCGCAATGATATCCCGGTCGCACAGAGAATTCATCTTGGCAACAATGCGCGCCTGCCTGCCTTCCTCCGCTCTTCTGCGCTCCATCTCGATCAGATGGAGGAACTTATCTCTCAGCCAGATGGGCGCCACTGCCAGTTTGTTCCAGCTTCTTGGCTCCGAATATCCGGAAAGCATATTAAAGACCGCTGTGGCGTCCTCCCCGATCTGGGCAGAGCAGGTCAGGATCCCGCAGTCTGTATACAGTTTTGCCGTGGAATCGTTGTAATTTCCGGTTCCCAGATGGACATACCTGCGGATGCCTTCTTCCTCTTTCCGGACCACCAGCGTGATCTTGCTGTGGGTCTTCAGCCCCAGCAGACCGTAGATCACATGACAGCCCGCCTTTTCCAGCTTTTTCGCCCACACGATGTTGTTCTCTTCGTCAAATCTCGCTTTTAATTCCACCAGAACCGTCACCTGTTTCCCATTCTCCGCAGCCTGCGCCAGCGCCGCGATGATGGGGGAATTGCCGCTGACCCGGTACAGGGTCTGCTTAATGGCAAGGACCTCCGGATCCCTGGAAGCCTGACGGACAAAATCCACCACCGGCTGGAAGGTCATGTAGGGATGATGCAGCAGAATGTCCTGTCTGCGGATCTGGGTAAAAATATCCTCCTCCGTCATCATCTCCGGTACAGGAGCCGGCACATACGGCTTATATTTATGCTCCTCATAGCCTTCCAGACCGTACATTTTCATCAGGAAGGTCAGATCCAGAGGACCATTGATGGCAAACACATCTTCTTCCTTCATATCGAACTCGGTCTTCAGGATTTTCAAAAGCCTGTCGTCCATCCGCTCTTCCACATCCAGGCGGATTACTTCTCCCCACTGGCGTTTCTTTAACTGTTTCTGGATCTCGTTAAGCAGATCTGCCGCCTCATCTTCATCAATGGTCAGATCCGCGTTGCGGATGATCCGGTACGGGCAGGCGCATACCACCTGGTTGCTCAGAAATAATTTTCCGATATTTCTCTCAATAATCTCCTCTAAAAGGATCACTGCCGTCTTATTTTCTTTTCCCGCAGGAATCTCCACGATCCTGGGAAGCACAGAGGGCACCTGTACGGTGGCAAATTCCAGTTCTTCCTTGTCTTTTTTATTCTTTTTCGCAATCAGCGCGCCGATGTTCAGCGTTTTATTCCTGACCAAAGGAAAGGGTCTGGCGCTGTCCATCGCCATGGGAGTCAGTACCGGATAAATGGTCTCCTCAAAATACTGGTCCACAAATTGCTTTTGCTCTTTGTTCAGGTCTTCATGCTTTTCCACCACGGTCACTCCGGCTTTTTTCAGTCCCGGCAGAAGAGAGCGGTTGTAGGTACTGTACTGCGCCTGGATAAAGTCCCGGATCTGGGGCGCCAGCGCCTTTAACTGTTCTTTCGGGGAAAGCCCGGAAATATCCGGCTTGGTATATTTTGCATGGACCATATCCTTTAAAGATGCCACACGGATCATGAAAAACTCATCCAGATTGGAGGCGGTGATGCTTAAAAATTTCAGTCTTTCAAAAAGCGGCAGACTCTTATCTCTCGCCTCTGAGAGCACACGCTCATTAAAACCCAGCCAGCTTAATTCCCTGTTTCGGTAATATTCCGGTTTTGTATATGCTTTCAAATCCATAATACTTACTCCTCCTATTTCTTCTTGCGCCTTTTCAGCTGGGGACGGAGACTGAAGATCTCCTCAAAGAAGTCCGCAGGCTCTTCCAAAAGTCCCTGTTCCAGTGTCATATCCTCTTTCGCCTCCACGGTCATGACCAGCTCCCGGTCTTTTACCGCTGCCTTGATCTCCTCCACCTTCTGTTTATGGCTGCGGTCCAGCACATTTGCCACCCGGATGATGGCAGTCATCTTGGCAGCAGTCATGAAATCATTCCGGTCGATCTGTGCCTTGGAGTCCGCTTCCCGGTAATATTCAAAGGGCTGCTTAATGTATTTTACCACATGGGCGATCAGCTCCCGCTCCCCATGGGAAAGCCCGATGATCTCCGTGGACATGATAATCTCATAAGCGCATTCCGACGCATTGCTCAGACTGATATAATTTCCGCAGTCATGGAGGATCACCGCGATCTGCAGAAGGAGCCGTTCCCTGGCTCCCATCCCGTGTACCTTCTTCATGCCGTCAAAGATAGCAAGGGCATTTTTCATCACTGCCTGGGTATGGTTCTTACTGCTCATGTAACGCTTTGCAATGTTTTTCGCTGAAATCAGGATATCATTTTCAAAATTATGCTTGCTCTTGATCAGTTTATGCTTTTCCGCATAGTCATAAGAAATTCCGTCGTTTAACTGCGTTCCTGGAAGCCACATGGTCTGTGCTCCCAGTTCCTCGATAAAGACCCGGTAAATGATCAGCGCCGGCACCATGATCTGGGCATAATCCAGGGATACGCCCAGGGATACCGATACTTCATCCGCGGAACGGCGGACGATCTTATCATAGCCTTCCAAAAAGGCGTCAAGGTCAATGATCCTGCTTTCCTTCATGCTGTCTTTCTTTTCAAAGAGCCTGTCCAGGAAAATATCCCCCAGAAGAATGATGTTGTCAATCTTGCGGTCCTTTAAATGCAGCTTTTTAAATCCCAGGATCTGGCTGTGGACCAGCTCTTCCACCATTTTCTCATAGTGTACAGTTTCTCTCTCCACAGACTGGAGCAGTTCCTGGATCCTCAGGCTGCCCAGCCGGAAATTCTGTGTGGTCACAAGGGCGTCCTTATCAAACAGGGAAATCTGTACGTTGCCGCCGCCGATCTCAATGACTGCCGTCCCCTTCTGGATCATCTTGGCAAAGGATGTCTCTTTTGCCGCAATGGATTTATATCCGTAAAACCGCTGCTCCGAATTGCTGAGGATCTCCACCCGGATCCCGGTCTTTTGATAGACCTGCTCCAGGACGATCCACACGTTCTCCGCTTCCCGGAGGGTGCTGGTGGCACAGGCGCGGTAATCGCTGACCTGGTATTCTTTCATGATCTCTGCAAAATTTTTCAGGACTCTGCACAGCTCCTCTGCTGTTTCATAGGCGATCTTCCCTCTGCCGTAAGTATCTCTTCCGATATCCATGCGGCTCCTGATCTCATCAATACTGCGTATCCCCACCCTGGGAGAAATTTCATAAATATTCATGCAGACACTGTAAGAGCCCACATCAATGGCAGCAAATGTTTTCATCTTCCTTGGTTCTCCCTTCTTTTCTCTTTCCTGTATGGTTTTCCTGACGGTCAGGCATGATCTTCCTGTTCAGGAAAGGTTCAGAAACTCTCTCAGCTGTTCATACTGCTGTTCGGCTGTATGATAGCCTTCCTGGTATAGTTTTTCCAGCTTTTCTTTATCCTTTTCAATCCTGCCGATCTCCACCGGCTTATCCGGACAGATCACCAGCACGGTTCCTTTTTTCTCCTGTTCCCAGAGATAGTCCAGGGTTTCATTGTAATACAAATGGCGGTCCCGCATCTTTTCTACCAGCCTGGGAAATTCTCTCTGGTAGCGCAGCCGGATCAGGGGCATTGCCTGATTGGGTCCCTTACGGTAATTCCGGTCTCTGGTGAGCACCACCACATTCTTTTGATTTCCCAGCTCCTGGGACTTTTTAATGGGAATGGAATCCGAGATCCCTCCGTCCAGGTAAGGCTGTCCCTGGATCCACAAAGTCCTGGAAAGAAGAGGCAGGGAGCTGGATGCCCGCACATAATAAATGCCTTTGTGCATATCTCCTATCTTCTTATATTCTGCCTTCCCGGTCCTGCAGTTGGTCACCACTGCGTAGAAATCTGTGGGATTCCTGTCATAAGCCGGATAATCGTAAGGCAGCAGCTCATCCGGAATCTTCTTATAGCACATATCCGCGCCGAACAGATCTCCTGTCTTAATCAGGCTTTTTAAACTGCAGTATCTTTCATCCTCCAAATAGTCCACGCTCACCGCATAGGCGCGCCCTCTCTGACGGGAAAGATAGCTGCACGCATGGCAGGAGCCGGCAGAAACTCCCATACAGGTATCAAAGGAAATTTCTTTATCCAAAAAGAAGTCCAGCACTCCGGCAGTAAATACGCCCCGCATGCCGCCTCCTTCCAAAACAAGTCCGGTCTTACACGTATCTGTCATTCTAACGACTCCCTTCTTCTGACTTCCATTTCTCACTTCAATTAGTACTATTTTAGCACAATTTCTTTTTGCGCAAAAGTTAAATCCTTGAAAACTATAGGAAAACTCTTTGAACTCTTTGAAATTTCCTTGTGTCACCAATAGAAACTATGATAAACTTTTTTCATCAACATAATTTGTTAGGAGGTACTCACTTGACTCACTTTTTACTGTTTTCGGGCATTGTTATCATTCTGTGCCTTTTTATGAACCGTTTTACCGATAAGATCCCTGTCCCCTCCCTGATCTTTTTCCTTTTGCTGGGTATGTGCTTTGGCGTGGACGGGCTTCTGCGGATTCCTTTTGACGACTACAGCCTTTCGGAGACCATCTGCTCCACCTGTCTGGTGTTTATTATGTTTTACGGCGGATTCGGCACCAATCTTAAGGCTGCGCGCCCTGTCGCTGCGCCTGCTTTTCTGCTTTCCACCATTGGTGTCGTACTGACAGCTGCTTTGGTAGGTGTCTTTGTCCACGGAGTCTTTGGTCTTGACTGGCTGCCCAGCTTTCTGATCGGCTCTGTGATTTCTTCCACAGACGCTGCGTCGGTCTTCAGCGTACTGCGTTCCCAGAAGCTGGCGCTGAAGAATCATACCGACTCCATGCTGGAGCTGGAATCCGGTTCCAACGACCCGGTATCTTATATGCTGACCATCCTTTTGGTGGCAGTCATGACCGGAAGAGATGTCTCCGTTCCCATGACCCTGTTCCTGCAGCTTGCCCTGGGCATTGCCGGGGGTATCCTGATCGGCTGGCTGGCAGAATTTTTTCTCAATCATTACAGCGGTCTTTCCTCTCCCGGAAGAACGATCTTCCTCTTCTCCACAGCCCTGATCGCTTACGCGCTCCCCGCTGTCCTGGGAGGAAACGGCTACTTAAGTGTTTATTTCTGCGGTATTTTTCTTGGAAACCACTATCTGCCGGAAAAGCGGGCAATGGTCCACTTTTTTGATGTGCTGACAGAAGTTTCCCAGATGGCGATTTTCTTCCTCCTGGGGCTGCTGGTAACGCCGTCCAATCTGCCGCAAGTATTCCTTCCAGCGCTTATGATCACCCTCGTTCTTACCTTTGCTGCCCGTCCGCTTTCTGTAGCCGCGGTCCTGCTGCCCTTCCGGGTATCCCTAAGGCAGATCGGTCTGGTTTCTTTTGCAGGGCTGCGCGGCGTGGCATCCATTGTATTTTCCATCTATGTGGTCCTGGAAGGAGTTTCCGTTTCCTATAATCTGTTTAACCTGGTGTTTGTCATCGTCCTTCTCTCTCTTTCGTTCCAGGGGACTTTGCTGCCCTTGGTCTCCAGAAAGCTGGATATGATCGATCCCAATACAGACGTACTGAAAACCTTCAACGATTATCAGGAAGAATCGGATGTGGCTTTTGTAAAGGTCCATATTTCCAGGGATCATCCCTATACTGGCAAGCAGTTAAAGAATCTGACCCTTCCCAAAGAGCTGCTGGCTGTGCTCCTGCTGCGCAGAGAACAGACACTGCTTCCCTCCGGCGACACCCTTCTTCAGGAAGGAGACCTGCTGGTCCTTGCAGCTCCGGAATTTACTGACCGCAGCAATCTGACGCTCCATGAATCTGTGGTATCGAAGAATCACAGACTGAATGGAAAACTGCTGAAGGATCTTCCCAAGGATAATCATTTCCTGATCATCATGATCAAAAGAGGGGACAGCACCATCATCCCCAACGGCAATACCAGGATCCAGGCAGAAGACGTACTGGTCTTCGCCCGGACGTAATCGTTTTTGAACAAAATAAAAAAGCCCGTATATACGGACTTTTAGTACTGCCGGCAGCGGGACTTGAACCCGCACGTGGTTGCCCACAACAGATTTTGAGTCTGCCTCGTCTGCCATTCCGACACGCCGGCATCTATTTGGAACGATAAAAATCTTACCATAGTTCCGGAAGAATTGCAAGTTATTTTTAGAAAAACGTATCTTTTTCAAAAAACTTGCAGTCCTTCCGGATTTCTATCATCTGTAAAAGAAATTCTTTTACTTCTGGCTGCAGTCTAACTTATCATAAAACTCCTGGAAACAGTCGAAGGTCGCAAAATAATCCTTGGGCGTCTCTGCCCGGCGGATCAGCTGGGTGCTGCCGTCCTCTTTCAGCAGAATCTCCGCAGATTTCAGCTTGCCGTTGTAATTGTATCCCATAGCGAATCCATGGGCTCCGGTATCGTGGATCACCAGCAGATCTCCCATGTCAATCTTAGGCAGCATCCGGTCCACTGCAAATTTATCATTGTTCTCACACAGAGATCCCGTCACATCGTATTTGTGATCGCAGGGCTCCTCTTCTTTTCCCATGACTGTAATGTGGTGATATGCCCCATACATGGCAGGACGCATCAGATTCACCGCGCAGGCGTCCACACCGATGTATTCCTTGTGTGTGTGCTTCTCATGGATGGCTTTTGTCACAAGGCAGCCGTAAGGCCCCATCATAAAGCGCCCCAGCTCTGTATAAATAGCGACCTCTCCCATTCCCGCAGGTACCAGGACTTCCTCATAAACCCTGCGCACGCCTTCTCCGATGACGCCGATGTCATTGGCTTCCTGTCCGGGCTGGTAAGGGATTCCCACACCGCCGGATAAATTGATGAAGCAGATCTTCGCCCCGGTCTCTTTCTCCAGGCGGACAGCCAGCTCAAAAAGCTGCTTTGCCAGCATAGGGTAGTATTCGTTGGTAACCGTATTGCTTGCCAGGAAAGCATGGATGCCGAATTCTTCGGCGCCCTTTTCCTTCAGGATGCGGAAAGCCTCAAAAATCTGTTCTGTGGTCATGCCATATTTGGCATCTCCCGGATTATCCATGATCCCGTTGCTGATCTCAAAAACACCGCCGGGATTGTAACGGCAGCTGATCCTTTTGGGAATGGTGCCGATGGCGTTTTCCAGAAACTCAATGTGGGTAATGTCATCCAGGTTAATGGTCGCTCCCATTTCGTAAGCATAGCGGAATTCCTCTGCCGGTGTGTCGTTGGAAGAGAACATAATGTCATCTCCCACACATCCGATGGCTTTGGAAAGCATTAATTCTGTATAAGAAGAACAGTCGCAGCCAAATCCATACTCCTGCAGAATCTTGATCAGAAACGGGTTCGGCGTTGCTTTTACTGCAAAATATTCTTTAAATCCTTTGTTCCAGGCAAAAGCCTTTTTCATTGCCTCCGCATTTCTCCGGATTCCTTTTTCATCATACAGATGAAAGGGTGTGGGGTATTGAGCGGTGATTTTCTCCAGCTGTTCTTTTGTCACAAATGTTTTTTTCTCCATAGTCGTCTCCTCTGGACAGCATCCTGCGCCTGCCCGGCGGGTATACGCTGGCTGCCTCTGTTTTCTTTCCTTCTTGTATACGCTTATTTTTTATCAGGACTATTATAAGGGAAAGCCTTTTGATTTTCAAGGTATTTTCGCTTAAACTTTATAACTTTTTAACGCATTGACGCAATCCAGTGCTCCACTTCCAGCAAAGACTCCATTTTTCCATCCAGGATTTCATCTACACAGGAAGAATCTGTCAGCAGATCCGGGATCATAATGGTGATCATGCCGGCTCCATGCGCGGACCGGATCCCGTTATAAGAATCTTCCAGGGCTAACGCTTCCCCCGGGTCCACCCCCAGCGCCCGGCACGCTTTTTCATAAATCTCAGGAGAGGGTTTTGCCTCGGACACCATATTCCCTGTGATCACAGCTGCGAAATAATCTTCAATCCCTTCCTTCTTCAGATTGCCTACTGCATGTTCCCGGCTGGAGGACGTCGCCACTGCCATAGGGATCTGTTTCCTGCGCAGCAGCTGAAGCAGCTGATGAAGCCCCTTCTTTGCCGGCAGCCCGTAATGCTCCACATATTCATAAAAGGCTTTTCTGTAAAGCTCCTGAAACCGCTCAAAGGGAAAGTCGGCTCCGCAGGCTTCCTTAAAATACTGTTCTCTCCGCTCTCTGTTAAATCCAAGCGTATTTACAATATGCCCGCCCAGCTTTCCGTATCCCATCTGTTCGCCTGCGATATCCCAGGATTTCTGGACGATCCTCTCAGAATCGAACATCAGACCGTCCATGTCAAATACGACTGCTTTTATGTTCTTCTTTTCCATCTCTTTCCTCTCCTGTCTCCACAGGAATCCTTTCTTATGCCGGATGCCTGTCCAGAAAAAGGAGGACGCATTCTCTGCGTCCCCCTGATCTAAAAAATTTATTTTACTTCCATAACGTTCATCATATTCGTAACGTTGGACTCGGACTGACTGCTGTTGGTCGCCGGGTCTCCTGCAGTTACAACCACCAGATCGCCTGTTTTTACCAGTTTCTTTCTGCTGATCGTCTCCATGGCATTGAGGATAATATTCTCTGTGGTTTCCTTCTGATAGCCTTTCAGCGGCAGTACACCCCAGTAAAGCTGCATGGTCCTCTCCACTTTTGCATTGGGCGTGATGGCGTAGATGGGCATGGACGGACGGAAGCTGGAGATCAGCCTTGCTGTATTTCCTGATACGGTAGGCGTTACGATGCAGGTAGCGCCGATGTTCCTTGCTGTACGCACAGAGGCAATACCGATGGCACTGGAAATTCTTTTCTTTGTATACATGCTTCTGTGATTGATGTATTTCTCATAGTCCACATAGCGTTCTGTGTTTTCTGCGATCTCACTCATCATGCACAGCGCTTCCACCGGATATTTTCCCGCTGCGGTCTCACCGGAGAGCATGACAGCGTCTGTACCATCGTAAATGGCATTCGCCACGTCTGCTACCTCGGCACGGGTAGGACGGGGATTGCGGATCATGGAATCCAGCATCTGTGTAGCTGTGATGACCGGGATATAGCTTTCATTGCATTTATTGATGATCTCTTTCTGGATGTGCGGAACCTCCTGAGGCGGGATCTCTACACCCAGATCTCCCCTTGCCACCATAATTCCGTCGGAAGCCTCAATGATCTCATCAATATTATCCACGCCTTCTTTGTTTTCAATCTTGGCAATGATGGCAATGTCTTCTGCGTGGTTCTCCTTTAAGATCTGGCGGATTTCATGGATTGCCGAAGCGCTCCTTACAAATGAGGCCGCGATAAAGTCAATTCCCTGTTCGATCCCGAAAAGGATATCCTTGACATCCTGCTCTGTGATCCCGGGGAGGTTCACATTTACATTCGGCACATTGACTCCCTTTTTCTCTCCCAGCTCACCACCGTTGATCACGGTACAGACGATCTTATTTTCCTGCACTTCTTCTACCTTCAGTTCAAGGAGACCGTCATCGATCAAAATGGTGTTTCCTGCTTTTACGTCCTGGGTCAGTTCCGGATAAGTGATGGAACAGCCCTCTTCGTTTCCTTCTACCTCATCTGTGTACAGGATAAACTGGCTGCCTTCTGTAAGGGTTACTTTCTTTCCTTCCTTCAGCATGCCGGTGCGGATTTCCGGTCCCTTGGTGTCCAGCAGGATGGCAACGGTCTTATCCAGATCCTCTCTGACATTTTTCAGCAGGTCCATGCGGTTTTTATGTTCCTCATGACTGCCGTGGGAAAAGTTAAAACGTGCGACATTCATGCCGTTTTCAACCATTTCCTTCATCATTTCCCTGGTGTTGGTTCTCGGTCCCATGGTACAGACAATTTTTGTTCTGCGCATCTTTTGATTTCCTCCTGTTTTTTATGATAATGGTGAAGCAAAATACCGGAAACTTCTTTGTCCAGCACGTTGACGCCGGTATTATTTTACATGTTCATGAGTAAAGAGGTGGTCCTGGCAATACTCATAGTTTCCATTGCATTTGGAACAGAAACGGAATTCCAGATGGTCTCCGTCTTTCTCTGTCCTTCCGCATATGGCGCATTTATGCTTTGTCACCCCCTGCGCCATCTTAGGGTGCACTGCTTTCTTAAACTCCTGCCTTCTGTGCATCTGTCCCGGAGATATCCTGGTGTAATTCCTGGTAGCCAGGAAAAACAGGATAAAATTGAATAAAGACGCAATGATCACGGTACGGGTCGCCCAGTTTCCACGGATCAGATCATACAGCAGATAGGCGATGTCCAGATAGGCGAGCCATTTCATCTTCATAGGAATGATCATCATAAACAAAACCTGCATATCCGGATAGCTTGCCGCAAAAGCAAGGAAAATAGACAGGTTGATATAATATGTGGAAAATGCCATGGAACCATAGACAGAGATCATCGGTCCGCCAATGGCGTAAAGAAGAAAGGCGCCGATCACGGTACAGATGATTCCTCCGAAGATGTACAGATTGTACCGGAATGCTCCCCAGGTCCTTTCCAGCGCCGTGCCGATGGAATAGTAAAACATCAGCATGATCAGTACAAAAAGCAGATTGGAACTGGGCGGCGGGATCAGAACCCAGGAGATCAGACGCCAGATCTGCCCCTGCACAATGTGATAAGGGCTCAGTACCAGCCAGGACAGCACGGAAAAACCGGTCAGTCTTCCCATGTATTCCAGAATATAGCCCAGCACATAGATCCCGATAATGTATTTTGTCAGATTATGAATGGCATATCTTCCGAATCTGCGTTCCATTTTGTTAATAAAATTCATGTTGTCTCCTTCAGGCTGAAATTAAAACAAGTTTTTCTTTGAAAAGATAAGGGCTACCAGCAGGCTTAAAAGCAGCGCAATGATGATCACCAGGAAAAAGCCCTCCGGCGTATCGGCAAAGGGCATGCCTTTGATGTTCACATTCATGCCGTAGGCACTGAAGATAATGTTGGGAATGGACATCACAATGGTGACGGTTGCCAAAAACTTCATCACCATATTCTGGTTATTGGAGACAATGGAAGCAAACGCGTCCATCATCCCGCTTAAAATACCGCTGTATACATTCGCCATCTCGATCGCCTGTTTATTTTCAATGATAACGTCTTCCAGAAGATCCTCATCGTCCGGATATTTCTTGATCCGCTCGATCTTCAGCAGTTTCTCCAGAACCATTTCATTGGACCTAAGAGAGGTGGTAAAGTAAACCAGAGACTTTTCCAGCTCCATCAGCTCGATCAGCTCCTGGTTTTTGGTAGCTGCCTGCAGCTTATCCTCCACTTCCGCGCTTTTCTTGTCAATGATGCGCAGATAGTGCAGGAACATACTGGCATTTTTATACAGGATCTGAAGGATGAATCTGGTCTTCATATAGGTGTAAAAATTTCTCACCCGTCCGTCCATAAAGGTGCTGAGAACGGAAGTATCCTCCAGGCAGACGGTGATGATCACTTCATCCGTCACCAGGATGGACAGGGGTATGGTCCCATACCAGTCCTTCTTCCCGCTTTCCTCTAAAATGGGGGTATCCACAATGATCAGTGTATAATCGTCTTCCACCTCAATACGGGAACGCTCCTCTTCATCCAAAGGCGCCCGCAGGTCGTCCACTTCAATCCGGTACTGGTTGGCAATCTCAAAAATCTCCGTCGCCGTAGGGTTGATCATGGCAATCCAGCAGCCCTCACTCGCTTTGTCTATCTGATGAATCTTTCCATCGATGGTTTTAAAAATCTTAATCATGGCTTTCTCCCTTCGTCTCCTGCCGGGACAGGGCAGAAAACCACCGCAGGCAGAAAAGGCAGTCCTTTTCTGTGCATAGGTTATGGCAGGAAGACCCTGGGTCTTCCCGGAGCGCCTGTCAGGCAGGAATGATATTTTATTTTCCTATTTCTTTCTGTTCGCACAGGACAAGGCCCGCTTTCCATAACTGTTTGCACTTCCTTTTTTTTAATTATTATAACTCACTTTGCAGTTCTCAGTCTTCCATTTCACATTTTGAAAAAATAATGCTGTTGGGAGTCTCTACTTTCATTGGTTTTCCCTTCATGACCAGCAGCTTCTTCTCATAATCAATGGTAAATGTGGTGATGGAATTGGACTCATGGTTTACGACTGCCAGATGCTTTCCATCGGGGAACACATCCAGATCCTTGGGATAGCTGCCGCTGATCGGCAGGATAAACTGTTTTTCCAGAAGTCCGGTCTCTTCATCTCTTTCATACATGGCAACCGTATCCTCTCCTGCGGTAGAGCAGAAGATATACCTGCCGTCCGGAGAAAGACACATTCCGGAGGTTGCATCATGTGTTTCGTCATCATGAGAAGCCAGGGTGCTGATGGACTGGATCTTCTCAAACACCGGGTTCTTCCTGCTTCCGTCATATTTATAAACTTCCACGGTATTGCTCAGCTCATAATTGAGATATGCGAATTTCCCGTCCGGGCTGAATTTGATCAGTCTTGGACCGGATTCCCTTCTGCATCTTAAGATATCTACCAGTTCCAGACGGCCTGTCCGGCTATGGACTCTGTAGATCTTGATCTGGTCAATGCCGTTGTCCACCGCGCACAGATATTTGTTATCCGGCGTAGGGCGCACACAGCTGACGTGGGGACGGAAGTTTCTCTCCGCTACACTTCCCAGACCCTTGTGGAATACACCGTCCATAACGCTTCCCAGACGACCGTCCTTGTGGGTATGGACTACGGTAACTTTTCCGTCGTGATAGCCGGCAACGAACAGGTATTTCCCCTCTTCGTCCGTGGAAAGGTGGCAGCCCCTCATGCCGTCGATATCTACCTTATTGATAAAAGTAAGGTCTCCGTCCGGTTCGATGGCAAAAACCGCAACTCCTTCATCCGCAATGGAATAAAGATATTTGCCGTTTAAGGAACGGGCAAGGTGGGAAGAATTGTTTACCGGAACTACTTTTCTCTCGGTCAGAGTTCCTTCTTCCACGTTTACATCATACAGATGGATTCCGATACTGCTTCCATGGGTATACGTTCCGACATATGCAACATATTTTTCTTTCATCTTATGCAATACCCTCCTGATTTCTTAGATTCTATCTCCAGTTACAGTTCTGTATTTTTGCATTACAAGACTGTATCCCCCGGGATACCTAGTGCCATTCTACCACAAAGTTTTTTTTAATACAACCGGAAAAATCACTGCCAATATTTTTTCTTCCGTGATCCCGGCACAGTATTTTGCGAAAATTTCCAAAGAACACGATTGACAGGACTTTTCTCTTTAGTATAATGGGATTTATGAACGAAAAAACGGATGAAAAACTGCCCGGATACAGGGGAGAGACCAATCCGAATTCATCCTGGGAGGCGCTATGGAACGAACCTTTTGCTATCATATCACCGAAAAAGATCTGCCCTGCTGTGTGGGAGACTATCTGCGGGCCAGGGGCTATTCCCGCCAGATCCTCATCCAGCTGAAAAAGACCTGCCGGGGAATCCTGGTCAACGGAGAATGGGCGTATGTCAGAACGCCCCTGAAAGCAGGCGACCGGCTGGAAACCCTGCTGACAGAGGAAGCCTCCTCTGAAAAGATCCTTCCCGTCCGCCTTCCCTTTTCCATTGTCTATGAGGATCAGGATCTGCTGGTGCTGGACAAACCGGCAGATATGCCCGTGCATCCTTCTGTCAACAATTATGACAATACCCTTGCCAACGGCGTGGCTTACTACTTTCAGGAAAAGGGGGAATCCTTTGTCTTCCGGTGCATCAACCGTCTGGACCGGGATACCACCGGACTTCTCATCCTGGCAAAAAATGCCCTGAGTGCCTCCCTGCTGTCTGTCCAGATGAAGGAACGGCAGATCCACAGAACCTATCTGGCAGTAACCGCGGGGATCCCGGACCCGCCGGCAGGCACTGTAGACGCTCCCATCGGCAGGAAACCTGGATCTGCAATAGAGCGTCAGGTGGATCCTCAGCAGGGGGAACGGGCAGTGACCCACTATCAGGTGCTGGATTCCCGCTCCTCTTATTCCCTGGTGCAGCTGCGGCTGGAGACCGGGAGGACCCATCAGATCCGGGTCCACATGAAATCCATTGGCTGCCCTCTTCTGGGTGATTATCTCTACCACCCGGATTTTTCCCTGATCGGACGGACAGCACTCCACTCCAG
>DWVZ01000126.1 GCA_019119975.1 Candidatus Blautia merdavium | reverse complement strand
ACCGCCATTTCTTTCTGCCTCGTCCTTGTCCACATACACAGCAGCAATGAAATAACCACCGTTCCCGTAACAAAGGTAAGGATCAACATAAGTTCAACAACCTTCGTGATTTGCTCTAAAGGAGCTTTCATTTGCCGATAGAGTGCGTCTGAACCTTTAATGCTTGTTTTATCACCCAAGAGGGTTTGCAAATCCTCAGACAGTGTTTCCAAGTATTCCGGTGCGTCTGTGTAAACAGCCACCTTATAAAAATCATCCTCACCGAACAATTCTGTATAAGCCGTATTATCAATGAACACCTGATTTTCAATGCGGTGTACCGCCAAGGTATCTTCATCTTGTTTGCGCTCATTACCTGCTCGGTATAATCCTGTAATCGTCAAGGATATGGATTTGCCTCCGTTGATCTCCACACCAATCTCGTCCCCAACTGCAAGCCCATTCTTTTCAGCAAAATCAGCATGAACAATCGCGCTGTTTTTTGAGTCTGCTGTCAGGAAATCACCCTCCGTCAGTTTGTACGGACGGTCTACAAACGGGCTGTCATATTCCAGCTCATCAAAAGAGGACAGCTTCACCATCCAGTTCTCATCTTCTTCGGAACCGCTGGCCGTAAGCGGAACCGCATTGCTTAAAAATGCGTAGTCCTCACCTAAGCGATTCACAGAAATAACATGAGGAAGGCTTGCTATTTGTTCCAAATCCTGTGCTGTGATTTGTGCGCCTGCTTCTGCAATCTCACAGACCACCTTGGATTTTGTTTTTTCTTGCATAGTGGCCTTCGTTTCCTCTGTGGCGCGCAGGATTAGACTGGTGCTTAAAATCATCGTATTTACAAATAGGAAGATCAGCAGAAGCAGAAGCGATTTTCCACGTTTTCGCCACAGGTACAAAAAAGCCCTTCGATAAAATGCCATCGCGTTACCTCGTCACTTCTTAATAGCTGCCAGGCATTTTGTCCTTGTTGTAAATGTCCGCAATAAGCACCTTGTCTGCCTGTACTTCGCCGGAAGAAAGTTCCTCTCCAAAGACAATGACCTCTGTGAGCTTTTGCACATCCCCTGCACTGGCTTCTTGATATTCAGGAGCTTTTTCCTGTGAAGCGTCAATTCTGACAACCTGGAACTCGCAATCTTCGCCATAAGTTACCTTTGTTGTGTTGTTTTCTCCCTCGGAGCCGGGGGCGGGCATGATGGCGATCTCTCCGCCATCATCAGCGGTTTCTTCCTGAATGGCTAATACAGAGAACTCACCATCCGCATAGTTAATCACCGTTCCGCTTAAAACCGAACCTTCATATACCTCATCGTTTAGTTTGGCGCTGCCTTGCTGCTGGGAAGAAGTTTGAGGGGGAGTATCATTTCCCTTGCTGCCGCAGCCTGCCAGCAGCGATACAGCACACACACCTGTCAAAAGCAATGCAATCCACTTTGAATGTTTCATTTGAAATTCCGCCTTTCTGTGTTATAAAAGTTTGTTATGCGGCAATCCTGCCGCACCTTGCAGCTTGGAATACGCGATTTTCCGCGTTTCTCCGCCTGACTGCCCTCCCATGATACAAAAAAACTCCGCTAAAAGTCCTCTAAGCAGCGGACGAATATTCACAATTTTTTAGAGGACTTTTAGAGGTTTCGTATGGTATAATCGGTTATAAAAAGAACCCCCAAAAGGATTTGATATAAATGAGAGTCTTACTATTAGAAGATGATTTAAACCTGTGCGACACGATTGAAGAAGCTCTCGGCAAAGAGAGTTATTCCGTAGATAGCTGCCATGACGGGGAAACCGCCATGCTTTACGCACTCAATACAGACTTAGGCTATGAACTTGCCATTGTGGATCGTATGCTCCCCATCATTGATGGCCTGACGATCATAAAGTCCATGCGGCGAAAAGGAATCAACATCCCTGTCATTATCATCACGGGAATGTCCGCCTTGGATGACCGAATCGACGGTTTGGATGGCGGCGCTGACGATTACTTGGTAAAGCCATTCCACATCCGGGAACTTCTTGCCAGAGTCCGGGCTTTAACAAGACGCCCTTATGAGATAAAGGAGTCCAACAGCTTGACCTATTCCGATTTATCTTTTGATCGAGTGAACCGGATATTACGAAAAGGAGATCAGGAGCTAACTCTGACGGGAAAAGAGGCGGAGCTGCTCTATCATTTTATGAAAACACCCGAAACATTACTGACGAAAGAGCAGCTCGTACTGCGAGTGTGGGGAGCCAATTCCGATGTTGAACCGGGAAATGTAGAGAACTATATTTCTTTTCTGCGTAAACGCTTAAAGGAACTGCGAAGCCAATGTGAAATAAAAACAGTCTATGGAACGGGCTATAAACTGGAGTGTTCTCATGCTTAAAAAGTTATCCCGACGATTACAAACGATCTTTATTATTACCATCATGTGCCTCATCACCGCTGTTATGGCGGTTCTTTCTTATGGCCAATATCAGTCCGAAGTCGCAGCAGATAAGAACTACCTTCAGAAAATGGCCTCTTTTTTCGTCTTGGAATTGGAAACCGAACAGGCACCGGCAGAGCGCATACTCTTGAACTGGGGGAACAATGAGGTATCCACCATTTTGAAGGATTTATATGGTGACGTCCTCTACGAAAACAACGCAAATTTCCCAACAGAAGCAGAAACACTCTCATCATCCATGAATGAGATGATTGCGTACTTTCAGACGACTTCTGAGGCGTCCTCCATTATGGAGCCTTTGGAGATCACGGGCTGCCAAGGCGAGCATTACTATGGGGTCACTGCAACCATCCGGGCAAAATCAGGGCAGATTTATATGCTGGAGATCTTCTATCCGAAAACCTCTATATGGGAAGTTTTTAGAACCCACATGGTATCCTATGGTTTGGTTTGGCTTTTCTCCTTCCTGTGCATAGTTCTTTTGAGCCGGTTCCTTATCAAAAGAGCATTTGAACCGACAGAAAAGATTTTGAAAGGTCAGAAAGACTTCGTTGCGGCAGCCTCCCACGAACTAAAATCACCACTGGCAGTGATTATAACAAGTGCGGAAAAACTTCAAGATACTATCTCGCAGGATGAGCCACAAATACAGGCGGGTTTACAGACGATTGATTCCGAATGTATGCGGATGTCAAGGCTCGTCCGTGATATGCTGCTTCTCGCTTCTTCGGACGCAGACAAATGGACGATACAAAAATCCGAGGTCAATCTGGATACCTTATTGATCTCCCTTTATGAAGCCTACGAGCCGGTATGTATGAAAGAAAAGCTCCGTCTGAACTTAGACCTGAATCAAACCAGTTTTCCGAAGTTATTCACAGATCGGGAACGATTATTCCAAATCCTAAGCGTTTTCATGGATAACGCCATCTATTATTCTCCAGCCGGGGCCTCCATCGACATTTGTGCCAGCTTATCACTAAGGGAAGTCACGATTTCCATTGTCGATCATGGGTGTGGGGTTGCAGAGAAAGATAAACCCTATATTTTTGACCGCTTCTATTGTGCAGATAAATCCCGTTCGGACAAAACACATTTTGGGTTGGGATTGAGCATTGCTTTGGAGCTGTCCAAAATGTTAGAGGGAACTGTTGGCTTTACTGATACCGCAGGTGGCGGAGCAACCTTCTATGTTACTTTGCCGATAAAATAAGATACCTGTCTTTGGCCGCCTGGAAATGAACACACATGAAAAATCCCATACAGATAAAAATAT
>DWVZ01000125.1 GCA_019119975.1 Candidatus Blautia merdavium | reverse complement strand
GTTAGCCCAGAGGTTTCAAAAGAATCGGATGAGGTTACATATCTTTATGATACAGAACCAACACTATCTATGGTGGCAGAGGAACCGGTGCATTACGGAATGAAAAAATATAATTGAGGTGGTGAAAATATGTTGTATAATGTTTACTGTGATGAGACATGTCATCTTGAACATGATAACAGTAATGTTATGGTGTTAGGGGCTGTGTGGTGTCCACAGTCAAAACTGAAAGAAGTCAATGAGCGGATTCGTCAAATCAAAAAAAGAAATAATGTTTCCGAAGCAATGGAAATGAAGTGGACAAAAATCAGCCCTGCAAAAGTTGATTTGTACAAAGATTTGGTTAATTATTTCTTTGATGATGATGATTTACATTTTCGGGGCGTCATTATTCCAGATAAGACAAGGCTAAATCATGAACGCTATCATCAAACACACGATACATGGTATTATAAAATGTATTTTGATATGCTCAAAGTTATCTTTTCTCCAACTGATAACTATGAGGTTTATATTGACATTAAAGATACAAACTCTGCTCGAAAAGCAAAAAAATTAAGAGAAGTATGCTGCAATTCTATGTATGACTTTTCTCAAAAAGTGATTCGGCGGTTACAACCTATACGATCTGATGAAGTTCAAATCATGCAGATAGTTGATGTTATTATAGGTGCTATCGGTTATGAAAATCGCAGATTTCCTGATGGATTTGTAAAGAGTAGTGCAAAACAAGAAGTTATTGATTTGATAAAAGAACGTTCGGGCTATACATTGCGAAAAACAACGCTTTTGCGTGAGGAAAAAATAAACCTGCTTTCGTGGGAAGCGGGAGGGACAGTATGACAAGAGATAATTGTTGGTTGCCAAAATTAGAATTTTGGGATGACTATAATAATGACTATCCTCAATATCAAGGGGCGTTATATGAGATTTTTCAGAATGACTTTATAAAATCACGTCCTACATTTGAAGGAAAGCAGGTAAATATTCGCAAGCATCCGATTGAATATGGAAAGGAAGAGGCATTTTTTCATGTAACCTGTCAAGATTATCTAAAAAGCGGAGAACGTGTGCCGGATTTTAGAAGATGCGAGAGAATCAGATGGGTTCGTGCGTTTATCGAGAATTATAATTGTGATATAACGCAATGTGAAGAATGTGAGGGAGTAAAAGTTTGGAGTGAACCGTATCGCAACACAACCAGAGTACATATGCTACTTGAAGAAGAACGCTATATGGTTGTTGTAGAGCGCCGAGATTCATATTGCTTATTAGTTACGGCTTTTTACTTCGAGCAGGATCACTCATTAAGAAAAAAACTTCAGCATTATGAACAATATAAGGCTCAAGTGCAAGCAGTAGGAAATAATTAACAGATGTTTGCAACCCAAACTCATTGACAAATCACAGAAAATCGCATATACTGATAATAGCTCATCTGCCATGCGTAGAAGGAGTTCCTAAAGACGTCTTGCTTAGCAAGGCGTCTTTTGCTTTGTCTAAATAACTTGCTTTTAGTCAATATTCTGTCAACAACTCCACAATTACATTACTCTGCTGATACAGCCAGTCCGTAAATTCCTTCGGGCTGGCTGTTCCTGTTTTTACAGCCTTTTTTCTCTGTAAGGCTTCTTTCTTAAAGTCGGAAAAGGCAGCCTGTATTTTTTCCAGACGGTCAGCCGGAAAGCCTGCGGTATTTTTTACCCGGTTTATTTTGTTGCGCCAGTTCTGGCATTCATTTTTATAAAGCAGGTCATAGTTATTTTCTCTTGCCCTCTCGTCAAATTCCCGTTTGTTTTGAAGCGCCTGTGCTTTGCGGCACTTGTCGCTGCACAGCTCATACCGCTGGCTCTTTGCCAGAAAATATTTCCCACAAACCTTGCACCGCCGGAAGCAAAGCCCCCAGTCATTCAGTCTGTTCAGATAATAGGTAATCAACGGGTAGAGGGACGCATAGGCAGACACACATTCTTCTGTGCGATGGTTGTCCGGGAACCAGAGGTCAAGCCGGGTATCTTCTGATGGTGCGCCTTTGAAATAAAGGCTGTCAGCTTGAAAATGTTTCGGTTTTCCTGTCTCCCTGTCAAAGCTCATGGTTTCGTTATGGAATACCCCGGTCAGGCTGCTCATTTTATCCATGAAGCGGTCACAGGCAGCGTTACGGTCACGGGGTTCTCTGGCAAGCAGATAGCTGTTCCAGATACGGAACGCCACATACATTTTCAAAGGATCATTGCTAAGATATTTCCCCCAGAGAAATTCGCTTGCCGCCTGCTCCAGCTCTGGCTGTTTCCATCGGTTGGAGTGGAGGGCTTGCCGTAGTGGAGAAAGCCCGTATAAGTTCCAATCTCTGCCCGTGTCACGCTCAAAGTTTATCAAAAAAGTTCCCAACGGGCGTGTCATATCACAAAGTACCTCTGTGTTTTGGCTCCCGTTCAGCCGGAAGCGGATCTGCTGTTCTTCCCCAATCAAAATCCGCTCTTTCATTTTCTTCCTGTCCAGCGTCAGGACAAACAAAATTCTCTCAAAACATGGCTCATGCCGTATAAACTGATTCTCCATCCCTATCCCCTGCCCTTTTTTATGGTAATTATATAATTTTGTTATATCTATTACACTAATGGTATCGCAGAAGCATTGTTTTGTCAAGGATAGTCCGCTATGATGATTGCAGTTGGTAATTTCGTACCACACAGTACCTTGACAAGTGAATGACCGTCCAAAAGGGATATGACCGGCAGGAGAAGTGACGCATCCGGCGCACCAATGCAGGGAAACACCGCAGGAATGGGGCAGGAAAACGGCTTTTGGGGAGAACGGCAGCAGGAAGCATTTTAACCTATTTGATTTATGGGAGGAACAGAATGAGCAATAAAAAGAGATTGAACAGCTACGAGGATTTACCTCTGGTTTTGGATGTGGCGGACATCCAGCGGATTATGGGAATTTCAAGAGCGAGCGCCTATGAGCTGGTACACACCCCCGGCTTTCCGGCGTTCCGCAGGGGCAGGCTTATCAAGGTCAGCAAAATTGCTTTCTTTGAATGGATGGCAAAAGGCTCCGAAACCGTACCGGGAAGCGACAAATAAGCGTGAGGTATCATTCCCTGACTGCAATACTGCCGCACTTTCCAAAGGGGCATACAGAGGAAAAAACCTTAAAAATGATACCGAGACGCTACACCAAAACAGCCTATCTGCGTACATCAGATAGAAACGGAGAAAGGAGCCGGTTATGGCAAGAATGAGCAACAAGCGACGGCTGGAATGGTCTTTCTTCTTAAATGACCGCAGCCGTATCACTTACAACGAACTGTGCCGGAAATGCCAGCACGAATGTAAACAGAGCTTCCGGGCGGTTGTGGTTGACTGCCCGAAGTATCTTTCCAAGCGTTCCAAGAAAAAGGGCAAGACTGCCGGAAACGGCAAAATCCCTTAGGAACTAAGGGCGCACTTCTATACATAGTCTAAAGACCATGTATCGTGCGTCCTGCGGAGCTTACCTCTGCCGCTGATAAAATCAGCAATCCGAGGTCTGCGTTCGCTTCGCTCCGACAAGGTGGCTACACCTCCTTGCGCCGCTAAAGCGGCTATCCCCTGTGTACCCGCCGAAAAGAGAAATCCGCTCTGCGGTTTTCCCTTTTCATCGGGTTTTATAGAAGCACTGACACACAGACTGTCTGCGGATGGTCTTTCTTTATCTTATCAGCAAAGGATGTGAGAACATGGAAAAATCTTTGGAACAGTTAAAGCAGGAATATGAAAAACCACTGTCCTGCTGGAACGGGAAAAACGGAAAATGCAGCGTTTGAAAAACCGGCAGGCGTATCTGGAAAGCGGTTCCCGGAAACAGAGGACGCACCGGCTGATTACCCGTGGGGCAGCCGTTGAGAGCATTGCACCACAGACAAAGGAGCTATCCGAAGCGGAATTTTATTCCCTCATGGAAAACATTTTGAATCTGCCGCAGGCGGAGCATTTCATCCGGTCTGCCACAGAAAACCACGCCCGTATTTCCGGGCAGGAGAAAGGCGGTGACCAAGGATAGCACTTTATCATTTTTCAATCGCACAGATAAAGCGCAGCGCCGGTCAGAGCGCCATTGCCAGCGCAGCCTACCGAGCCGGGGAGCGTCTTTACAGCAGCTACTATGGAGAAGTCAGCGATTACACCAAAAAGGGCGGCGTGATCGCTTCGGAAATCATGCTGCCGCCCCATGCGCCGGAAATATATCTTGACCGGGCGACCCTCTGGAATGCTGTGGAGAGCTGCGAGAAACATCCAAAAGCACAGCTTGCCTATTCCTTTGATATTGCCATGCAGAATGAATTGACGCTGGAAGAAAACATGGAACTGGCGAGGAAGTTCGTGCAGGAGCAGTTTGTGGCAAAAGGCATGATTGCCGATCTTGCTTTTCACAGCCCGGAGAAAGAGGACGGCGGCATCCCTAACCCGCATTTCCATGTGATGACAACCATGCGCCCTTTGAACCCGGATGGCACATGGGGACAAAAACAGCGGCGGGAATATCTTCTTGATGAAGATGGAAACCGAATCCGGGATAAAAACGGCGATTATATGTTTAACGCTGTCCATATAACAGACTGGCATGAGCCGGAAACGCTGGAACACTGGCGGGAGCAGTGGGCGGCTGCCGTTAATACAAAATTTGAGGAAAAAGGGCTGGATGTGCGTATCGACCACCGTTCCTATGTGCGGCAGGGACTTGACCTGATACCTACTGTCCACGAGGGAGCTAATGTCCGGCAGATGGAAGCAAAGGGCATCCGCACCGAGAAAGGGGAACTGAACCGCTGGATTAAAGCCACCAACCGGCTTGTACAGGATGTGAGGAAGAAGATCAAAGCCCTGTTTGTCTGGATGGCAGAGGTAAAAGAAGAACTTTCCAAACCCCAGACACCGAGCCTTGCCGACCTGCTGATCGCTTATTACAACCAGCGCAACGCAGGGGCGTGGAGCAATAAAGCCAGAACCGGAAACCTAAAGCAGTTTGCCGAAGCCATCAATTATCTGACGGAAAACAAGCTGCTCACATTAGAGGATTTGCAGGAGCGTCTTTCCTCTGTCAGTGAAGAATTTGAAGCATTAAGCGGCTCCATGAAAAAGAAATCTGCCCGGATAAAGGAATTGCAGGAATTGATACGGGAGGGCGAGAATTACCAGCGGCTAAAACCTGTTCATACGGAATTGAACAATATCAAGTTTAAGAAACAGAGGGAGAAATTTGAAACATCCCACGATGCGGAGTTACGGCTGTTTTATGCCGCCCGCCGTATTCTGAAAGAAAAACTGGACGGAAAACCCATTGTCCTGAAAGCATGGAAACAGGAATACGCACAGTTAAAAACAGAGTATGCCGAACTGTCTCCGCAGCACAAGCTGCTCCGGGAGGAAGTCATACGGCTGCGGCAGGTGCAGAACGCCGTAGATACCGCACTGCGCCGGAGAGAGCAGCCACAGGAAGTACAGAGAAAGAAACACGAGATGGAGCTATGACATAACCGGCAGCTTTACCGCTACCGGCATTTTTATGGAGGGAGCATTTGAATGTATTTGAAGCGGTGAAACAGTCTGTTACCACCCGGCAGGCTGCTTCATTCTATGGAATCCGGGTGGGAAGAAACGGCATGGTCTGCTGTCCATTCCACAATGACCGCACGCCCAGCATGAAAGTGGACAGCCGCTTTTACTGCTTCGGCTGCGGGGCTTCCGGGGATGTGATCGACTTTGCCGCTTTGCTGCATGGATTGGGGAAACGGGAAGCTGCGGTCAGGCTTGCGGAGGACTTCGGCGTTTCCTATGAGAAATCCGGCAATGCGCCGCCAGATAGGAAGCGTCACAACAGGTCACAGCCCCGACAAAAATCAGCGGAGCAGAGATTTCAGGAAACGGAACGGTATTGTTTCCGGGTGCTATGCGATTATCTGCGCCTGCTGGAGCATTGGAAAACAGCATACGCCCCACAGCCGCAGGATGCCATCTGGCATCCTCTTTTTGTGGAAGCGTTGCAGAGGATATGCTACACAGAATACCTTTTGGATATTTTGTTATACGAAGAAATAGAAGAAAAAGCGGCATTGATCGCCGCACAGGGAAAGGAGGTGCTGCGGCTTGAACAGCGAATTTCAGGGATTGCCGCTGGAAACGCAGGAAGCGGTCAAAAGGACGATGGACACAATGGAACCGGCGCAGACACCGGCAGAAATCCGGGAGACATTAGAGGGGACGCAGAAAGGCGGCGTGAAGAACAGCATCCGAAACTGCTTGACGGTGTTCCAGCGTGACCCTCTGTTTCGTGGGGCGCTGCGCCTGAACCTTTTGACGGAGCAGATTGACATTGTGAAGCCGCTGGGCTGGGAGCGCACCAGTACCACGCTGACCGACATGGACATGAACTACCTGCTTTTGTATCTGGAAGAAAATTACGGGCTTACCAGCGAGAAAAAGGTGCAGAGCGCCATCAAGATTGTTGCCAATGAAAACCGCTACCATCCGGTCAGGGATTACCTGAATAGCCTGCAATGGGACGGCACAGAGCGCATCTGTTACGCCCTGCATCACTTTCTGGGAGCCGATACGGACGAATACACCTATGAAGCCTTGAAACTATTCCTGATGGGAGCCATCCGGCGAATATTCAGACCGGGGAGCAAGTTTGAGGTCATGCTCTGTCTGGTTGGTGGTCAGGGAGCCGGGAAATCTACCTTTTTCCGGCTGCTGGCAGGCAGGGACGAATGGTTTTCAGACGATTTGAAGAAGCTGGACGATGAAAATGTGTACCGTAAGCTGCAAGGGCATTGGATTATCGAGATGTCGGAGATGATTGCCACAGCCAACGCCAAGAGTATTGAGGAAATCAAGTCATTTTTAAGCCGCCAGAAAGAAACCTACAAAGTGCCGTATGAGACACATCCGGCAGACCGGCTGCGGCAATGTGTATTTGGAGGGACGACCAACCGGCAGGACTTTTTGCCCCGTGACCGCACCGGCAACCGGCGCTTTCTCCCCGTGACGGTGTACCCGGAACGGGCGGAGGTTCACATACTGGATGATGAAGCGGCGGCGAGGGCGTATATCGAACAGATGTGGGCGGAAGCCATGACGGTTTACCGCAGTGGGAAGTATAAGCTATCATTCAGTATGGAAATGAACCGATATCTGAACGCCCACCAGCAGGACTTCATGCAGGAAGACACACAGGCTGGCATGATCTACGCCTATTTGGAGGACTACACCGGTGACAGGGTATGCTCCAAGCAGCTTTATGAGGAAGCGCTGGGGAACTTAAATTCCCCGGCAGACTGGGAGACACGGGCAATCTGTGAGATTATGAATACCGGCATTGCAGGCGGCATCATACAGGGCTGGGCAGCCTACAAAAGCCCGAAGCGGTATAAGAAATACGGTTCTCAAAAAGGCTGGGAGCGTGTCAACCAAGCTCCGCCGGAGGGGGACGGTTTTCAGGAAATCATGGAAGAAGAAGCCCGGCAAATGGAACTGCCATTCTGAAAATCCACCGGTTGACAGTTTGGTTGACGCTTCGGTTGACAGCCAGTTGACGGGGAAAAGCCTGATATTTGGGGCATTTCTCTCCTTTGTCAACCATGTCAACCAAGAAATCAAAGAAAAAGTAATAATAGAGCGCCTATGGATTGTTTTCAAAGTCTTTTCTGCCGGTTGACACGGTTTGGTTGACATGGAGACAGTCTGCGGCTGTACACCTGCCTGACATTCCCTTGTCGGGCATATTTTATTTATGGAGGTAACTGCCTATGGCAAAAAGCAAAAACGAGAGCAATAACAAAAACAGCGGCACCCTGCTTACCGAAAAAGACGGCACCCAGTATTTTGTCATGGGGAAAGTCCGTATCAAGGTATCGGAGCATTTCGCACAGGATGGGAAGCCGCTTGACAGCCTGCTGGAAGATGTGATCCAGCACGCTGCCGCCGCTTCCTGAAAAAATACGGAATAACGACTGTCAATCAGCCCACGCTTATGATATACTTGTACCAGCGAGTATTGTATAAGCGTGGGTTGTTTCTTTTAGTAGAAGGAGGATTTTTAACCATGAAACAACCATACAATACAACGACTTATAACACTGCACTATATTTGAGATTGAGCCGTGACGATGAATTACAGGGGGAAAGCGGCAGTATCCAAACCCAGCGCATGATGCTTAGGCAGTATGCCGCAGAGCATGGGCTGACCGTTGTAGACGAGTACATTGACGACGGATGGAGCGGGACAAATTTCGAGCGTCCAAGTTTCCAAAGGATGATTGATGACATCGAGGACGGGAAAATCAACTGCGTTGTCACAAAGGACTTATCCCGTCTGGGAAGAAACTATATCCTGACCGGTCAGTACACGGAAATCTATTTCCCCAGCAAGGGAGTACGCTACATTGCCATCAATGACAATGTGGACACCATCAACGGAGAAAGCGAGCTTGCCCCGTTCTTAAACATCCTGAATGAAATGCACGCCCGACAGACCAGCAAAAAGGTCAAGGCTGCCATGCACACAAGATTTGCCAATGGCGCACACTATGGAGCCTATGCACCGCTGGGCTATGTAAAAGACCCGGACAAAAAAGGTCATCTTCTGATCGACCCGGAAACACGCTGGATTGTAGAGAAGATTTTTGACCTTGCCGTACACGGGCGTGGTGCCGCCAGCATTACACGGATTCTGGTGGAGGAAAAAGTACCTACCCCCGGCTGGCTGAACTATGAAAGATACGGGACTTTCGCTAATATCTACGCCGGTGCGCCCGCAGAAAAAGCCTATGCGTGGACGATTGCACAGGTCAAGAGCATTTTGAAAGAGGAAACCTACATCGGTCACAGCATTCACAACAAGCAGAGCAACATTTCATTCAAGAACAAGAAAAAGGTGCGGAAGCCGCAGGAAGAATGGTATCGTGTGGAAAATACTCACGAAGCCATCATTTCTGAAGAAGTGTTCCAAAAAGTTCAAGAGCTGATTGCAAGCAGACGCAGGAAACGCAGAAACGGTACGACACAGATTTTCGCAGGATTGATAAAATGTGCAGACTGCGGATGGTCTTTAGCCTATGGGGAAAACAAGCAGAATAAGAACCCATACGGGTACTACCATTGCAGCAAGAACGGACAGGGATTACGCCAGTGTTCCATGCACTATATCCGCTATGATGTACTGTATGCCTATGTGCTTGCAAGACTGCAATACTGGTCTATGATGGTACAGAAAGACGAGGACAAGCTGCTGAAACGGCTGCTCAATGCCAGCGACAGGGAAAGAAACTCTGCGAAGAAAAAGCAGGCTGCGGAGCTGAAAAAGGCAGAGAAGCGTAAAGCCGAGGTTGACGGGCTGTTTGCTAAAATGTATGAGGACTGGTCTGCCGGACGCATAACCGAGTATAACTTCAATATGCTGTCCGAGAAGTACCAGAACGAGCAAAAGGAGCTTGAAACAAAAATAAGACAGCTTCACGAAACGATGGAAGCCGCCGTACAGACCGCAGCGGATGCTGAAAAGTGGATTGCCCTAATGAAACAGTATGTCAACCCTGTGGAGCTGACCGCAGAACTTCTGAACACTCTAATTGAAAAAATAACCGTCCACGAAGCTGTCAAGGGCGAGGACGGAAGCCGTGAGCAGGAAGTAGAAATCTACTACCGCTTCATCGGCAAAATCGACTGACCTTTCTTTTTTACCCAATAATATCTTTAATTAAGGGAAACGGGAGTATCCAAGCCGGACGTGGATAAGATCGTTATGATGAGCAGTCTGTTTTCAGGGAATGAGAGAGAGCGGAGGGCGCTTTCGGATGAAGATGGCTCCGGCAAAAGGAATTCTGGCAGTCGGGGTGCGGGCTACAGGAGTTGTCAGTATCGGAGTATTCGCAAGAGGCCTGATCGCGATCGGAGCAGCGGCGATGGGAATGATTTCCATAGGAGCGGCGAGTCTTGGCATTCTGGCTCTTGGAGCATTTGCCGCAGGAATCATTGCGGGAGGCAATCTCAGTGTGGGAATCGTTGCGTTCGGC
>DWVZ01000124.1 GCA_019119975.1 Candidatus Blautia merdavium | reverse complement strand
ACGTTTTTCAGCGCTCCCAGCATCTGTTCCATCTTCTCTTTCAGAGGCGGGGGAAGGATACGGGCGTGCTCCGGACAGGCTGCTGCACATGCCATGCACAGGATACAGCTCTGCGGATCTGTCACCGCTCCGGTATCTTCCATAGAAATCGCCTCTGTGGGGCAAACATCAGCACATTTCCCGCACCGGGTGCAGGAGTCAAGGAAAAGCGGCGCCACAGGCATATTCATCGCCGGTTTATAGGGATAGTTTCCGGGTACTTTTACTGAATCTTCCGTCGGCTGTTCCAGTTTCTGGAGAACCTTTTGCGCGAATCCGCAGATTTCCTCCTGGTCCTTTCCATCCGGTCTTCCCTGCCCCACTTCCGGTGCCATAGAGTGCTGTGCGATCAACGCCGCAGATGCGATAACCTGAAATCCCTGCTCCTCGGCGGTCCGGTTCAGTTCTAAAAGGGCATCCTCATAAGCCCGGTTTCCATAGACTGCCAGCGTCACTGCTTTTTTCCCGGTTCCATCCAGTTTCTTCATCTTTGCTGTCGCCGCCTCCGGGATCCTGCCGCCAAAGACAGGGGCAGCAAATACGGTCAGCTCCCCTTTTGGCTCTTCTGGCTCTCTTCCCCGCAGTCCCAGATCTATAAGCTGCACCTCCGAAGAGATCTCTCTGCAAAAGATTTCCCCGGCTTTCTTTGTGCCTCCTGTGGGGCTGAAGTAATAAAAATCTGTTCTTCCCAGCATTGCTTTTTCCTCCCTTTTCCCTGTTCTGCATTGCTTCTTGCTGCTTTTGTATCGCTTTTCTTTTTCTGTGCTTTGTGCGCGTCTGAAAAGTCAGTTTTTTCTTTCTGTGTTTCAGATATTCGCATGTTCATGGCTTTCATCTGTTGTATATCTATTTTTTACAACAAGTATACGCCCCGTGGCTCTCCTTGTCAATATTTCCGTCAAATTTTGAACCTGCTGCTGAAATCAACTTAAAAGTGCTGCTGAAAATCAGACAAAACTGGCAGCTGATTTCCCACCGTAGGAAACCGCTGCCAAAGGTAAAAGCTATTTTATTTTTTTATCCATTTTCTTTTAAATCATGCATTTAGGATATATTTCTGCGTCTTCCTTCTGTTTTTCTTCTGCCCTGTTTCACCAAAGAAGAGAAAGAGACAGATTAGATGTTCCTTATTTTTCACCAGGACATGCGGTGTCTGCCTGTATTTACAAGTTATTGCCCATCGAGTATAATCATTATAAAACAAACCGGGAGGCTTTTGAAATGAGGATCAGTACCAAATGTTCTATTGCTCTGCATTGTCTGATATTGATTTCAGAATACGAAAACAAGGTAAAAGTAACCAGCGAACTGCTTGCCAAAAGCACCGGATGCAATTCTGCTGCTGTCAGAAGCATCCTGAATGCACTGCAGAAAGCAGAACTTATATCTGTAGTCCGTGGCATCGGCGGCGCCCATCTGAGCAAAAACCCGGAAAGCATTACTATATGGGAAGTTTACCATGCCCTTGAACCTGACGGACTGGAGCATTTCATCGGCTTTCACCCAAATCCTTCTGCCCAGTGTCCTGTGGGGAGGCGCATTGGCTCAGTTCTGAAGAAACCATATACACAAATCGGGGACGCGGTAAGAGAATCCATGCAGGAAATCACCCTGCAGCAGCTGCTGGACGACTATCGCTGTATGGATGAGATGTAAAGTCTTCGGCAGCTTTTTTCTGCTGTACCATTAAATTCTGCAAAGCTTAAGCCCTTTACAGACATAACATAATGCAGGCTATTATTTTAGAAAACGACTTCTTCATCTTTACCCTTTTCCTCCCATTTTGTCTTATCAGCCGCTCTAAACCAGGCTATTTTTTTCATAAAACGGAACTGATTCATCTTACCTTTTCACAAGGAGAATTTTCTATGAAATTACAATTCCTATGCCAGATCGTCCTGCAGATAGCCGGTCTGATCTACGCAACTGTAAAATATGAAGATAAAAACCTCTTTTCTGACACACCCCAGGTTCTCTACTCCTTGCCTTTTCACGGAGAATGGTATGTGTGCAGCGGCGGCGTTACTGAAGACACCTCCCATTCCTGGGATATCCTTCCCCAGCGTTATGCCTATGATTTTTTCATAGCAGATGACGAAGGCAGCAGCTTCTGCGGGGACCGGAAGGACTTGTCCAGCTATTACTGCTACGGAAAAGAAGTCCTTGCCCCGGCTGACGGGATCGTCATTTCCGTAAAAGACAGCTTCCCGGACTGCCGCATCATGGACCATGGGCAGACTGACCCGGATACCCCTGACATCGGCGGAAACCGGATCATCCTCCAGCATTCCCCCAGCGAATACAGCGCCCTCTGTCATCTGATGCCCCAGAGCGTCACCGTACAGCCCGGGCAAAGGGTCAAAAGAGGCGATGTCATTGCCAGATGCGGCAACTCCGGGAACACCACGGAACCCCATATCCACTTTCAGCTCCAGAATACCAAGCATTTCTATTCCTGCGCCGGGGTGCCGATTCCTTTTACCAATATTGAAAGACGGGTGCATAAAAAATATGCTGTCATGGATTCCCGCCCTTTTCCGGAGAAAGAACAAACCATGGAAAACTATCTGCACCGCGGACTGCTGGTAAAAAATGCAGAAACCGACCCTAACATCAAAGCTCTCTGAACCCTAAAAGAACCCCGGTTCTAAAACCTCCTAAAGAGGTATAAAACCGGGGTTTTCTCGCCGTCAGATATCAAGTTCACTGCTGGAAGTGAAGCAGTTGCTGCCGGGCGTAATGATTTTTTACCGCCAGATATCAAGCTTCTGCTGCTGCGGAAAAAGTACATCCCTATTTCAGAATCAGAGAAACGATTGTCAGCAGCGCCCATACAAAGAACAATACTCCGTTTAGCTTTGCCAGGATATTAAACACCCTGTTCTGCATCTTTTCTATGCCAAAGATCACATTGCTATTAAGAATGGAAAAGATCAAGATCAACAGGGAATAATAAGAAAGATTGCTGCTGTTTCCAAGAAAGTACGCGTACCCATAACCGATCCAGAAGATCGTCAAAGCAATCAGCGTAACCTTCTGGAAACCTTTGATTTCTTTCTGCTTCCTTTCTGCGAAAGCCTTGCACTGCATGTTTTTTTCTGCGAATTTGTTTTCTGTCATAATTTTTTCTCCTTTCTATCTGCAACCTCATTTTTATTGCTAATTTACACGCCTTCGTCCTGCTGTTCTCCTTTATAAAATGCTCCTGTAAACCCTGCCTGATCCGGGCTGTCGGCAATCCTGACGGCTCCGCTGCGCAGGACTTTATAAGCAATCGCCAGGTCTGCCCCCGGCAGCACCAGATTTACCATCGCAGTCAAAAGAGACACCGTGCCGGGAAAGGCGATAAGGAATAAAAAGCTCCCTCCTCCCAGTATCAAAAACGGAAACAGCGTGCCGGTCAGATACGCCCTGGTATCCAACACCGCTTTACAGGTACACATGGGCATCCCCTGGCGGATGAAAAAGGATATCTCCCCCGTTTCCAGTCTCCCTGCCAGCTTCCACCCTATACCATGAAGCCCTTCATGGACCGGCAGGCTGACGATGATGATCCCCAGAAAGATAAGGCTGGTATGATCCAGCAGCACTGCACGCTCCAGCAGGAATACCCGGTACATGCCCCCTGCAAGAAGGACAAAGGGCAAAGCGAATAAAATTCCCTGCAGATACGTCTGACTGCTGCTCATAGTATACGCTTTCACCTGCCAGCCCTCTGCCTGCAGGCGGGCAATGGAATCTGAATTGGTCATAGTCCCTTCCTCCTTTTGCTGCTACAGTTCTTTCAGAGCCTCCAGCGTGGCGTCCAGATTGGCGCGATGCCAGTTCTCTGGTTTCAGAAATCCCGCGCCTGCCTGCCCTGTGCCCAGTCCGCTGATGCCGGCAGCCAGTGTCCCGGAAGACCGAAACTCACTGAGTTCTTTTTGCTGGGCTGAGAGTGCGATCAGCCCATCCTCCGTATCCAGTTCAATCCGGTAGTTCAGCAGGTCCTCCCGCACCTCTGCCCTATGGATACGGTCATAGGGAATCTCCAGCGCCACCTCTTTTTTCAAATCCAGCGCCAGCTTTCCAAACGGCACCAGTACCAGAGAGTCCGTGCACATCTGCAGTACGAAAAACTCATTGGAGAAAAACCGTGAGATCTGTTCACTAAGATTCGCCGGAGCATAAGTTACGACAATAGCTCTGCCCTCCATGGGTGTATATCCTGCATCTTTTATGATTTTATTTACTTTCTTTTCAGCTGCCATTTCAGCGTCCTCCTTGTTTGTTTTTGTTGATGTGAGTATAGCAGAGAAAACGCCCGTGCAGCCATTTCTTTCGCCAATGGTACGTTTTGCTTCGCCAATGGAACGGCAGCAAAAAAGACCGGGGTCCCTGCCCTGCGGCAAGAACTCCAGCCTTCTAGCACTGTGCCTGATATTCACTTTTTGCTTTCCTGGACAGCAGGCAGGTTTCCCCGTTATCCAATTCTACCGCCTGCTCCTTCAGGTGCACTGCCCGTATGCGGGAACGGTTCACCAGAAAGCTTCGATGGCAGCGCCAGAAATCTTCTCCCAGCTTTTCTGCGAAATGATCCAGACTGCTGTTAAACTCCAGCAATTCTCCGTCCAGATGCAGCTGGAGCGTATGGCGGTAACCAATGGCTTCAAAATAAAGGATGCTCTCTACAGGAATATGCCTGACTGTATCAAGAATCTTTATCGTACAGTAATTTCCCTGACCCGGGCGCTGTGCCTGCATCCGTTCCTGGATGCTTTCCAGACATTTCTGTATCCGCACCGTCATAGAAGCCGTATCTCCCTTGACAATATAATCCAGGGCTTCCAGCCGCAGGCGGAAAGTCTCAAAAGCCAGATCTCCATGACCGGTAATAAACACAATAAATCCCCGGGGATCATACTGGCGCAGCTTCTGTGCCAGTTCCAGCCCGCTGATCTTCCCCGGAAAATCAATATCAAGAAAGTAAACGGCAGGCACGGCATTCTCCTTTTGCTGCAAAAGCAGCTCCTGGGGATCCTCTAGGGTACACACAGGTCCCAGATCCTGATCCAGGATCATGATCTGCTCCGACAGGATCTTCGCTATCTTCTGCCGCACAGATTGTTCGTCATCACAGATATATACAGGTATCATCCTTTCCCTCCTCTTTACCGGCAGGTCAGCGCACCGGGATATGCAGCTCCTGGACCAGCATATTTTCTTTCAGATACGTGCGCATGGCGCAGCCCCGGTATCTGCTCACGATCCTGCGGTAGCTGGAAAGTCCGGTGCCGTGCCCGCTTCCTTTTGTGGTATAGCCCTTCCGGTTCAGGGCAGCCATATCCGGGGCGGTGTCATAATTATTCGCCACAGCCAGATACAGCTCCTTTTCCTCCTGCAGAAGCACCACCCGCACAAGCCCCTCCTTACGGGAGGCAGCCTCCATGGCATTATCCAGCAGGATCCCTGCCGCCCGCAGCAGATCCTCCATATCCATGCCCTGCTCCGTTCTTACCGGATAGAGTACTTCCAGCACAGCTTTTATCTGCATCTGACGCATCTTCGCCAGCTTAGAGGTCAGCAGGCTGCGCAGGGGATACATCTGGATATTGTTCAGTCCGTCCATCTGCGCGATCTCACTGCCCAGCTTCTCGTCAAAATAGCTGCTGGTCTTTCTCATAAACTCCTGAATGCCTTCCAGGTCTCCTTCCTGTGCCTGCAGGGTCAGACCGGAGAACAGATTGGTAAAATCATGGCGGAATGCCCGGATCTCCTGCTGCAGCTCTTCCAGCAAAGCCATATGTGCCTGCTGTTGAAGAATGGTTTCCTCCTGGGCTTTGATCTTATCCTGTCCGGCAGCATACATGGCTGCAAACTGGATCAGAAACAGCCCGGCAACGATCAGGGCAAAGAAAAACATGGCATAACCTACATCCGGAGCCGTATCCGGCGAGATTAGCTGAAGAACCGGCAGCGTGCACATCAGAATGTAACTGACCAGCAATGTCAGGATCCCTCTCGCCCGGCTTCTAAACAGCGCAGAAAAATAACGGTGAAATTCTGATCTGCGCAGGATAAAGGCAGCCACCCATGCAACTGCAAAGCAAAGCGTATAAGGAATGTACAGCCGCACAAAGGCAAGAAAATGCTGCCTGTCAAACAGCGGGCTGTAGGCATCCACCGCCTGGCTCATAACAGACCCGGCAGTAAGAATGATAAACGTTCCTAGGACAGACGCCGTGACTGTATGCAGCAAAGGCAGGCAGAATGCCCGATACATCATCCAGCCCAGCACCAGGGCAGTAAGGGTGTAGCAGACAATATCATAGAAAGGCAGCGGAATGATATCCTGACCTGTCTCCTCCACGTAAAAAAGAATCTGACCAAGTATGACCAGCCACTGCAAAAGCACAGCGCTGCCACAGAAAGCTGCCAGATAACCCCATCGGACCTTTTTCCCCAGAATACCAGTGGTAATGTAAAAAAGGGACAGGGCAGTAAACAAAAATGTGTAACATACAGTAAAAATCCGAAATGCCAGACTCATAGTATCCTTCCTCCCGTACGGATTCTTTTCGTAAGCAAGGACCGCCTTTTTCAGGGATCCTGTCCTGCTCTCCACCAGGTTTTTTGGATGCTGTTCCTGATGGACCGCTCTAGGTTCAAGTATAGCAGATATCCCTGTTCCAGGGAAGAAAAAAAGACATTTCAGAGCCGTATAATAAAGTCTTTCTGACCTGCCCTCAGATCCGACGCTGCCGAATACCAATGCGGATATGCCGGTTTGGTATTTTCACTGGCTTGGCATTGTTACCTGCTTGACATTTTTACTTTGTTCTATGGCACAAACTGCGTTATAATAAAAGGCAGGGAAACCAAAAATTAATTTCTATTCTTCATAAAGGAAAGGGAAAGGTGATAAGATGAAAGAAACATTAATGGACCTGAAGACCAGGAGAAGCTGCCGCAAATATAAACCGGATCAGATCAAAGAAGAAGAACTGCTGGAAATTTTAGAAGCCGGAACTTATGCTCCCACCGGCATGGGCGCACAGAGCCCTGTGATCGTGGCTGTCCAGGACAAAGAAACCCGCGATTATCTGTCCCGCTTAAATGCCAAAGTGATGGGCGGCGCCATGGATCCGTTCTACGGCGCTCCTACTGTCATCGCAGTACTGGCAGACCGCTCCCGCCCCACCTATATTGATGACGGCAATCAGGTTATTGCCAATCTCCTGAACGCGGCTCACGCCATAGGTGTGGACTCTTGCTACATCTACCGCGCAAGAGAAGTCTTCTCCACAGAAGAAGGTCAGGAGCTGCTGGAAAAATGGGGCATCCATGGAGATTATGAAGGAATCGGAAACGTAATCCTGGGCTATGGTCTGCCGGAAGGCATCAAGGAAGCAGCTCCGCGGAAGAACGGCTATATTATCCGTGTATAAATAAACCACGGCAAAATCTCTGGAAAACCAGTGAGGGATCAGGTAAAAACCTGATCCCTGTTTTGTCATTCCCCGACGCACGCATAAATTCCTGTCAAATGGTCATTCCCCCGCCACGCACATAGATTCCTGCCAAATGGTCGTTTCCTCCGCCCTGCCTCCTGTCTTCCTGTACTGTCCCGGAGACATCCCCCAGCTTTCCCGGAAGAGTTTGCCAAAATAACTCATATTTTTAAACCCGCAGGAATAGCAGATGTCAGAAAGCGTCCTGTCTGTATAAGTAAGAAAATAGGCAGCCTGAGAGAGCCGGTACTGGCAGAGATATTCGGACGGCGTCTTTCCTATGACAGCACGAAAGCATCGAAAGCATTCGCTCCGGCTGATATTTGCTGCCTGTATCAGTGAGTCTATGGAAAGATTCTCACTGTAATGGGCATGTATGTAAGACAGCATGGTGCGCAGTCTCTGCTCCTGCAGCCGTTCTGCCCTGGAAATGGACGGAAGTTCTTTCATGCTTGCTATTAGCTTCAAAAGTTTGCGCCAAAGCCTGCAGATCAGCTCTATACACTGAAGTTCATACCCTGGATTTTCCCTGGACAGTCCATGCATTTTCGCAATACACTCCAGCAAAGGCTGGTGCTCTTCTTCCTCTTTTTTCAAGAACAATCCCGCTGCCGGCGACTGTATGACCGGCAGAACACTTTTCTGATGTACTTCCCCCAAAGGCAGAAACACAAAAAAATCGGACGGCAGAACAAAGTTAAACAAGACCGATCCCGGTTCTGTCTGCACCATCCTGTGCAGGGATTTTGAATTGACAAATACACCGTCCCCGACTTTCAGAATTTCACATTCCTGGTCCGCGGCTCCCTGGTGGATAAAATATTTTACTTCTCCTTTCAGCACGATCCCAAACTCAAAATCATTATGCCAGTGATATTCCACTTCTCCGTTTAAATATTCATCAAAATAATCTTCACACAAAAAGATTGGAAAAGCTTTATCCTGATATTCAATCTCTTCCATCAGATACTTGTTGGTAATAACTGCTTTATACCCCATCGTCCCATCTCCATTTGGCACAATTTTTATATAAATTGGTACTTTATGGCATATACATTGCCGCAAAATGATTTTATTATTATACAATCATAAAAAACAATATGTCAACAGAAAGGATGGTTATTACTATGAGCCGGATCAAGAACATGACTTCCGGAAATCCGACAAAACTAATGGCGTCTTTTGCGGCTCCACTGATGCTGGCAAATTTCGGACAGCAGCTGTACACAATCGTGGACGCAATGATCGTTGGAAAGGGTGTAGGCGTTGAAGCACTGGCTGCCGTGGGAGCTACAGACTGGTCTTACTGGCTGGCGCTGTGGGTCATACAGGCATTAGCCCAGGGCTTTTCCATTCCTATTTCACAATATTTCGGGGAAGGCAATAGGAAGAAAATGCGCCAGACAATCGCCATGTCCATAAAGCTTTGTCTGGTCAGCGGCTGTGCCCTGACGGTCGTATGCCTGCTGATGGCAAAACCTCTGCTGAACCTTCTGCAGACTCCTGACAATATTTTTAACAGTGCCTCCCAGTATCTCCTCACGATGTTCGGCGGCATCCTGATCGTTCTGGCGTATAATATGGCTTCTGCTATCTTACGGGCATTCGGAGACGGAAAATCACCGCTGATCGCCATTGCAGTGGCAGCTGTCACGAATATCGTACTGGATTTACTGTTTGTACTTGTATTCCACTGGGGCATCATCGGAGCTGCCGTGGCTACCATCACAGCTCAGTTCCTGGCGTTTCTCTACTGCCTGCGGACCCTGGCAAAAATGGATATCATGAAGCTTGAAAAAGACGACTGGAATTTCAGAAAAGAGATTGTCTCCAAGCAATGCCGCCTGGGAATCCCTCTTGCTCTGCAGAATATCCTGATCGCCATAGGCGGAATGATCCTGCAGTCTGCCATCAATCAGCATGGATTTGTTTTTATCGCCGGCTTTACTGCTACCAACAAAATCTACGGGCTCCTGGAAAGCTCTGCGCTTTCCATAGGTTATGCGATCACCACATATATGGCGCAAAATTATGGCGGAGGCTTTTACAAGCGGATCCGCCAAGGGCTGAAAAGCTCTGTCCTGATCGCAGTGGTTCTTTCGGTGTGTGTTTCTGCTTTTATGATCGCAGTTGGAAAACCCATCTTAAGCTTATTTATTGATGCTGCCAACGCCAATGCAGAAGAAGTACTAAGCGTTGCATACCACTATCTCTTTATTATGAGCTGCCTGCTTTTGCCTCTGTATCTGCTCTTCGTTTTCCGCAATACGCTGCAGGGTCTGGGAAACGGAATTGCCCCGTTCCTGTCCGGCGTAATGGAATTTGCTGCCCGGGTATCGGTGTCCTGTTTCTTCACCCGCATCTGGGGAGACGATATCATTTTTTATGCGGAGCCTTCCGCATGGATCGCTGCAATGGCTGTGTTGGTTGCCATTTGTCTGAAGACCGTCAGCAGCCTGCCAGCGTCCGACGCACAAAGCCAACAAGCATAACGCCAAAAGGGGGGGAACCAAAATGAATAAGATCATCACCATCAGCCGGGAATTCGGCAGCGGGGGACGTGAATTGGGACGCCGTCTCGCAAAGAAACTGCAATTTGCATATTATGACAAAGAAATCATCGAAGAAATAGCCCAGCGGACAAGTCTGGCAGAAAGCTACATAGAAAATGTAATGGATCACCAGCCGATGATTGCCTATCCGGTCCGCATGGGTGTAAGTCTGCAGTCTTTGAATCTTATACAGATGCCAAGCCAGCAGATTTATCAGGCTCAATATGAGATTATAAAAGAAGCAGCAGAAAGATCGGACTGCATCATCGTGGGGCGATGTGCTGATTATATCCTGCGTGAAATGTCGCCTCTGCGCGTTTTCGTGTATTCAGACCTTCCAAGCAAAATCAAACGCTGCACAGAGCGGAAAAAGGAATACGAAACATTTACTGAAAAAGAGCTTAAAAAGAATATTGAAAAAATAAATAAAGGGCGTTCCCAGTATTACTCCTTCTATACGAACCAACACTGGGGAGCCCCGTCCAATTATGATTTATGTGTGAATACGACGCATCTTTCTATTGAAAAAGCAGCAGATGCCATAATGCGATTTTTCCTCTGACCGAAACCCGGGGCACTGCGCTTTTTCCCGCTGGAGACAGCTGTTTCTCCTGCTGTTTCGCAATGTCGTATACAGTTGTTTTCCTGGCTGTTTCGCACGCCAAATGTAGCTGTTTTCTTTGCTGTTCACATTTCGGATACGGCTGTTCCCCTTGCTGTTCGCATTTCAGATACAGCTGTTCCCCTTACTGTCCGCACATAAGATACAGCTATTTTCCTTACTGTCCGCACATCAGATACAGCTATTTTCCTTGCTGTTTCGCATGGCGAACAACAGGAAAATGGCTTCTAAAGCATCCCCTCTACCTCAGCTTCTTTCCATCGGAAAAAGCATTTCCCACTTTCTCTCCGATCACATGATAGGAGCTTCCTACCGGATCAAAGGTGATCGGAGCTAATTTCATAATATCAATCTTCCCGTCTGTGAGGATGCGCTCATCAGCGCTTACATTGACAATCTCGCCAAACAAGTGGCAGCTTTCCGGATCAAAGCTGATAAGTCTGCATTCCAATGTCATGGGCAGCTCCTCGATGATCGGCGCATCTACAAATTCCGCCTTCACTGTATGGAATCCGGCTTTCTCCATTTTATCCTGCGTACCATTGCCGGATGCGATACCCACATAGTCGCAGGCAGTCATGTGTTCTGCAGTTGCCATACTTACGGTAAACGCTTTCTTGGCTAAAATATTTTTCGTGGTCTTATGTCCGGCACTGATGCACATACACAGTTCTGTGTCAGAGCTGATGCCGCCCCAGGCTGCATTCATTGCATTGGGATTTCCCTCTTCGTCATAGCTGCCGATAATAAATACCGGCTGCGGATAGGTCCACGGTTTTGCGCCAAAATTTTTTCTCATGATGATATCCTCCTTGCTTATCTGTGGTTTCATATCTGTGGTTTCTTTAAAAAAATTCTTTTCTTTCTTCCATTCCTATGCTATACTACTTTTATGGGGCATTAGCGCAGTTGGGAGCGCGCCACACTGGCAGTGTGGAGGTCACGGGTTCAAGTCCCGTATGCTCCATTTTTTGTTGCATTTCTTAAATATACGGCATAGCTTTAGATTTTCTGAAGCTATGCCTTTTTTGTGGATAGGAAAGCTGCATTATTGGATGTTCTGACTTACAGCTTTATTTATCCATCGAGTCTTTCCTATGGTATATCCTAAAATTTTCTAATTCGTCCAAGGATACTTTTCACCCCTTCTTCTGCTTCATTGAAATTCTGTCTCTGCCTATTAAATTCTAGTATTAAATTGGAGAGCAATGTCTATATGCCCAGGTTTAATTTATTTCTAGGATTTTTCCATACAGTACCTATAAGAATACTAATAGAGGCATATAAATTGCTTCTTTCTCGAATTACTTTCGATCTGCTGTGTTTACCTATTCCTTTAGAGTAAACAGTCTTTAACTTTTTCTGATCTTTTATATGGCTTTCTTTCTAAAAACCTTTCTTTATAGTTAAAAATCTCTTTCTTGTGCTTATTTTTTATACTCTTCCCTACAAAGGAAACACCGAGTTATCACAGCTTAATCCACGTTCCCACAAGGGGAAC
>DWVZ01000123.1 GCA_019119975.1 Candidatus Blautia merdavium | reverse complement strand
TTAATTTATTGTTTTGTTACAGCCTATACCCCCGGCGCCAATAATCTCTTGTCCATGAGCAATGCGGCGCGTCTGGGCTTTAGGAAAAGTTTCCGCTTTAATCTGGGGATTACCACAGGCTTTTTGATTGTCATGAGCGTATGCATGTTATTTAGCTCTACTTTGTTTTATGCGCTCCCGAAAGTTAAGATTTTTATGCAGATTTTAGGAGCTTTGTATATGCTGTACCTTGCATGGAAAATCTGGAAATCCAATTCTGATTTTGAAGTGGAGGGAGATAAGACAGCCAGCTTTTTTGCAGGAATGGTCTTACAATTTATGAATCCAAAGATTTATATTTATGCCATCACCACAATGTCTCTGTACATATTGCCTGTCTTTCATTCTACAGTTTCGCTGATCGGATTTACACTGATACTGACGGTTATAGGTGCGTCGGGGTCTTTTGTATGGGCGCTGTTCGGCTCGGTCTTCTGTAAATTTTTTGCCAAACATACAAAAGCAGTCAATCTCATTATGGCTCTCTTGCTGGTATATTGCGCAGCCGCATTGTTCTTGTAAAACAGGAAACCTGACCAAACCGGGTTTTGGTCTGATTTTCCGGTGTGCATTTGGATTTTCCTGCGCCATACCTGGTATAAACAAAATCCAGCGGGAAATCTTATAAAGAAAAGAACACTGGAGGCAGGAAATGGAATCCATATGGAGAAAAACATACAGCAGAAAGAAAAGGTCCGCTCTGGAGGGCAATATAAAGGCGGATGTGGCAGTGATCGGCGGCGGTATGACCGGCATACTGACCGCCTGGCAGCTTGAGAGAGCCGGCGTGCATGCAGTCGTCCTGGAGGCAGATGAGATCGGCGGGGGACAGACAGGAAATACCACGGCAAAGATCACTGCCCAGCATGGCATGTTCTGCCACAGCTTCCTTGAGAAAAAAGGAGAGGAAACAGCCCGGCAATATGTCCGGGCAAACCAAAAAGCGGTAGAAGAGTACCAGCGGATCATCCACGCAGAACAGATCGACTGTGACCTGGTGCAGACAGATGCGTACGTCTATTCTGAGGACGAGGAAAAATTAAAACTAGAGACCGAGGCTGCACAAAGGCTGGGAATCCCTGCCTCTTTCGTAAGACAGATTGAAATCCCGGTTTCCTGTGCCGGTGCCGTCCGGTTTCCTGACCAGGCTTGCTTCCATCCGTTAAAGTTTCTGGGTGCATTGGCAGAGCAGCTGACCGTATATGAAGATACCATGGTAAAAGAATTAGAGGAACACCAAGTAAAGACCATGCGGGGCAGTGTAAAGGCGGATCAGATCGTCTTTGCCGCTCATTTTCCCTTTATCAATTTCCCGGGTTTGTATTTTGCCAGGATGCATCAGGAACGTTCTTATGTGTTAGCCCTTGAAAATGCCGGGACACAAAAGGGCATGTATATCGGTGACGGGAAGAACACGCTTTCCTTCCGGCAATACGGCAAATATCTGCTGCTGGGAGGGCAGGGACACCGGACCGGTGAAAACCGGGAGGGCGGCTGTTATAAGCAGCTGAAGGAAGCTGCCAGAAAGCTGTATCCCAAAAGCAGTGAGGCAGCCTGCTGGTCTGCCCAGGACTGTATAACGGCAGACCGGATTCCTTACATCGGAAGATATGCCTCCCAGCATCCCGGCTGGCTGGTGGCAACCGGATTTAAAAAATGGGGCATGAGTTCTGCCATGGTATCGGCGCTGCTTTTAAAGGATCTGGTCTGCGGGATAGAAAACCCTTATGCAGAGGTCTTTGCTCCCTCCAGATTTTCTTCCCAGGAGCTTCCTCAGATCGTGAAGGACAGTGCAAAGGCTGTAAAAGGACTTACGAAACGGTTCTTTCATCTTCCTGCCGAGACTCTCTCTGCTCTGGAGCGGAGACACGGGGCGGTTGTGGAGACGCCGGAAGGAAAAGCAGGCGTGTATAAGACCGAGGAAGGCGAAATCTTTCAGGTAGATCTTGTCTGTCCCCACATGGGCTGTGAGCTGGCATGGAACCCGGAGGAAAAATCCTGGGACTGTCCTTGTCATGGCTCCCGGTTTGATTTTGAAGGAAATCTTCTGGACGGACCGGCACAGGAGGGAATCCGGTATGAATGATTATTTCTATGGCTGGTATTATCGGTTTCAGGGAAAAAACGGAAGCGCGGCAGTGATCCCGGCAGTTCATCTGTCAGAAAAGGAACGCTCCTGTTTGATCCAGGTGATCACTGAGAAGGAAAGCCTGTACAGAGAGTTCCCCATCGGTCAGTTTCGGATTGACCGGAAAAAGGAAAGGATGCAGATCGGAGAAAATCTGTTTTCCCGCAAAGGGATCTGCCTGGACTTTCTGGGAGACAAGATTGAAAAAGCAGGCGGGAAGGGAGAAGGGAGCAGTCTGAAAAATGCGTCTCCTGCCAGAGTGCAGGTCAGCGGACGCCTGCGTTTTGGCAAATTTACTGTGCCGGATGACGATATTATGGGACCGTTTTCTATGATTCCAGGAATGGAATGCAGACATGAGGTATACAGCATGAAGCATACAGTAAACGGCAGGCTGAAATTAGATCAGACGGTGCTGGATTTTCAGGAAGCAATGGGATATATGGAAGGAGACAGCGGGAATTCTTTTCCCGAAAAGTATATCTGGACCCAGCATTTCCTCCCCCAGGGATCCTTGATGCTGGCAGTGGCAGATATCCCACTGGCTGGGATCCATTTTACGGGAACGGTGGGGATCCTTTTCTTCCGGAACAGAGAATACCGTTTTGCCACTTATCTGGGAGCGTCGGTAAGGAAAATGGGAGAGGGCGAACTGCTGATCCGGCAGGGGCACTGGCAGCTGCAGGTACGGTTTCCAAAGCCCGGCGGCAGTCTGCTCCATGCCCCGGACTGCGGACAGATGGTACGGACCATCCGGGAATCGGTTGCCTGTGAAGCAGAGTATACGCTGCTGTATAGAAATCGGGTCCTGCTGCATATTAAAACAGATCAGGCAGCAGCAGAATACGAAATTTAGGAAAGAGATTGAACATCTTTGTGTGTCAGTCCCTTTGTGAGGGCGGTGTTCCCTTTGAAGTGAAACTGCGGCAGCCGAACAAAGAAACACCTACTGCCATGATGGAAGCGGAAAGGATTACAAGGGACTCAGCCGGGAAGGGCTACAATGACCTGGACGAGATTGGCTTCTCATCTACCGTATCGAGGATGATGTGCTGGTGCTGACGCTGACACGCACAGGAACACAAAGCGGCTTATTCGGCAATGAAATTGGATGCCATCGTATGGAAAATTTATACAGCGGTTTTTGTTTCTAGAAGGATGTTTCTAGAAGGACTGACAGATTACAGACTGCGTGCTATAATGAAAAGCGGCAGACGATCGCTAAAGAGACCGTCAAGCCAGGAAGCAGCTTTGGAAGCGCCCTGGCTATGGTTATCAGCTATACCGCAAGAGGAAAATCCAATGTTATATTTAGATTCTTTTACCTTTCCGGACAGTGATACGGAATTTGATTTCTTTTTAAGGCAGAGGAGAACCTGCTATGATTCTTATTATCCATTCCAGATTCTGTCTGCGCATCAATTACGCCGGATTGACTTTGCACCGGTGACAATCCTGTATGGAGGAAATGGTTCCGGCAAGACAACGGCACTGAATGTAATTGCAGAAAAGCTAAAGCTTGGACGGGACAGCCGATTTAATCAGTCAAACTTTTTTCCGGATTATCTGAATTACTGTGACTATGAGCTGCGGACCTCCCTTCCGAAAAACAGCCGGGTCATTACCAGTGACGATGTCTTTGACTATATGCTGAATATCCGCAGTATGAACGAAGGCATTGACCGGAAAAAGGAAAGCCTTTTTGAAGATTATCTGGATGCCAAATATGCCAGCTTTCAGATGCGCTCATTAGAAGATTATGAGCAGCTGAAAAAAGTGACAAAGGCAAGACGGATGACACAGTCCAAATATGTCCGGTCAGAATTGATGGACAATATCCGGGAATACTCCAACGGAGAAAGTGCCTTTCTCTATTTTTCGGAAAAGATTACAAAGAACGGAGTCTTTTTGCTGGACGAACCGGAGAACAGCCTTTCTCCAGCCAGACAGCAGGAGCTTATGAAATTTCTGGAAGATTCCGTCCGCTTCTTTGGCTGCCAGTTGGTGATCTCCACCCATTCACCCTTTCTTCTAGCTATGAAAGGGGCAAAGATTTATGATCTGGAGGAGAATCCGGCAGCTGTAAAAAAATGGACAGAACTGGAAAATGTGCGGGCGTATTATTCCTTTTTTCGGGAACACGAAGAAGAATTTCGCAATCTTTGAAACAATTCCCTAAAGATACAGAAGCAGTTTCTGCGCATACTAATTCTGAAATCATTGGATTTCAGAAAGGAGTGTTGTCTTTGAAAATAAAAGAAGAACATCTCGCCATTGCGTCGGTGCCTGTACAGAACTGGGGAGCACTTTACAGCCGGTCACAGGCTCTGAAGGCTGGTACAGTTTTCCGGGATCTGGATCTCCCTTTTTGGGCGGCAGACAGTTCTTTTCTAACAGAAAGCTGCCGGGAAGAGCAGGGTATGGACACACACAGTATGGATGGGGAAACCTTAATGGAAGAAATCCAGAAGGTCAGTTTTTTTCTGGATGACCTGCGTCTCTATCTGGATACCCATCCGGAAGATCCGGAGGGATTGGCAGCATTTCAGACAGCTCTTGGGCAAAGAAAGCAGCTTATGACAGCCTTTGCCGTTCGATTTTATCCCCTGACGCAGGACTGTATGACAGACGTATTTCAGCAAAAGCCCATGGTTTCCGGTTTTTGCTGGCAGGAAGGCGCAGCGCCGTGGGAAGGAGGTGAAGTCTGATGTGGGTTTATGAGAAAAGGCTCCAGTACCCGGTAAAGATCACGAAAACCTGTCCCAAAACGGCACAGCTGATCATCAGCCAGTACGGGGGACCGGATGGAGAATTATCCGCTTCTATGCGCTATCTTTCCCAGAGATATACTATGCCGCTGAAAACCGTGGGCGGTCTGCTTACAGACATTGGAACAGAAGAGCTTGCCCATATGGAGATCATCTGTTCTATGGTTTATCAGCTTACCAAGAATCTTACGGTAGAGGAAGCCAAAACCGGGGGTTTTGATGCGTACTATATTGACCATACAGCAGGAATCTGGCCTCAGGCAGCATCTGCCATGCCTTTTACAGCTAAGGAATTCCAGTCAAAGGGAGATGCCATTACGGATCTGACAGAAAACCTTGCCGCGGAACAGAAAGCCCGTACCGTGTACGACAACCTGCTGCGGATGATCCCGGATCCGGAAATCCGGGAACCGCTGAAATTTCTAAGGGCAAGGGAAATTGTCCATTTTCAGAGATTTGGAGAAGCTTTGGAGAAGACCAAAGAAAAACTGGAGGAGAAAAACTTTTACTACTTTAATCCTGAATTTGACAAAACCTTTCTGCATTAGTTTGTCTTCGGCACTTACAAAAGCGGACGAAAATACCAAAACAGCGGAATGTTTCCATCAGCCAACGCCGGATCTGCGCTTGCCAGGTCCGGTGTTTTCTGTGTATGACGGGCATGCCGTCAGTCTGTGGTGAAAGTCCACAAGGGGCGTAGTTGCCGACGAACCCTATAGCGACTCCCAAGGTTTACATCGTGAGGTGTGGGCGAGAAG
>DWVZ01000122.1 GCA_019119975.1 Candidatus Blautia merdavium | reverse complement strand
CAGCAGGATCTTTTGTCTGCTCTTCCTGGATTTCATCCGCAGGCTCTTCCGGCTGTTCTTTTTGGTTTTCGTCCACAGGCTCTTCCGGCTGTTCTTCCTGAATTTTATTATCAGATTCGTCCGGTTGTCCTTCTGGATTTTCATCCGTTATTTTATCCAGGTTATCTCCTGTTTCATTTTCAGGTGGAAGGGTGTTGGTTTCAGTCTCTTTGCCGTTTTCCCCGTCAGATTCCTCCTGGCTTTCTTTAACCGGATTTGTCTCCTGTTCGTCCTCTTTCTGTTCCTGCTGGGCAGGGTCGGTCTCGTCCTTTTCCTGTCCGTTGGTATTCAGCTGCATATTTGGGTCAGTAATGGTATTTGTGTCTTCCTGCTTCTGTGTCGTATCCTCTGCATTCTTCGTGCTGTCTGCGGCGTCTGCTTCATCACTGCTGCCGGATTCTTCCTGAATATTCAGCGTTGTCAAAGAATTCTCTGTTGGTGTTGGCTCCTGTGGTTCCTTTGTATCGTTTGCTGTGATGTTCTTCTCCTGCGGTTTCACAGAAGCTGCTCTCTTCATGGTTTCTTCTCCCGATGTGGTGGTTGTCTGGGGGCTTTGTATGACAGTGCTTTTCTTTTCCGCTCCCGCTGTCATATCTTCTTCCGTCTGAGAGCTTTCTTCCAACTCTGTTTCTCCACCATTCACCGGTTCTTCCGCGGTCGGCAGCTCTTCTGTGGGCTGTGGTTCTTCCGCTGTAGGTTCCGGCTCTTCTGTTGTAGGTTCTGGCTCCTCTGTGATCTGTGGCTCTTCCGCTGTTGACTGAGGTTCTTCTGTTGTAAGCTCCGGCTCTTCTGCTGTAGGTTCTGGCTCCTTCCCTGTGGGCTCCGGCTCTTCTGTTGTAGGCTCTGGTTCTTCCGCCGTTGACTCTGGCTCCTCTGCTGTTGGTTCTGGCTCTTCCGCTGCAGGCTCTGGTCCTTCCGCTGTTGGCTGCATTTTCTCTGCCGCTGGCTCCATCTTTTCCGCTGCCTTCTGCCCAGACGGCTCACCTGTACTTTGTGTCAGCTCTTCCACTGCTATTTCCTCTGTATAGACAGTATTCCCGTCTGAAAGGATCATACAGCGGTAAACTGCTTCTCCCTGCCCTGCCAGAGGCACTTCCACCTCAATCCTGGAATTGGTCTTTCCCGCAATGTTTTGCCACTGCCAGGTCTTACCGTCCTGAGACAGTTCTTTCTTCTGCCATTGATATGTGATTTTCGGATCGTCCTTGTGATTCTTTATCTCCAGCACAACTACATTTTCCGTGTTCCCGTTTTCTGTGCTGTCCAGATTCTTCGTGATTTGGAATGTCTGCTCTGTGCTGTTCTCCGGCTGTGCGGGCTGCGCTGCCCATACCGGAAGGCATGTACTCATCATTATCATACTCATCAGCACGGCTGCTGTTTTCCCTGCGCAAATCCTTCTTTTCCTCATAATGTTCACCTCCCTGTCTGCCGGTATTTCTGTCCGGCATCTATGAAAGCAAGGACCTTCCGCTGTTTCCGCTCACACATATCCACACATTTCTTTTGCCTGTCCGTATAGCCTTAAGCCTTATTTTTACAGAAGCCATTTTTCTATTTTCATTGTATTATTTATCAGATAATTTGGCAATAGATTTTTAAATTTTAAGATATTTGTAACTTTAGTGTCATAGCATTGCTTATTTTTAACAATTCTTAAAGACAAATTTATAGTCTATAAAAAAGCTCCCCCGTTTCCGGGAGAGCCCTGCTCGTATTTCTTATTTCTTATTCATCAAAATCAGGTTCGATCAATCCGTAAGTGTTTCCTTTCCTCTTATAAACAACATTGACTTCCTCTGTCTCTGCGTTTAAGAACACGAAGAAATTATGCCCCAGCAGTTCCATCTGCACACATGCGTCCTCCGGATACATGGGTTTGAATCCAAACTTCTTGGTACGGATGATCTTAACCTCATTGGTATCCTCTTCGTACTCTTTTTCCACGAATTCCGGCTGGAAGCTTCCGCCGTTCTGCTTCTTGTCGATGATTTTCTTTTTGTACTTTCTCAGCTGCCTTTCTATAATTTCTTCCACCAGATCAATGGAAACATACATATCACTGCTTACCTGTTCGGAACGGATAATATTTCCCTTTACAGGAATCGTTACTTCAATCTTCTGCCTTTCCTTCTCTACACTCAAGGTTACGATGATCTCTGTGTCAGACGAAAAGTATTTCTCCAGCTTACCCAGCTTGTCCTCTACTGCATTTCTCAGACCTTCTGTAATATCAATATTCTTTCCGCTAATAACAAACTTCATTCTGTCCAACCCCTTTTACCTGTATTTTACAAGAGTCCTTGTAAGTATTACTATTATACCAATATTGCTTCTCTTGTTCAATATTTTTTAGAAAATTTTAAGGAGTTTATACTTTTTGTATAGAAGAATCAGCGGACCGCAGAGTCATCCGTTGCCTGATCGGCGTTGTTTCTCACTGCGTCACCTGCATCTTCCGCGCCATCCCGGATATCTTCGCCCAGATCCTCTACACCGTCTTTGACAGCTTCTCCGGTCTCACCCACGATCCCGTCATCTTCCATGGAATTGTTCGTATCAGAGTCCTGATGCACAGTCCCTTCCTTCTGCGTGCTGTTATTGCCGTTATCTGCATTTTTCCCGTCTGTATTGGACCCGCAGGCGGTATTGCCGCACAGTACAGCAGCCAGAAGAAATAAAGTGATGATTTTTTTCATGTTTTTCATAATTTTATCTCCTTTTCTTATATTCTGCTGTTAATATGTGCGGAAATGCTGATTTTATACATACGCAAAAAAGAGACTCCGGCTTTTTGTCCAAAGTCTCTTTTCGTAATTTTTGTTTTTTCTATGGTTTTACGCTGCCGCTTCAGCCGTTGATGACATGGCTCATGTTATACATTCCCGCCGGTTTGCCCTTCAGGAATTTCGCAGCCTCCACTGCGCCTTTCGCAAAAACAGTCTTAGAATAAGCAGTGTGGCGGAATTCCACCACTTCATCAGGACCTGCGAAGATCACTTCGTGGTCGCCTACAATGGTGCCGCCTCTGACTGCGGAGATCCCGATCTCTTTGGAATCTCTTTTCTCCCGCTTCTGGCTCCTGTCATAGACATAATGATACTGATGATCCATGGCTTCATTGAGACTGTCTGCCAGGGCAAGGGCTGTACCGCTGGGCGCATCTACCTTCTGGTTGTGATGGCGCTCAACGATCTCCATGTCAAATCCTGCCGCCGCAAGAGTCTTTGCCGCATCCTGGAGCAGCTTTAACAGCATGTTGATCCCCAGTGACATGTTTGCAGAACGCAGAACCGCCGTTTTTTGAGCTGCACTCTCTGTTTTCTTAAGCTGTTCTTCGCTTAAGCCTGTGGTGCACAGTACCAGAGGCAATTTTTTCGCCTCGCAATACTCCAGGACAGCATCTGTTGCCTTTGCTGATGAAAAGTCGATCATCACATCTGCTTCCACATCACATTTATTAAGATCTGTAAAAACCGGATAACTGTTTTTTCCATTATCTGTTAAATCGACTCCTGCCACGATCGCAGCGTCCGCATCCTGCTGCACCAGATCCGAGATCACCTGTCCCATATGTCCGCTGCAGCCATGCATAATTATTCTGACCATAGTCTTCCTCTTTTCTTTTGTATACTATTTTACTTCCAGTCCAAATTCGATCATTGTCTTCTTCAAAGCTTCTTTGTTGGCTTCTTCCATTTCTGTCAGAGGCATTCGCAGAGGACCTACCTCTTTGCCCATCATGTTCATGGCAGCTTTTACCGGAATCGGATTTACCTCGCTGAACAGAGCATGAATGAGAGGCATTGCCTTTAACTGCATCTGCGTACTCTTTTCCACATTTCCTTCCAGATATTCCATAACCATATCATGGGTATATTTAGGCGCAACATTAGAAAGCACGGAAATAACACCTTTGCCGCCCAGAGAAAGGATCGGCAGGATCTGATCGTCATTTCCTGAATAAATATCCAGCTTTCCTTCTGTCATGGAAGCCAGAGTGGCGATCTGGGAAATATTTCCGGAAGCCTCTTTTACTGCCACAATGTTCTCGATGTTCTCAGCCATATAAGCCAAAGTAGCCGGTTCAATATTGATCCCTGTCCTGCTTCCGATATTATAAAGGATAATAGGAAGCTTCACACTGTCTGCCACAGCCTTAAAATGAGCGATCAGTCCTTTCTGTGTCGCCTTATTATAATAAGGTGATACCAAAAGCAGGGCGTCTGCCCCGTAGGACTCTGCTTCTTTTGACATATAAATGGCTGTTTCTGTGCAGTTGGAACCGGTACCTGCAATGACCGGGATTCTCTTATTTACCTTCTCAATGGTATATTTAATCGCTGCCAGATGTTCTTCGTGGGAAAGTGTCGCGGACTCTCCTGTTGTACCGCAGATCACAATGGCATCGGTTCCCTCTGCGATCTGTTCCTCCAGGATTTCTCCCAGCTTTTCAAAATTTACGTCTCCGTTTTCTTTCATAGGTGTAACAATTGCTACTCCTGCACCTGTAAAAATAGACATACTCTTCCTCCTTTGGCTCTGCTTTTTCTTCTGTTTCATTCTTTGCCGCCTATTTAATAACTTCCAGAGAAACTACTCTGTCTGCCGCCTCTTTCACTGCTTCTGTGATCACGTTTCCTGTCATGATCAGTTCGATATCCTCATGCTTTGCTTCTATGAGAGCGATCACCTCTGCTTCGGAAATGATCCCATACTCTACTGCCCCCAGGATCTCGTCTAAGATCAGCATGTCGCACTCCTGGGTAACCAGTACCTTTCTGGCATAGTTCAGCCCGTTCCTGATATTCAGGTTTTCTTCCTGCTTTTCTTCTTCTGTCAGGTCTTCGTAATATTTATCCTTTTTTTCAAAACGAAATAATCTTACTTCTGGTTCCAGCGGCGCAAGATAATCCAGCTTAGAAGTTGCCTTCCCCTTTAAAAACTGGATAATAATTGCTCTTTTCCCATGACCTACAGCCCGGATCGCCTGTCCGACCGCAACGCTGGTCTTGCCTTTCCCGGGTCCGCAGTAAATCTGTGTCAGGCCCCTTTCATTTTCCATAGTCTTTACTCCTTGTAAGCAGCCAGATTTTGTTTTCCTTCTCCGCAATCGTGAGAATTTTTCCAAAATCCGGCGTTGTCGTTCCTCAATAAGCATAGTTTAAGAGTTGTGTATATATTACTACACATAAAAAAATATTGCAATATCGCAATAAATTTTATTGCTGTACTTTGGAAAAGTTTTTCTTTTCTCCTGTCAGTCTGCATACTCCAGCTTGCTGACAGAAACCTCATAGGCGGTTCTTTTCTCTGTCTCCGTCTCGCTGAGCTTCTTAATATATTCCCTGCTCTGGATCCTGCCCCAGATCAGCACATGTCCTCCCACCTCAAAGGCGGAAGCATAGCGGGCGTTCCTGCCCCAGCAGATGCAGGGTATGTAGTCCGATTTCCCATAAGGACGGTTCACTGCCAGCAAAAGGTCTGCGATCTCCCTTCCCAAAGGCGTCTTCCTATATACCGGCGGTTTGCAGATATACCCGTCCAGAAAGATCTGATTGGTCTTAATGGAGTCATCTGCTTCCTCCACAAAGGCGATCTCCCGCACAAACACAGAGAGCACCAGCCGGTTCTTCTTCTCCTCGTGGCGGTTATAAGAGCGGAACTGCCCCTGTACCATAATATATTCGCCTTCATAATCCTGAGTTACGTCAACCAGTCTTTCCGATATCATCAGCGGGATCCTGTCCTCGGAATCACTGAGTCTCTTTACCAGCACATCGACCAGGTAGAAGCCCTCTCCGAATACCTGGTGGCTGAATGTAAAGCCGGATGCGATCTTGCCCATGATGGACACCTGATTGTTTTCAATAATTTTATCTGCCATGATTTGTTTCCCCTTCCTCTTTCTGGTATCTTGTCTATATCATGTTTATTCAGGGCAGGTTCTCTTTAGAACCAGAAATTTTAAAAATTTTTAATTCCCCTTTGTATTTATCCGTAATTGTGATAGAATGAATGTCGGATTTTACGTCTAAAAATGAGGTTTATTGAGAAAAGAGGTTTCTTTGCATATGAAAACAACAAGAGATGATATAAGAAATGTGGCGATCATCGCCCACGTAGACCATGGCAAGACCACCCTGGTGGACCAGCTGCTGCGCCAAAGCGGTGTGTTCCGTGAGAATCAGGAGGTCCAGGAGCGTGTCATGGACTCCAATGATATTGAGAGAGAAAGAGGCATCACCATCCTCTCCAAAAACACAGCTGTCTATTACAAAGGCACGAAGATCAACATTATCGACACACCGGGACATGCGGATTTCGGCGGAGAGGTGGAGCGAGTGCTGAAAATGGTGGACGGCGTCATCCTGCTGGTAGACGCCTTTGAAGGCGCTATGCCCCAGACAAAATTTGTATTGAAAAAAGCTCTGGAGCTGGACCTGCACGTCATTGTGTGCATCAATAAGATCGACCGTCCGGAAGCCCGTCCCGATGAGGTGATCGATGAAGTTCTGGAACTGCTCATGGATCTGGATGCTTCAGACGAGCAGCTGGACTGCCCCTTCCTGTATGCTTCTGCCAAAGCAGGACACGCTGTGCTGGACCTTGGCGACACCCCGGAGAACATGGTTCCTCTGTTTGAGACTATCTTAAAATATATCCCGGCTCCCTCCGGAGACCCGGAAGCTCCCACCCAGGCTCTGATCAGCACCATTGATTACAACGAGTATGTGGGAAGGATCGGTGTAGGAAAAGTAGAAAACGGCAGCCTGAAGGTGAATCAGGAAGTTGTCCTGGTAAACCACCACGACCCGGATAAAATGAAAAAAGTAAAAGTCAGCAAGCTCTATGAATTTGACGGACTGGGCAAGACCGAGGTAAAAGAGGCAGGCATCGGCTCCATCGTGGCAATCGCAGGAATCGCGGACATCCACATCGGCGATACCCTCTGCTCTCCGGAAAATCCGGAACCCATTCCTTTCCAGAAGATTTCCGAGCCTACCATTTCCATGAACTTCATGGTCAACGACAGCCCCTTTGCAGGACAGGAAGGCAAGTATGTCACCTCCCGCCATTTAAGAGAACGTCTGATGCGGGAACTGAATACCGATGTGAGCCTTCGTGTGGAGGATACCGACAGCACCGACTGCTTCAAAGTCTCCGGCAGAGGTGAGCTTCACCTTTCCGTACTGATTGAAAATATGAGAAGAGAAGGCTATGAATTCGCTGTCAGCAAGGCAGAGGTCATCTATCAGGAAGACGAGCGCGGAAGGAAGATGGAGCCTATGGAAATCGCTTATGTGGACGTACCGGAGGAATTCTCCGGCACCATTATCCAGAAATTAAGTGAACGAAAAGGCGAACTTCAGGGAATGAGTCCTGCCAGCGACGGCACCACCCGTCTGGAATTCCGCATTCCATCCAGAGGACTGATCGGATTCCGGGGAGATTTCCTGACTTCTACCAAAGGTTCCGGTATCCTGAACACTGCCTTTGACGGCTATGCGCTCTATAAGGGTGACATGCAGTACAGAAAACAGGGTTCCCTGATTGCCTTTGAAACAGGAGAATCTGTTACCTACGGTCTCTTCTCCGCTCAGGACAGAGGCACCCTGTTCATCGGACCGGGAGAAAAGGTATACAGCGGCATGGTGATCGGACAAAGCGGCAAACCAGAGGATATTGAGCTGAATGTATGCAAGACCAAGCATCTGACCAATACCCGCTCCTCCTCTGCAGACGAAGCCCTGAAGCTGACTCCGCCCAAGATCCTCAGCTTAGAGCAGGCGCTGGAATTCATTGACACGGATGAGCTTTTGGAGGTTACTCCCGAGTCTCTGCGTATCCGCAAAAAGATCCTGGATTCCCGTCTGAGAAAGAGACAGTCTATAAAGAAATAAGACCAATTTATATAATCTGCTGCTGCCTGCGGCGCCTAAGACCTTTGTCTTTGTGCTCCGCAGGTATATTTTTACAAAGAAATCTGCACATCGCCTCTTCCTTTGTCTATTTTTTCCAGAAAATCCTTGTGATTTTTTTATCAAATTTATCCCTTTTCCAGTACATCTCCGAATGCTTTTTGTAATCCTCTTAAGGTTTTTCCCTTTATCTGATAATTTTGTTTTTAACAAACTTTTTTCTTTATATTTTTCGCAAAATATGGTAAAATAACCCTATATGAAGCATTCAAAAAAATTTATCTTTTTTCAATTTTTTATATTGACATTTTTTTAACGATATATTATAATAACCTATGAAATTGTTAAATATTTATCAATTAGGAATTAAATATTCACTATACACAATTTATTTTTTAAGGAGGATTTCCAATGGCTAAAGAAGCAGAAAGCAAAGCACCGGAAACTATCAACAGTGTAGAAGCCTTACAGGCAAAAATTGCTTCCATGAGAGAGGCTCAGCAGAAATTTGCTACCTTTACACAGGAACAGGTAGACAAGATCTTTTTTGAGGCTGCCATGGCGGCAAACAAACAGCGTATTCCTCTTGCAAAGCTTGCTTGCGCTGAAACCGGAATGGGTGTTGCAGAAGACAAGGTGATCAAAAACCATTACGCAGCAGAATATACATACAACACATACAAGAGAACCAAAACCTGCGGCGTGATCGAGGAAGATACCTCCTATGGTATCAAAAAGATTGCTGAGCCTGTAGGTATCGTAGGCGCCGTAATTCCTACTACCAACCCGACTTCTACCGCAATCTTCAAATGTCTGATCTGCCTGAAGACAAGAAACGCTATCATCATCAGCCCGCATCCACGTGCTAAGAAGTGCACCATCGAGGCTGCAAAGGTCGTTCTGGATGCAGCTGTAAAGGCAGGCGCACCGGAAGGCATCATTTCCTGGGTTGAAGAGCCAACCTTAGAGCTTTCCAACGCACTGATGAAATCTGTTGACGTGATCCTCGCTACCGGCGGTCCCGGAATGGTTAAGGCTGCTTATTCTTCCGGAAAACCAGCCATCGGCGTTGGTCCAGGAAACGTTCCTGTTATTATGGACAGCTCCTGCGACATTCAGACAGCAGTTTACTCCGTAATCCATTCCAAGACCTTTGACAATGGTATGATCTGTGCTTCCGAACAGTCTGTAACAGCCATCGCTGACATTTACGACGCTGTAAAGAACGAATTTGTTAAGCGCGGCTGTCATGTGCTGACTCCGGAAGAACTGGACAAAGTACGCAAGATCATCCTGACAGAAGCAGGTACCGTAAATGCCAAGATTGTTGGACAGCCTGCTCCGGTTATCGCAGAACTTGCAGGAATCTCTGTTCCCGCTACTACTAAGATCCTCATCGGCGAAGTAACCTCCGTTGATATTTCTGAACCATTCGCTCATGAGAAATTATCCCCTGTCCTTGCTCTGTACAAAGCAAAAGACTTTGACACAGCAGTGGATATGGCAGACCAGCTGGTTAAGGACGGCGGATTCGGACATACCGCATCCATCTATCTGCATCCTTCACAGCAGGAAAAACTGGCGAAATTCGCTGACCGCATGAAGACCTGCCGTATTCTGGTGAATACACCTTCTTCCCACGGCGGCATCGGTGACCTGTACAACTTCAAGCTGGCTCCGTCTCTTACCCTGGGCTGCGGCTCTTACGGCGGCAACTCCGTATCTGAAAACGTAGGTGTAAAACATCTGCTGAATACCAAGACAGTGGCTGAAAGGAGAGAGAACATGCTGTGGTTCAGAGCACCTCAAAAGGTTTACTTTAAGAAAGGCTGTCTGCCTGTTGCATTAGATGAATTAAAGAACGTATATAACAAGAAAAAAGCGTTCATCGTAACCGATACTTTCTTATATCAGAACGGCTACACAAAACCGATCACCGATAAACTGGATGAAATGGGCATTACCTATGACTGCTTCTTTGAAGTAGCTCCGGACCCAACACTGCAGTGCGCACAGAAAGGTTTAGAGCAGTTAAAAGCTTTCGGTCCTGATACGATCATCGCTCTGGGCGGCGGTTCCGCTATGGACGCAGCTAAGATCATGTGGCTGATGTATGAACATCCGGAATGCGCATTTGAAGATCTGGCTATGGACTTCATGGATATCAGAAAGAGAGTTTATGTATTCCCGAAGATGGGCGTAAAAGCAATGATGGTAGCAGTTCCTACTTCTTCCGGTACAGGTTCTGAGGTTACACCTTTTGCCATCATCACAGATGCTACTACAGGTACGAAATGGCCGATCGCAGACTATGAATTAATGCCGAACATGGCAATCATCGATGCTGACTTCATGATGAATCAGCCGAAGGGTCTGACCAGCGCTTCCGGTATCGATGCTTTGACCCATGCTCTGGAAGCTTATGCTTCTATTATGGCAACTGACTATACAGACGGTCTTGCATTAAAAGCAGCGAAATTAATCTTCGACAACCTGCCATCCGCATACGAAAAAGGCGCTGCTGATCCGATCGCAAGAGAAAAAATGGCAAATGCTTCTACCCTTGCAGGTCTTGCATTCTCCAATGCATTCCTGGGCGTATGCCACTCCATGGCACACAAACTGGGCGCTTACCATCACCTGCCGCACGGCGTTGCAAACGCACTGCTGATCGAACTGATCATGCGCTACAACGCAGATCCGGCTCCCGCTAAGATGGGAACCTTCTCCCAGTATCCATATCCTCACGCAAAGGAAAGATACTGTGAAATGGCACGTTTCGTAGGTATCCAGGGCAAGAACGACGACGAAGTATTTGAAAACTTCGTCAAAGCGATCGCTGATCTGAAAGCAAAAGTCGGCATCAAGAGAACCATCAAAGAGTACGGCATCAAGGAAGAAGATTTCCTGGCAACTCTCGATGATATGGTAGAAAATGCCTTCAACGACCAGTGTACAGGCGCAAACCCAAGATATCCGCTGTTTAAGGAAATCAAAGAAATCTATCTGAAAGCTTACTACGAAGGCTGATCTGCTTCAGGCTGAGGAGAATCGTGAGATTTCTTCCTCCAAACTGCAGCATTACAGGAGGCTCCCCTTGGGGGGAGCCTCTTTACTTTTGCTCTGTTATGACGTATACTGGAACAGGCAGAACAAATCTTCTGCACATAGGACTGACGGGATTTCAATTCCCGCGGCAAATCTTTGTTTCTAAGGAGATTGATATGATGAAATGGTTTCTTTCCACTCCCATTTGATTTTTCATCTGACCGCCCGCTTTGACAACGGGTTTCTTTTTGATGAAAAATTTTATATGGAAAGGACTATGATTCATGAACCTGACTTTAAATAAGAATCTCTGTCTCATGTACGGAATTTCTTTCTTCCAGGGCATGGTATTCTATGCGCCTGTGGCTGCCCTTTACCGGCAGGCATGCGGGCTGAACATGCTCCAGATCACACTGATCGAAAGTATTTCTCTTTTCTTATGCATCGCGCTGGAATTTCCCTGGGGGATTCTTGCGGAAAAAATCGGGTACAGCCGTACGATAGCTGTGTGCTGCGGCATTTATTTACTGTCCAAGATCGTATTCTGGAATGCCCATTCCTTCACCGGCTTCCTTACTGAACGGATTTTATTGAGCTTTTCCCTGGCGGGTCTTTCCGGTGTGGACCTGAGCCTTTTATATTTCTCTGTGCCCAAGGAGCAGTATCAGAAGGTCTGCGGTATTTATAACAGTCTGGGAACAGGAGGGCTGGTTGTATCTTCCCTTGTGTTTACCTTGTTTTTTCAGGATCATTACCGGACTGCCGCCTTGTTCACTGTATTGTCCTACAGTGCTGCTTTTGCCGCTTCCCTTTTTCTCTCTCCCCTTCCCGGGCATTGCCGGCATACGCAGACCAGGGGAGACCTGTCTTCTTCCCAAAAGGCAGACGTCCTCCTGCTCCTGAAGACCTTTCTCCAAAATAAAAGGGTCCTCCTGTTTCTTACAGGTACCGCTTTGCTCTCGGAAATGCGTCAGAATGTTGCCGTATTTCTCAGCCAGCTGCAGTATACCCGCTGCGGAAGCTCTCCTTTTCTCATGGGATGCTTTTATATCCTGGCTTCTCTTGCAGGGCTTTTTGGATTTTTTTCTTTTGCGGCAACGAAAAAGGCAGGGGAATTTACTTTTTCTTCTTTGTGCTTCCTGCTGTCCGCCCTGTTTTGCTTTCTTCTGGGAATTACAGAAAATCCCTTCCTGTCTGCTGCCTGTGTCATTGGTATCCAGCTTCTGGGAACACTGGCACAGCCTCTTTTTTACCGGCTGCAGAATGAGGAGATCCGGGTTTCCTGCCGTGCCGCTGCCCTGAGCCTTCAGGCAGTCTTTCTGGAGTGTACCGGCGCTGCCCTGTCGCCTGCCTATGGATTCCTGGCTGACCGGTATCTCCCATGTGCCTTCTTTGCCGGTACGATATCCTGTCTTGCAGGATGGGGGTTTTATGTGCTCTGGTATAAAAAGCGATCCTAAAAAGGAAAGAGACGTCAGACATATCGCTGATATGCCTACTGACGTCTCTTTCCTTTTTACTTACTTTTTTATAGAAGCTTTTTTCTTACAGCCTCTTCTTTTTTGCCCGTTTTTTATTCTACCTGCTGTGTTCCTTCGCCAAAGTAATAGTATGCTTTACCATTCTCCAGGGTAACTCCCTTTGCCTGTGCCAGTTCTTCTACTGTCACCAGTTTAAATCCTTTGGCAGTCAGCTCCGGTATCATACGGATCGCTGCCTTTACGGACCATTCATGGATGTCGTGCATCAGCACCACTGAACCGTCCTGGGCATTATCCATGACACACTGGTAGGTCTGTTCCTCACTTTTTGTCTTCCAGTCTTTGGTGTCAATACTCCAGATGATGATCGGAAGGTTAGAAATCGACTGCACCGTCCCATTGTAAGCGCCTCCCGGCGGTCTCATGGCTGTGGGAGAAGCTCCCGCTGCCTTTTCAATGATGCTGGTAGTCTTATTGATCTCATTGGCGATCTGATCATTGGAAAGACTGGTGAGGATCTGATGGTCATATGTATGGTTTGCCAGTTCCATTCCCATATCTTTCATACGCTTTACCACATCCGGGTATTGCTCTGCATTCTGCCCCAACATAAAGAAGGTGGCTTTTCCATTATTCTCTTCCAGACAATTCAGAAGCTCTTCTGTATACTGTCCGGGACCGTCGTCAAAAGTCAGCGCGATCATGGGTTTTACCCTCTGGCTGTCATACTTGCCGTTTTCATCAAAGTAGCAGTCTTCTCCGTCGATTATCTGCCAGCCTGTCATAACATAGCCATTCTCATTGAAATAATACTGGTTTCCGTCAATCTCCTGCCAGCCGTTTTGATAAAAGGTACCGTCTGCGTTCTTATACCAAATGCCGGAGGAATCGGACTGCCAGCCGCTGAGCGTGGTCTGTTCTGAAAATTTGGCAATATCAGAAGCGCCCATAACCGGTTGGCTTAAAGCCGTTGTCACCTGGGTTCCTGTCTCTGCCTTTACCTCTTCGGTAACCTGGCTGGAACCGCTTTCTTTGCTGTCCGGAAACAGCCGGCTGATTCCAAAAGCTGCCAGTGAAATCACCAGTACCAGCATTGCCGCCATAGCAGCATAGCGCATCATGCGTCTCCGTTTCTGCTGACGTTCCTTTTCCAGGCGTCTTCTGCGCATTCTCTCCTGACGCCGCCTTATGTATTCTTCATCATCATCCAACAGATCTTCCGGTGTCATAATCTCTCTTCTGCGGATTTCTGCCGTGTCTCTCCTGGTTGAACCGGAATGTCTGGAGCTTCTGCTGCCTTCAGAGTTTCGGATCTGGCGCCGCTGAGTCTCTGAACTTTCGGAGCTTCGGGTATGCCGGGAATTCGCTGAGCTTTGAGAACTTCTGGTACGTCTGAAATTCACGGAATCATCGGAACTTCCAGACCGAGTAGTACGTCTGGGGTTTTCGGAATTTCTTCGTCTTTCGTCCATAGCAATCTCCTCTCTTCGTATTCCCCCTCATTATACACAATCTTCTATAGTTTGTATAGGCAAACCTTGACATATTTTACCCTTTTTTTACAAAATTCCCAAATGCTCCAGTAAGATTTTAATCCCAAGCAGAATCAGGATGATCCCTCCTGCCAGTTCCGCCTTTGCCTTGTACCGGGAGCCGAAGACATTTCCTACTTTTACACCTGCTGCTGAGAGAACAAAAGTTGTAATTCCGATAAAAGCGGCGGCAGCCACAATGTTGACATCCAGAAATGCAAAAGTTACCCCGACCGCAAGAGCATCGATGCTGGTTGCCACCGCAAGGGGCAGCATGGTCCTGGGGTCAATGCCCGGATTGGGACAGACATCTTCTTTCTCCATAGATTCCCGGATCATATTGATTCCGATGAACCCAAGAAGGACAAAGGCGATCCAGTGGTCAATGGCTGTGATCTTATCTTTAAACTGTGCGCCCAGAAAATATCCCAGAACAGGCATCAGCGCCTGAAAGCCTCCAAACCACAGTCCCGCCGCTGCCATATGTCTGAAGGAAAGCTTCCCTGCCGCCAGCCCTTTACAGACGGATACAGCGAAAGCATCCATGGACAGACCTACGGCAAGGGTGAACAAAGTAAAAATATCCATATCTTTTCTCCTTTTCTTTTCCTTAAGGAAGGCAGGACAAATGCCTGAAACGAGCACAAAACCCGGTCATAGTCTCAGGACTATGCCGGGTCATTTCTCTTTCTCAGACTTCACGTATAGCCTCAACAGTTATACATGAGTCTTGCAATTTAAGACAAGCCAGACCTTCTGCGGTCAGTATGTTGACTTGCCGCGCACACAGATGCGCCTGCTACTCCCTCACTGGAATATTTAACTTTGTATAAGGTAACATATTTGGCAGATCCTGTCAAGGTTCTTTCTTTCACGCCTGTATCCTCATACCTATATTCTCATACCTATATTCTCATACCTTCATCCGTCAATGGAAAACGCCAGTTCCACGGCACTGTGCCCTGTCAGTGCCCGGCTTCTTTCATCCGGCTGGGATACCCCTGCAAACAGTTTAAAATGTCTGCTGTCGATATAACGTTCTCCCCGATCGTCCACCGCAGTCATTGCCCTGCTGCTGATTTTAATATTAAGGATTTTTTTCTCTTTTGCCCTTAAGGAAACCCTCTGAAAACCGCAGAGGCTGTAATTTCTCACTGCCCATCTGGAATCCATATCCTTTATGTAAACCTGAACCACTTCCTCAATGTCCCTGTCTCCCAGATTTTCTACTTCCGCCTTCAATTCGATGCCGGAATCTTTTGTCACATGATTCTGAATCTCTGCCGCCGCAACTCTGGCATCCCCATAGGTTAATCCGTATCCAAAGGGATACAGGGCTTCCTTTTCCATGTACCGGTAAGTACGGTTTTTCATGGAGTAATCCGTAAATTCCGGCAGGTCCTCCAGATCCTTATAAAAGGTGACCGGAAGTTTTCCGGACGGAGATACTTTGCCAAAAAGCAGGTCTGCCACTGCTTTTCCGCCTCTTGCTCCCGGATACCATGCAAGAAGGATTCCGCTGCAGTTTTCCTGTGCATAATTTAAGTCAATGGCGCTGCCTGCCATCAGTACCACAATGACCGGTTTGCCAGTCTCTGTCACCTTCTCGATCAATTCTTCCTGCACCCTGGGCAAATGCAGATCTATTTTGTCGCCGGAAGCATCGCTGTTTCCAGTATCGCCCTCTTCTCCTTCCAGAGTCTCATCCAGCCCTACACAAACAATCACCACATCGCTGTGCTCTGCCACGGTGACTGCCTCTGCAATTCTATCCTGTTCCCATCCCAGGGCTTCCACCCGGTCTTTATACAGATGACAGCCCTGTGAGTAAAGGACTCTCACCTCATCTCCAACTTCATCCTGAATCCCTTCCAGCACAGTGATATATCTGGATGAAGTTCCATGATAATTTCCGATCAAAGCCATCCTGCTGTCTGCATTCGGTCCTACCACACCTATGGTTTTCAGTTTCTTCTTATCCAGAGGAAGCACACCGTCATTTTTCAGCAGGACACAGCTCTTTCTGGCTGTCTGCAGGGCTTCTTCGATATGCTCTTTGCACTCCACTGTCTCATAAGGAATGGCATCGTACTCGCTTCCCTCAAAAAGCCCCAGAAGAAACCGGGAAGTCAGTGCGCGCTCTGCCGCCTTGGTAATGTCTTCTTCTGTAAGCAGTCCTTCCTCTACAGCCGCAACCAGGTGCAGATAAGTATTTCCACAGTTTATGTCGCAGCCCCGTTTCAATGCCAGTGCTGCAGATTCCCGGGCATTTTTCGTGATTTTATGATTCTCATGAAAATCCCTGATTGCCCAACAGTCGGATACAAAGTGCCCGTCGAAGTTCCATTTTCCTCTTAAAACCTCTTCCATCAGATAATGATGACCGCAGCACGGTTCTCCGTTCGTCCGGTTATAAGCTCCCATTACAGCCTCTACATCCGCCTCTGTCACCAGAGCTTCAAATGCCGGCAGGTAGGTTTCCCACATGTCTTTCAGGCTTGCCTGGGCGTCAAATTCATGGCGAACGGCTTCCGGACCGCTGTGAACAGCAAAATGCTTGGCACACGCCGCTGCCTTCATAACCGGACCATCTCCCTGCAGACCTTCCACAAACTTTACTCCCAGCTTTGAAGACAGATACGGGTCTTCCCCATAAGTCTCATGCCCTCTTCCCCATCTGGGGTCTCTGAAAATATTGACATTGGGGGACCAGAAAGTGAGCCCTTTATAAATGTCTCTGTCTTCCTGTCTGGCGTAAGCGTTATACTTTGCGCGCCCCTCTGTGGCAATGATATCGCCGACCTTTTTCATCTCTTCTTCATCGAACATGGCTGCCATGGCGATCGCCTGGGGAAACATGGTGGCTGTACCTGCTCTCGCCACTCCGTGAAGCGCTTCGTTCCAGTAATTATATGCAGGCACTCCCAGACGCTCTACCGGAGCGGCGTCATACTTCAGCTGCGCTGCCTTCTCCATCAGTGTCATTTTGCTTACCAGCTCTTTTGCTTTCTCTCTTGCCTGGGCACGTTCTTTTCTGTGATCCTTCAATTCTTTTTTACCTCCTTAAAAATTTCCGTATTTCTGCTATAAATCTATTATAGCGCCCGGGTACTTTTTTTCTTTACGGTTGATATGGATCATTGCCCAGATTTTGCGGTTTTTCTGTTCATCCTGCGCTTTTATGAACTTTTTTCTCTCTCCTTTTTCTGCCTTCGCGGTTTTTATTTTGCATCTCTCTCTTTTCCTGCTCTATGGCGTATGATAAAATATAGGCACTATAAAAGATATGCAAAGAGACATCTTCTTAACCGAAGAAATCTTCGGTTGCAGCAAACAAGATCAGGCTGCACCTATTATTCTCTCAGCTTAAGCAGCTGCCTGTATCTTTTTTCTGGCAGTCAAAAGATATGCATCCAATACATTCTCATTTCAGCAGGAGGTTTATACAACATGAAAGATATCTTCATCGGCAGCAAAGAAACTGTTCTCTATCCTACCTCTTCCTGCTTCCGGGTCATATTGCAGAAAGGCGCCTATGAGATCAAAGCCCACTGGCATCCCGGCATCGAGATCATCATGCCCTTATCCGGCAATTATCGGGCATTCCTGGGGGAGGAGCAGATCCAGCTGGAAAAAGGCGACGTGCTTTTCCTTCATTCTGCAACTATACATGCTCTTTCAGGTCCCAGTGAAGGTGTGCGCCTGATCTTCCAATTTGACACAGAGCTGTTGTACTCTCTGAAGGAATTCCAGAGCCTGCTTTTTAGCTTTCCTTCTTTTCTTTTTCTTCAGAGAAGCAGGGGGACCTCCATATACCCTCATGTGCAGAGAATCCTCCTGAAAATCATACAGGAATACCGTCATCAGAATCTTTTATGGGAAGCGCGTCTCTATTCCCTGGTACTGGAACTGTACACGCTCCTTTTCCGTTCCCCTCTCCTGCAGCTGCAGGCGTTGGGTAATACCTCTGCTGCTTCTTCCCTTTTGCAGAACCGGCGCTCCCAGGAAAAGTTTCTTTCTGTCTGCCAGTACATCAATCAGAATCTAACCTCTGATATGGATCTGGAGACTGCCGCCTGCCAGGCAGGCTTTTCAAAATTTTACTTTTCCAGGCTGTTCCGGGATTTTGTAGGTATATCCTTTTCTCAATATGTAACAAAGCAGCGGATACACAAAGCAAAGCTGCTCCTGCTCACCACCGATGCGTCTGTCACAGATATTGCTCTGGAATCCGGTTTCAACAGCAGCAGTACATTTAACCGCTGTTTCTACAGCGAGACCCATATGTCTCCCACTGTATTCCGGCAAAAACACGCCAGGCTGCGGGATTAAATCACCTCAAAAGGTGATCTGGATCTGACTTCTTCATCCATTTACCCCCTGCATCTGGCGTGTTCTTCTGTACTTTAGGCTTTTTTGTGTTTTCTGTACTTTACAAATCTCTTCTTTCCTCAGTGTCACAGAAACCTAATCTCATCTGTCCCATTTATCACACAGCGCATTAATCTGATCCGCAAATTTTGCCAGGTCTTTATTGGCTCCGCCCTCATTATGGCGGATAACCGTCATAAGCCTCTGTCCGGCTGCCAGCAGTCTTGCAAATACACCCGCTGCCTTCCTGCTCTTCGCCTTAGCTTTTACGCGTTCGATCACAATTCCCACGGTTTCTTTTGTCACTTCATTGGTCAACAGGTCTACCTCTGTCCCGCTGTATGGTGCCATCGCCTTATAGCCCAGCTCCGTTTCCAATCGTTTGGCAAAGATTTCACAAACCTGATCATCTCCGTGACACACGAAAACTCTCCTGGGTTTTTCCTTAAAAGCAGATGCCCATTTCATCAATCCTTCATTGTCCGCATGTCCGCTGATGCCTGGAAGCCGGATGATTTCTGCATTTACATGGATTTCTTCTCCAAAGAGTTTTACATCCGCAGCTCCTTCAATCAGCGCCCTTCCCAGGGTTCCCACTGCCTGATAGCCTACAAACAAGATCGTGCACTCCTGCCTCCAGAGATTATGTTTTAAATGATGCTTAATACGTCCTGCATCACACATACCGCTGGCGGAAAGAATTACCTTAGGCTGTTCGTCAAAGTTGATTGCCTTGGACTCATCGCTGGTAATGGAAAGCTTCAGCCCGCGGAAAGATATGGGATTAATGCCTTTCTGTATCAGCTCCATGGCTTCCTGGTCATAACAGTCACTGTAGTGCTCTTTAAAGATACTCGTTGCCTGAACTGCCAGCGGGCTGTCTACATACACTGCAAAATCAGGGAATTCCGGCAGCAGATTATCTGCTTTGATCTTTCTGAGGAAATACAGCATTTCCTGCGTCCTGCCCACTGCAAAGGAGGGAACTACCACATTTCCTCCTCTTTGGAAAGTTTTTCTCAGAATCTGTATCAACTCTGACACGTAATCTGGTTTCTCTCCATGGCTCCGATCACCATAGGTAGATTCCATGATCACATAGTCCGCGCTGTCCAGGTATTCCGGATCCTTGATCAGCGGCTGATCCAGATTTCCGATATCTCCGGAAAATACCAGTTTCCTTTCTTCCCCGTCTTCTGTGATCCACAGCTCAATACTTGCAGAACCCAGCAAATGCCCTGCATCTATAAAACGGACTTTAATTCCCTCCGCAATTTCCAGGACTTTATTATAGCTGCATTCCACAAACTGCTGGATAACACCCAGGGCATCCTCCATGGTATAGGCGGGCACAAACTCTGCCTGTCCGTTCCTCCTTCCCTTTCGGTTTCTCCACTCTGCCTCAAACATTTGGATATGCGCACTGTCACGCAGCATGATATCACACAGATCACAAGTAGCAGCTGTAGCAAAAATGGGTCCTCGGAATCCTTTGGCATAAGCCAGCGGGAAATTCCCGGAATGGTCAATATGCGCATGTGTCAGCAAGGCGAAGTCTATATCCGACATTGCCACAGGAATATCCTGGTTTTCGTACTGATCCGGTCCCTGTTCCATACCACAGTCCACAATAAATTTTTTACCCGCAGCCTCCAGAAAATAGCAGCTTCCTGTCACTTCGTGAGCCGCTCCGATAAAAGTCAGCCTCATAAGAAAACCCCCTTTGCGGTGTAATGAATGTTATAGTTTCATTATACCGCAGAGGGGGTGGAAATGACAGGGGAGGGAGGGAATTTATAGATTTTTAATCAATCCAGAGACCGTCTGTGATTGGCATCTTACTTTCCGAAGTGCTACCTTTTTGTGCTACGCAGGCGGCTTTTACTCGGTAATAGTAGCCTTTTGTTACGCTGGTATTGTAACTATTTGTCAATAAAGCTTGATTGTATGCTGTGTCTGAAAAATAT
>DWVZ01000011.1 GCA_019119975.1 Candidatus Blautia merdavium | reverse complement strand
CAGGTTCAGAGTCATGATATTGTCACGGAGTACCCGGTAGACATATTCCCGGTTATTCTCCTGTTCTTTCTTATCTGATATTTTAATTCTCATAATCTTCTCTCTTTTCCCTGATTATCTTTCCTTTAGCCTAGCACAGAATTTGCCTTTACGTCAATCTAATTCTGCCTTCCGCAAGGGCTTTTTCCCTTAATTTAGCAATGTTTCACATTTTTTATCCTTTTATCTTGTACACATTTTCTATTGCACATTTTCCCTCAATCTGTTATATTTGCATCAAGAGAACTGATATATTACTTGCTTTTCCATCCCGCTCATGCGTAGTACCTTTCATTCCCCGGCACTGCCTTTGGACAGCAACTAATATATCACTTGCATTTTCTTAACCAGCAACCCCGCAATTACATATCTAGGAATAGGAGAAAAGCTTTATGAAAGCAATCAAAGTAATCGAACCCTTCAAAGTCGAAATCGTCGACGTACCAAAACCAGAGATCCAGAAAGACGATGATGTGATCGTCCGCATTACCTCCGGAGGTATCTGCGGCTCTGATATCGGCATCTACAACGGCACCAATTCCCTGGCAACCTATCCCCGCCTGATCGGTCATGAGTTCGGCGGTATTGTAGAAGAAGTAGGAAAAGCAGTCACCTCTGTAAAGCCAGGTGACAAAGTTGCCGTAGATCCGGTCATCAGCTGCGGTCACTGCTATGCCTGCCGCATCGGACGCCACAATGTCTGCTCCACTCTGGAAGTCATGGGCGTACACCGGGACGGCGGTTTCGCAGAATATGTCTGCGCGCCTCAGGAAAATGTCCATCTTTTCCATAAGGATTTCGACGAATCCTTCTTAGGACTGGTAGAACCCTTCACCATCGGCGTGGAAGTCAACCGCCGCGGTCAGATCACCAAAGGTGACAAGGTATTAGTCATGGGCGCAGGTCCCATCGGCATGACCGTTATGCAGGTGGCTAAGAGAAACGGCGCTCAGGTCATTATGACCGATATTGTAAAGGAACGTCTGGACAAAGCACTTTCCATGGGAGCAGATGAAGTGGTCCTGGTATCCGAGGAAAACCTGGAAGAGCGTCTGATGAAATTCACCGATCAGGAAGGCATCCCTGTCATCGTAGACACCGTATGCTCCCCTGCCTCCTTTGAGCAGAGTGTACAGCTTGCCTGCCCGGCTGGACGCATCGTCGTCCTGGGTCTGAAAAACGTTCCGTCTCAGATCGTTATGGCAGACATCACCAAGAAAGAGCTGACCATCGTAGGTTCCCGTCTGAACAACCACTGCTTCGACGAGGTCATTGCCGGCTTTGAAGACGGAAGCCTCCATCCGGAACAGTTAATGACCAGAGCTTACAACTACAAAGATATTATGGAAGCATTAAAAGAAATCCAGGAGCATCCCCAGGACGTTCTGAAGATCGTGTTAAAATTTGAAGATTAAGAAAAACCAAGAAACAAAATGGGAGAAGATCTATGAAAGAAATCTATATGACCAATACGGTTTCCCGTATTTCCCACCAGGAAGTGGAAGCCTGCATGGACCAGCTTCTGCTTCAGTATCCCAATCTGAAGAAAGTGCTGCTGATCCCTCCGGACTTTACCCGCTGCTACTCCTACGCAGGAGAGATCACCCAGGTTCTCTATAAGAAACTGTCTCCTCACGCCCTGGTGCACGTGATGCCGGCTCTGGGCACCCATATGGCAATGGACGACGAGGAAAAGGAAAAGATGTTCGGAAAGGTCATTCCCGAGGAGGCATTTCTGATCCACCACTGGCAGACCGATACCGTATCTCTTGGGAAAGTGCCCCGAGAAGTCATCGAGGAGATTTCACAGGGACTGTATTCCACAGAGATTGAAGTGGAGGTCAATGAAAAGTTAGTCCACGGCGGCTATGACCTGATCCTTTCCATCGGACAGGTAGTTCCCCACGAAGTGGTAGGAATGGCAAATTACAGCAAAAATATCTTTGTAGGCACCGGAGGACGCCAGATGATCAACCAGTCCCATATGCTCAGCGCCATCTGCGGCATGGAAAAGGCATTGGGCGTCACCGACTCCCCTGCCCGAAAGGTCTTTGACTATGCCCAGAAGCATTTCCTGGACGGAAAGCTGCCTCTGGTCTACATCCAGACCGTGACCACCTTAGAAGACGAAGAAGTCTCCTTAAAAGGCTTATACATCGGCGCTTCCCGTACCCCCTTTGAGATGGCAGCCGCTTTATCCGAGCAGCTGAACATCTGCCATGTAGAAAAAAGAGCGAAAAAGCTGGTCACTTACCTGGATCCCTATGAGCTGAAGACCACCTGGGTCGGCAACAAGGGCATCTACCGCACCCGTATGGCAGTGGCTGACGGCGGCGATCTGATCATCCTGGCTCCCGGCGTCAAGGCATTTGGTGAAAACCAGGAAATGGACAATATGACCCGCACTTACGGATACAAAGGCAGGGATTATGTGCTGAATCTGTTCCAGAAAGGCGTCTTTGAAAACCGGATCATGGCAGCAGCTCATCTGATCCAGGGTTCCTCTGACGGACGCTTCACCATCACCTACTGCACCCGCCCGGAGAATCTCTCCAAAGAAGAGATCAACCAGGTAGGCTATGAGTGGATGGATTACGAAGAAGCCGCAGCCTTATACAATCCCGAAACCTTAAAAGAAGGCTGGAACACGCTGGAAAACGGCGAAGAGATCTACTTTGTCAAGACACCTGCACTGGGACTTTGGAAGGTGGACGAAGAGTGATCTGCCTGCTGCTTTCTCGTAATATATAGAAAACCCCCGGACAAAGGGAACTTCACGCTCCCTTTATCCGGGGTTCCTTCTTTATACGCATTTTCTCAACATATACCTGACTGCATCACGGTTCTCTGAAAGCAGCAAAAACTTTTGGCACCTTTATATGAAATGTGTCCTTCAGCTCTTCCGGCACATGAGGTTCATACCTATATCCGCATTTCTGGGATGGATCCGGGATAAAACCGGCAATTTCTTCAATGATGACTGAAATAGGACCACTCGCCCACGGATGGCACAGACTGGTATTCCACTTTTGATCTTTTCCCCATGCTTCAAAGCAGCTGGTGGCGCCCTCCCGGATCATATTCATCCAGCCATGTTCGCTTTCGTTGACTAGTATCCGGTATACCGCCGCGTACCGTCCTGCTGCCGCCAGGGCTTTTAAGTAAAAATACGCAGTCAGTACGCCGCAGCACAATCCTTTTTCCTCCAGAAAATCTGCTGTCCGCTCCCTTGCTTCCTGAGGGCAGAGCCCGAAATAAAGAGGATAGATATTCGAGTGGAGAGCACAATGTCTGCTTACCGTACTGTCTGTGAACAGCTGCTTTTCCCTGTCATAAAAAGCGTGTATAAATGCTGCTTTCAATTTCTGCCAGCGGCAGCGATACTGCGGTTTTCTGCCGGTAACTGCTTCAATCTCTGCCAGAGTCTTTACTGCTCCGGCATAAAGCGCATTGATCACATTATGGCATCCCTTCCCTGCCGCAGGCCGAGTTAATGGAAAATCATAGCTGTCTCTTAAGTTCTCCGGCCAGTCTACCAGGTTCCACTTGTCAGATACATTTTCCAGCAGTCCGTCCTCCCTCTCATATCGGCGGAAATATTTCACAATCCCCTCTGCCTCCGACCAGTGTTTTTTCAGAAATTCTTTATCACCGGTAAACTGGTAATCCGTCCAAAGCAGCTGCAGCCACAGAAGGGAAAAATCTGCGATCTCCTGCATATAGGAACCAGGCGCAACTGCCATAATGCCCGGGCATATGGAGGCTGTCAGGGCAAACTGGTCAATACACTTGCGGAGCATCCGTGTATCCCCGGTCAGCCATACCTGGGATCTGGCAGCAACGACGGCATCCCCCAGATACTGCCCCTTTTCTCTGGAGGGACAGTCCAGATATCCCTCCTGCACCCCATATTTCACTCCGTTTTTGCAGATCTGGAAAATCTGGTCCAGTTTTCTGCTGCCTGATGAAAGGACACAGAGATCTTCCTTCATAGGATAATGCCGGATCTGTGCTTCGATCTTTGTCACCTGCACATCATCTCCGCAGAGAATCTCTGCATAGCGAAATGCCTTATAATCATAAGGTTCCAAACGGCAGATCCCTTTTCTGAGCGTCCAGATCTCCTCATACCGGCATCCGCATCTCATGGCAAAGCGCACACGGTTTCCACCGTATCTTCTGCTTCCGTCCTGGACAATCTCCTCCAGTTCCTCCCCGCATTGGATCACTGCACGCGCTCCGTCTTCCTTTGCTTCTGCCTCCAGAACCAGCGCCCCGGTCACTTCCTGCCCCATGTCAAGGAACCAGCCCCGGTCTGTTTTCTGGATTTTATCTGGCAGTCTGCTGTACACACTGAGCATCCGGGTAGGCTGCTGTACACACTGGTAATCTGCCCATCGGGCAGGTACTGCCGGAATCCAGCTGCTGTCATCAAATCCCGGCTCTTTCCAGTCCTCCTGCCATCTCCTGCTGTCGAAATTTTCAAGAAATTGTGTGTCATACCCCGTCACAGCTCCGGAATAAGCCTGACAGATCTCATATTTCCATTCAGGGATCACCGGATAAAAAGGGGCGTTTCCTCCTGCCTGTGTCTCCTCACTTTCCTTCCGCTTTACCATCTGACATGCGAAACCAAATCTTCCGTCTCCGCTGTTCCAGACCCGGTTTACCAGTCCTTGGTAATAGAGATGGAGTGCCAGGACATTTTTTCCCTTCCTGAGATAAGACGTGATGTCCATTTCATTATAATAATATTTTTCCGGCCAGGCAGGTGCAGGTCCCTGACCTGCATATGTCCCGTTTACATACAGCTTATAATAATCATCTGCCGTAATCCTTAAAATCCATCTGCATTCATCCTCATGCTCCTGCACTGAGGCGCCTATAGACATCTGCTCTTCTTCCCATAACAGTTCTGCACGGGCAAGGACATGGAGATTCTGGATCCCGTCCCCTCTGTTTTTTGCCGCACATCCGTCCTGTCCGCTCGCCTCAGCTTCTTTATGATACATACATTGGGGAACGCTGTCCGCAAACTCCCGGATTGTAAACCATTTGGGGATAAAGCTGGTCTCCAATTTTTCTGCCTCCCTGCTACAGATAGTCTACCTGTGTCTGTATGGTCTGTGTGCCCCGGCGAATCTCATAGGCTGCCATAGGGATACGTGTCTTCGCATGCATCAGATTGGTATTGGGATCTGGAATCAGGATCTGTCCCGTCCCGCCTCCTTTCACAGCCTGCACTCTGCAGTAGCCGTCCTGGTTCTCCATATAGGAACTCCCGCCTTCTTCCGCTGTACAGAAAGGCTGTCTGTCATCGGAAGACAGGGCGAATCCACAGTCATATGCCCTGCAGTCTACATCACTTGTAATCTCATGAGTCCGCACATGTCCTGTCTTTGTGGGTTTTATCGTGGTTGTGACATGGATCCCCTTAATGGGAGTCCAGGAGAATACCAGCTTTTCTTCTGATACAGTAAACTGGGGCTCAATCACATCCTTTACAAAGAAATAGCCATAGACTTCAAAGACCAGTGTACTGTCCGGCGCACATTCTGCAAGCGTCAGATTCGACCGCATGATACTGAATCCGAACTTGCTGGAGTATGCAAACTTTGAGTATTTTTCGACTGTATGGCTGTGTCCGTCTGCCTGCTGCCGTCCGGGGATCAGCGCTACCACGTTTTCCTTTCCCCGCTGTATGACCATGCCGGCATGTTCCAGATATTTTTTCTCCTCCAATGCCGGAAGCGGTGCGCACTCTGCTTTCCAGAAAGGATGATCCTGGTCTGTCCCCAGGAACATAAAAGCTTTCATCGCCCAGTATGGAGATCCCGGTGCATTGTAACTTTCGGACATCTGTAAATTAGGATAGGCATAGCCGATCGTAAGGATATCCGCGTTGTCCCAGATAGGCTGGTTCAGCCAGTGGGTCAGATGCCGTACCAGGATTCCCTTGAGTACCGGAAGCGGAAAAACTTCCACATCGCACAGCACGCACATAGAGAAATACACTGCCTGTGCAAAACGGTAGGTCATAGACCTCCCATATGCAAAGCTGGATCCGTCCTCTGAAAACCAGTAAATGTAATCTTTTCCAAAAGCAAGCGCCCGGTCAAGGAAACGTTTGGCGCGCACCGGATCTTCTTTCTCCATAAAACGCGCATAAACAATACCATAGGTCACCATGACAAAAGGATTATAATAGTCCTTATCTCCCCCGTTTCCGTCCTTATACCACCCTCCTGCGTCATAGTATGCATCAATGCAGTTAAGCCCTTCTTCGAGACGTTTCTTATCATACGGTCTTCCCGCTTTATACAGTGCTACATTTGTTATGATACTGAAAAACTGCCAGTTGCAGGCACAGCACTCATGACGGTTAATCTCCCACAGCCACTGCGTCAGATGCTCCTTCCCCTGTTCAGAAAGAGGTTCCCACACTTTTTCCGGACAGAACAGCATTCCAAATGCGATCGCCGCCATCTCACAGAATTTCTGGTCATAATCTCTGCAGGTATGCCAGTAATCGGGATGTGACGGATCGGCACCGGCTTCCAGCCCCCTGCGGTAAAGCTCTTCAAACACATGGTCAGAACCTCCGCCAGCCCAAAAGGGGACCAACCCCCACAGCGGACGTGCAAAGGTCTCCATAGGAATCGTATCATTTTCATAATGGGTGCTTGTGTTTCCAATATGGACCCGGGCGCCGCTCTCACTGTAGAAGGGTTTGAGCGGGTTGAGTATATCCAGCAGCGCCTGTTCTGCTGCCTTTTTTGTACTGAAATCTGCTGTAGTGAATTTTCTCATGATCTTCTCCTTCTATTACAAGGACGCAGTGAAACGATCTTTCCCTGCGCCCTCCATTGCTTCCATGTCTAAAAATACTATCTATTTTTTATAATTAAAGTCCGGGATTCCATGCCACCGGTTTCGGAAATAATGTGCAGCCAGTTTCGGTCTTCTTGCACGAGTGAAAATCCCTTTCTTATTTCCGTCTACACGCAGAGTTCCCTGAATCGTGGCAAAATCTGCAAAGTTCCATGCATGCTCTCCCACCACAAAAGGAAACTCATCCAGCACCTTATTAATGGTCTTATAATACTCTGCCTGGTACTCTTCGCTGAACATATTGCCGGTAGCCATATGGATTCCGGCTACGGTATCTGCGCCGTACTCTGTAATCATCCACGGTTTTCCCAGTTTCTCCCAGTATTTCATTTCCTCTCTCATGGCACGCTCTGCCGCATCAAGATCCCCGCTGAACACATACCAGCCATAATATCGGTTCGCGCAGATAAGGTCCATTTTCGGAGCGGTAATATCTCTGGTATAATCATTCTGGCAGATCACAAGCGTTACCGGACGGTCCTGCGGGTCGCATGCATGAGCCAGGTCATAAAGAGGCATGAAATAATCATGCGCCTGCTGGGGCTGTTTCTCTGTATCTGGTTCATTGGCAATCGACCAAACTGCCACACAGGGATGGTTTTTGTCTCTTGCGATCAGATCTCTGATCACCTGTGCGTGATGCTCCTTCGTCTTGAACTTGGCATACCCTTCGTCATTCCATCCGAAATTCAATCCCACTGCCGGCGTCTCGTCAATGACCACGATGCCCATCCGGTCACACAGACTGAGCATCTCCTCAGCGTACGGATAATGAGAAGTACGGAAGGAATTGGCTCCCAGCCACTTCATCAGGGAAAGATCCTTCACATTCATAGGTTCATTGAGACCTCTTCCATGTACCTCACTATCCTCATGTTTTCCAAATCCTTTAAAATAAAACGGCTGTCCATTGATCAAAAACTGTGTCCCCTTGATCTCTATGGAGCGTACACCAAACTGCTCTTCATACAGATCCTGCCCAAACTCCGCCTTTGCTGTATACAGATACGCATTTCCAGGCTGCCACAGATGTACATTCCTGATCAGCACAGTACCTTCCCTGCCCTGTGCACATGCCGTTTCTTCCCCAGCCTCATCAAAAAACCGTACCGTCACATTCTGGTCTTCTCCTCCGCAGCAATCCACGGTATAATGCACTTTTGCATGTTCTCCTTCAATCTTCGTCACCAGTACAATATCACGGATATATGCCTTCGGCGTGGTATAGATCTTCACCGGACGGTTGATGCCCGCATAGTTGAAGAAATCAAAATTGGGGGCATTGTGCGGCTTTGGAATGGTTGTATTGACACTGGGGATATCCGGAAGCTCGGACCCGAAAAATGCGGCTCCCACCTCATTTCCAATGGGGAGCGTCGAATAGTTTACCCGGTTATCCACTGCAATGCAGAGCAGATTTTTCCCAGGATGTACAAAATTCTGGATTTCCGCTTCAAACGGAAGAAAACCGCCTATATGCTCACATAAAAGTTCCCCGTTTAAATAAACCTTTGCCTTGTGCGTCACCGCGCCAAAACGAAGTACAACACGCTGTGTCAGAAGGATCTTAGGAATATAAATCTCCTTTTGATAAAATGCCCAGCCGCAGTGTTCTCTGAAATCCACACCCTCGACCTGGTCATTATAGGACGCAGGCACCGCGATCCTTTCCGGAGCTTCCAGCGGACGTTCCATCCACTTCTCCTCAAATCCCTTTCCATCATCCAATTTAAAATCCCATATTCCGGACAGATCCATCACTGTCCTCGCATCATTTATCTTTGGATAAAGCATCATTTATCTCCTTTCCTTTTACTGGCAGGGTCTTATTCACTGCAAAGTCCCAGCTGATATTCTTTCAGCAGCATATTTAATATTTTTGAATGAATATACGCTGCCCCTCCAATAGCTGCGATCAGGATCGGGGCAAGTACGAAGAGTCCTATGGCCAGAAAGCATACCGTAGTCACGATCATCAGAAGCGTCCAGCCAAAATTTTTCACTGACATGACAAATGCCATGGCCAGCAGATGCTTCCAGTCTGTATCGCATCTTGCCAGCAGCGGGAACAGATAAAACAAGATCATCAGATAGACTGCCGCAAAAATAACTGTCACACACAAAAGCAATGTCCCTGCCTGTCCCTCTATCCTGGAATACAGATATAGATCGCAGCCCAGAAAGATTCCCACGAACACGGCTCCGATCCCCAGGGGAATGCCCGGTATCAGATTCTCCCTGAACCCATGGAAAAAAGAACGCACAGTATAGCCTTCCTCATCGTTTGCCAGTTTCAGCGTCACATAATAAAGTGCAGCCGTAGCGGGGCCTACAGTCACCACTGGAAGGCTAAACAGTACCCAAAGTCCGGACAGGACAGCCAAATCTGTCAGCTTTCCCATAAATCTCCATACCGGATTGTCTATATTAAACAAATTCTTCATTCTTATTCCTCCTGAAAGATGCAAAATCCGTATCTTCCTCACTGTATTCCCATGGGGTCTCCTTTTGTGTCATCCCTTTATTCCTGTGGCAGCTACGCCCTCCACAAAATACTTCTGGAGCGCAAGGAACACCACAAGTACAGGAAGCAGGGTGATGATAGATCCTGCCATGATCAGACCATACTCTGCCGCGTATTGTCCGATAAACATCTTAAGACCAAGCTGGATCGTCTTTTTTGACTCAGACTTTAAGTAGATCAAAGGTCCCAGATAGTCGTTCCAGGTATTTACAAATGTGAAAATAACAAGTGTTGACAGTGCCGGCTTTGACAGCGGAAGCATGATGCTGGAATAAATCTTATATTCACTCATGCCGTCAATCCTGGCTGCCTCACAAAGAGAATCCGGAATCCCTTCATAAAACTGCTTGATCAGGAAAACGCCAAATGCGGAAAACGCCTGCAGACAGATCATTGCCAAAAGCCTATCATTCAGTCCCATGCCCCGCATCATGATAAACTGAGGCACCATATATACCTGCCAAGGCATGGCAATCGTTGCAATGTATGCGAGAAACAGTCCGTTTTTATGTTTGAAATCCAGTTTTGCAAATGCATATGCGGCGAAGCTGCTGGTCAGCATCTGCAGCGTTGTTACCACAATTGTCAGGAATACTGTATTGCCGATGAACTTTGCCAGGGGGATCTTGGTCCAGATTTCCTGATAATTGCTCCACTGCGGTTCATCTGGTATAAACTGGAATGATGTAATGTTGAATACTTCTGTATTTGTCTTGATCGAAGCAGACAGCATCCACAGGAACGGAACGATCATGACCGCTGTAATGAGGATGAGCAGTACATAGACCAGAATTTTCCCGACCACTCTGTTTCGATGCATGGATGATTTCTTTGACATCTTTTCTCTTCCTTTCCCATTTTATTTATGAATTCTCATACTTTGCATTGCCCCTGAACTGGATCAGCGTAATGATCAATACCAGCAGGAACAGAACCATAGCGATCGCACTGGAATATCCCAGATCCCATTCCACAAACGCTTTCTGATAAATGTAGTAGACAAGTACCGTAGAAGATGTTCCCAGCCTTCCGTCCGCACCGCCTGCAAGCATAATGGCGATATCATATACCTTGAAGCAGTTGATGGTAAGCATAACGACAACAAAGAATGTGGTAGGACGAAGCTGGGGCCATGTCACATAACGGAATTTCTGCCATGTACCTGCGCCATCCAGGGAAGCCGCCTCGTACAGTTCTGCTGAAATCCCCTGAAGTCCGGCAAGATAGATAACCATGTAATACCCCATATACTTCCACATACTGAACAGGATCAGTGTCAGGAGGATCAGATCTTTTCCGAACCAGTTGGGCAGTTCTTCCATATGGAATACATAGTACAGAACCGCATTGACAGGTCCTTTGCTGGGATGAAAGATCATTGCCCATACTGCCGTAATAGCCACAAGGGAAGCAACATATGGGAAGAATGCCACTGTACGGAAAATCCCCCTCGCTTTGATCTTCTGGTTCAGGATGATCGCCAGTGCTAAAGAAGCGATCATCGTAAGCGGCACCGTACCGATGCAGTAAATAATCGTATTCTTCAGGGATGCCCAGAACATACTGTCCCCTGAAAGCTTCTTAAAGTTCTCAAGCCCTGCGAACTGAATGGGATTGTTCCCATCCCACTTTAAAAAGCCAAGTGCAAATGCACAGACAATGGGTACTAGTGTAAATACCGCAAACCCAATGAAATTGGGCGCAATAAATGAATATGCCACCAGCGCCCGCTTCCTGTCACGCGCCTTTCTGCTTTTTTTTAATTCTGCTGAATTCTCCATACCTCTCCTGCGCTTATATACGCGCTCTCCTTTCCTTTCTTCTGAATTCGGTCTGCGTCCTGCTCTCCTGCATTTCCTGTGATTGAAAAGGAGAAGCCCCTCTAAGAGACTTCTCCTGAACCTGCAGTGCCCTTATTATTTCAGACCACTCACTTCTTCGTTCATCTTCTGTATGCCGTCATCAATCGAGATATCTCCGTTCATAATGTCCTTGTGGTAGGTGTCAAGGATCGTATTGATCTCTGCCACATTAGAAGCATAGGGTGCTTCCAGATATACATTGGATGTCTGAAGTGCTTCTTTGCTTGCCTCGTCTGTGGGGAATCCTTCCATAGAAGCGAGCTGTTCAATAACTTTATCGCTCATAACTGCAGGGAATGCGCCTGTAGCTGCCACTGCTGCCGCACCTTCCTCGCCGCCTGCGAACTTGATGAAATCCCATGCAGCATCTTTCTGATCAGAAACCGTTGGAATAGCGAGGCTTGTAAGCTGTCCGATGGTCGTACCTGCCTCAACACCTTCCGGATGTGGATATTTCACGATTCCCCAGTTTCCGCAGAGCTCTGAATCATACTCTCCGCTTGCAAGGCTTGGGATCAAAGTGGAGATAAACCAGGTTCCCATGTTCATAGTTGCTGTATTTCCTTCTGAAAAGGCAGCAGAGTAGTGCAGCTGAGAAGCATTGGTATCCACATAGGAGCGGCAGATTCCGTCTTCTTCCTGTTTCTTTACCATTTCATAATATGGTTTTGTAAAGTCATAATTTCCGTCAAGAACTGTATGCTGTCCGTCAAGAACTCCGAAAAGCTGAACTGCGCTTCTCCAGGTATGGTAATGAGAACCATATACCTGCTCATCGCCGAAGCCTTCCTTGGCAACAGCTCTTGCAAGTTCGTCATACTGTTCCAGCGTCATATCGTTGGTGGGATACGCTACGCCGGCATCATCAAACAGGTCTTTGTTGTAATACAGCACCCAGAAATCATTCCTGAATGGAAGTTCATACAATTCCCCGTCCACTGTAACCTGGTCTGTCATTCCGTTGTATAAGGATAAATCAACTCCGTCTGCCTCGATCCTGTCCCCCAGCGGCTCCAGAACTCCTTTGGATACCAGAGTCGCATAACCCGGAACGTCCTTTATAGTAACAACATCAAAATCAGAACCGGAACCGGACAGCTCTGTAGAAAGTACAGTCTGGTAATCTGCTGATCCCAAGTCTGTCATCTCAATACGCACCTCAGGATTCTTATCCACATACGCCTGGGCAACTGCTTCCCAGTAGGTAGCTGTCTTCGCATCCCAGATCGCCCATTTCAGCACTGTAGATGCATCATCCGCGCCTACTACGGTGTCACTTCCCGCAGATACCTCTTCCTGCACTTCCTCCTCTTTTTCTTCTTTGTCTTCCTTTGCTGTGTCATCGCCCTTTGCGTCATCACCTGTACTGCTTCCGCATCCTGCAAAGGCGGTCACGCACATTGCGGCTGCAAGTAACATGCTGACTAACTTTTTCTTCATCTCTTATTCCTCCTTAAGTTTTTGCTTATGCATCTATTATAAAAAAATCAGCTTCATTTACCATGGCTTTGTCTATGATTTTCTGCCATTTTTCTCTTCCTTCGCCTTTTTTCTGCGCCCCGTTTTTTTAATATATACTTTTCTACGAAATCATGTACTTTTTTATGATGTTTCTGTTTTGGCGCCTTTTTTTGTTGTCTTAGAAAAATTGATTATGCTATACTATATTAAAATTTTGCGGACAAAAAGGACCGGTACTTTATGAAACAAAGGATAACTTCTTTTATAAAAAATAAAATCCCACGTACACTGAAAGGAAACTTCCTGCTTATCACGATTTCCCTGATGCTGGTCTTCGGTATTGGCGCTTCTGTAATGAGTTATATCATGTTCTCTGATAATTTACGCGCCAATTCTCTCCATTCCTCAGAGACCAATCTGCAGTTTATGTGCAATGAGATCAACGCAAACCTGCACAGTGTCAACGATCTGGCTTTCTGGAGCCAGACCAATACAGCAATTTCCACCTATATATCTTCCAATCCTGATGACACTGCCTACAGTGCACTGACAAAGAACGCTTCGGACCGGCTCACTGAGGAATATCTCGGAACCTCCGCCTACCGGTATATATCACAGATCATCATCACCAATGCAGGCGGGACAAAGTATCTGCAGAAATATTCTTCCTCCTCCTACTCTACTGACCGCGGTGTCATTCAAATCATTAAGGAGCTTCCTTATTATGAGGAACTTATGGATGCACCGGACTATGATTTCCATGTGGGACTGCAGAATAATCCATTTTCGCGAACCCCTGAAAAGATGCTGCCGATCCTTCGTTCCATCGAATCTGCCTACAGCAAAGATAAAATCGGTATCTTGTTTATCCAGATTTCTTTTTCTCTGTTTACAGACCCGCTTTCCGGATTCTCGGCACAGGAAGATCTTCCTGTATACCTGACGGTCTGTGATGAAACATACCGGATCAGCGGCAAAAAAATCATTCAGATGGAACAGACAAAGGCTGTTCCATGTACTGCGTATTCTGATACCGTGGGAAGCGACACAGCCGTATATAAAAGCCCTGACGGATCCGGACTCTACATCTCCCTGCCGCTTGAAGCTAAAGGCTGCTATCTCACGCTTCCGGTTGATTCATGGAATTCCAGTGATTCCCTTGCGGGTTTTTTGGCAATATTGCTTTTTATCCTGTTGTTTATCACAGTGATCGGGCTGCTGCTCATCCGCCTTTTAAACCGCAGCGTCACGAAACCGGTTGCCCTCCTTAAAAAGCAGCTCTCTGTAATCGCAGCAGGAGATTTCACGCCTAATCCCGGGATAGAATGGGATAATGAGCTTGGTGATATCGGTCATAACATTAATTTACTCGCCTCAGATATCTGCAATCTCATGGAAGAAAAAATTGCCAGTGAAAAAGAAAAGAAAGACCAGGAATACCAAATCCTGCAAAGCCAGATCAATCCGCACTTTCTTTATAACACATTGAATTCCATCAAGTGGATGGCAGCTGCACAGCGTGCAGAAGGCATTGCAGAGATGACCACCGCCCTGGCGCATCTGCTGAAAAGCATTGCCAAGGGAACTTCCAGTATTGTATCCGTAGAAACCGAATTCCAGCTTTTGGACGACTATTTCACCATCCAGAAATACCGGTACGGAGGAGCCATTACTATGGAATACCGGATTGATGAGCCTTCCCTCCTGCAAAATCAAATCCTGCGTTTTACACTGCAGCCTATTGTAGAAAATGCAATCTTCCACGGGATTGAGCCCAAAGGCTCCAGCGGGCATATTGATCTCCATCTTTACCTTACAGAAAAGGGAGATGTAAAAATTGATATAACAGACAACGGAATCGGTATGGATGAGAAAACGATCCGCTCCGTTCTTTCAGGGGAGACTTCCCGCCGTTCCAGCTTCTTTAAACAGGTTGGAATCGAAAACGTAAATAAACGGATTCTGTATACCTTTGGAAAAGATTACGGACTGACCATCCAAAGCGTTCCCGGAGAGTTTACCTGTATGTCCATACTTCTTCCGAAGAAAAGCACTGCATCCGACAGTGACACTGAAAAAAGGAGTAACACAAAATGATAAAGATCCTAATTGCAGACGATGAACCACTTGTCCAGATCGGACTTCGTTCAATGATCAGCTGGAGCAGTCTCGGCGCCGAAATCTGCGGTACAGCTTCTAACGGCGATGCTGCCTGGGAAATGATCCGGGAACACCATCCGGATATTGTCATCACGGATATCCAGATGCCTTGTTCCTCCGGACTGGAGCTTGGAAAAAGATGCATGGATGAATTAGGCAGACTTCCGGTTTTCATCATTCTTACAAGTTTTGAAGACTTTGAATACGCCCGGGAGGCAATGAGTTTCTGCGCCGTTGATTATCTGGTGAAGATCGATCTTTCACCAGATTCCCTGACTGAAGCAGTGACGAAAGCCATTGAGCAGGTGAACCTGATCAAACAGCAGGATCCAGATTTTCAGGATTCCCGGCAGAGCCTGCTTCTTTTTCAGGAACGCTTTTATATAAGGCTCCTCAACAATCTTTTTGAAAGCAGGGAACAATTCCTTCACCAAAGAGAAGAGTTCCAGATCCACCTTGATGCAGCGGGATACGCTGCTGCCATGATGCGCTACATTCCAAATGCTCCCGGCATGTCTGCAAGTGAAGATATGGGCATTTCACTGAGAACCTATAATCAGACTGTCCAGATGTTTCAGGAACTCCTGTCCCGCTATATTCCCTGCCATATTGTGGCGCTGGACACCCACTATCTGGCAGTGATCTTCTTTTTGAAAGAGGAGCATATAGCTGATTGGAAAAAGGTTGTCTCGGACGCTCTTGAAAGTACGTTTCAAATGCTCCGTAATTATTACAACGCAGATTTTCAGACAAGTGTAGGCAGCCTGGTGAATGATTCGCTGGAGCTTTGTTCCTCCTACAGTGACGCACGGCAGCTCCTTTCCTACCTCTCGGATGCGCAGCCCCTTCTGTTCTACGATGAAACACCGGATGCTAATACACTGCGCAACATCTTCAGTTTATCACTGTTTCGCGATGATATCAGTCAGGCTTTTCAGGAACTGGATGAACATGCCCTCCGGAACACTCTGGATCCGATCATTGCCCTGCTGGCGCAGGATCATATGCATTTTTCCCAGGCTCTGGACGCAGCTGGGAGTATCCTGCATTTCTCTATGACGCTCCTGGCAGACGGTGCAGAACTTGTCTCAGACATCTTCCGGAATGAACCCGACAGCTACCATTCCCTCTACCGGATAAAAAGTGCATCCGGCATTATCACCTGGCTTACCAGACTGGAAGAAGGTCTCTGCCGCGCATTCCAGGAGAAAAAGAAAGGACACCAGCATTCTCTCGCCGTACTCTGCTGCCAGTACATCCGGGAACATATCCACGAACGGATCTACCTGCAGGATATTGCCGATACCTTTGCGATCAGTCCCAACTATCTAAGCCAGCTCTTTAAAAAGTACATGCATGTAGGAATCAGCGAATACATCACGACCCAGAAAATAGATGAATCCAAGAAACTGCTCAAAGAGACCAACCTGAAAGTTTATGAGATATCCGACCATCTGGGATTTGAAAGTTCCTTTTATTTCAGCAAAGTCTTTAAAAAAATCACCGGCATGTCCCCCAAGGACTATCGAAACCTCCTCTGAAAATTCAGGGGAGGTTTTCCTATTATACCACTCATACTTGCATTCCCGTTTTGTATGGACCAGACTATCAATGTCCATTCTTTAGACCTCCTGCAGAGCAGGGGGAGGGCTTTTCGCTGTCACACAACGAAAGAATCCCCGGATACAAGGGGCTCCTATTCCTTGTATCCGGGGATTTTCTGTTTCTCTTTTCTTCCAGTATATCTGTCACTCCTTCTGCCTTTCCATTGTATACAGCAGATAATCCAGACAGTCCAGCTTTTCCTGATTTATATGGATCTGTTCCAGCAGTTTCCTTCGGTAAGCAGAGAGGAATCGGAGCTGTTCCCGTTCCCTGCCCTCTGCCTGCCATTGGAAATACTGCTGAATGGATTCCTCATCGCATCCGGCGTCTCTTAAATTTCTCAGCAGGAGCTGCTCCGATGTCAGACCGTTCAAAGGACTGCCTCCTACTTCAGGGCATCCCGGAAAAACTCGGTCATCTTATCAAAAGGAATCACATCCATTCTGTCATACAGATCCGTATGCACTGCTCCCGGTAGGATCATCAGTTCTTTATTCTCTGTATGCGGATTCCCTTTGATCATATCCTCATACGCGTCTCTGCTGAAATAGCAGGAGTGTGCCTTTTCTCCGTGAATGATGAGCACAGCGCTGCGGATTTCATTAGAATACTGCAGGATAGGCTGATTCAGGAAAGACATACATCCGGTTACGTTCCAGCCGCCGTTGGAATTAAGAGAGCGCGGATGGTATCCCCTCTCAGTCTTATAGTAATCATAATAATCTTTGACAAAGAATGGAGCATCTTCAGGAAGGGGATCCACTACGCCGCCGCCAAGGGCATAGCTGCCGTTTCTGTAATCCTCCAGTCTCTGGGCATTCCATGCTTTTCTCTTTTCATAGCGGGCATCTGCGGAGTCCTCTCCATCGAAATACCCTTTCGCGTTTACCCGTGTCATATCATACATAGTAGAAGCAACTGTGGCTTTGATCCTGGTATCCAGCGCTGCCGCATTGAGCGCCATGCCGCCCCAGCCGCAGATGCCGATGATGCCGATCCGCTCCGGGTCCACTTGTTCCTGCAAAGACAGGAAATCCACTGCTGCCTGGAAATCCTCTGTATTGATATCCGGTGAAGCCATATAGCGGGGCTGACCGCCGCTTTCCCCTGAAAAAGAAGGATCAAAGGCAATGGTCAGAAATCCTCTCTCTGCCATGGTCTGGGCATAAAGTCCCGCTGCCTGCTCCTTGACTGCCCCAAATGGTCCGCACACTGCAATGGCAGCCAGCTTTCCCTGCACCTCTTTGGGTTCATAGAGATCTGCTGCCAATGTAATGCCGTACCGGTTATGGAAAGTTACTTTCCGGTGATTTACCCGATCGCTCTTTGGAAATGTCTTATCCCATTCTTCTGTTAATACTAATGTTTCTTCCATTTTGAATCCTCCATTCTGCATGCGAAAACTGAACATTTCTGAAGGAACGGCTGCGCTGCTGCGGCTTTCTCCTTCTTCTTATCTGTATGGTAACTCTGAACAGAGAAAATAGCAAATACCTTGTTTTTATCTCATGATATAATTATTTTCTATATCAAAACGCTGTGCTGATTTCCTGGGTTAATTGAAATTGGAAATGCAGATTGATCTCCTAAAGGTAACCGCACCATTTTCCAAAAATTTTTAGTTTAGGATTGCTTGCCGCTCCTTTTCCCTGTAAAATTTCTAAAAGAAGCCAGTATAACAGACTGTTCATACAAGGGAGGTAGAAAACCTATGGAGATCAGAGTTCTCCGCTATTTTCTCACAGTAGCCCGGGAGGGAAACATTACCGCTGCTGCCAACTTTCTCCATCTGACGCAGCCAACCCTTTCCCGGCAGATCAAAGATCTGGAAAAAGAGCTTGGCAAACAGCTGCTCATAAGGAAAAGCCACAATGTAAGCCTTACCCCGGAAGGCATGCTCCTGAGAAAGCGCGCCGAAGAAATCCTTGCCATGGTAGATAAGACAGAAGCCGAGTTCACTTCCATAGAAAACACCGTCAGCGGCGATATTTACGTAGGCGGCGGTGAGACACAGGCAATCCGGGATATTGCTGAGATCATAAAGGATCTGAGAGACGATTACCCGGGCATCCATTTCCACCTGTACAGCGGAAATGCCGAAGACGTAACCGAACGGCTGGACAAGGGTCTCCTGGACTTCGGTATCCTCATCCAGCCGGCAGATCTCTCAAAATATAATTACATCAATCTTCCCGGTAAAGACATCTGGGGTGTGATCATGCCCAAGGACTGCCCCCTTGCAGCCAAAAAAGTCATAGAAAAAAAGGATCTGCTGCATCTGCCCCTGATCTTCTCCAGACAGGCAATGTCCCCTCATCCCTCGGGAAATGAATTCGCCGACTGGTTTGGAGAAGACTTTGACAAACTGGATGTTGTAACTACTTTTAATCTGGTATACAACGCCTCCATCCTGGTGGAAGCCGGTGTGGGATATGCTGTCACCTTGGACAACCTGGCAGACACTTCCGAAGACAGCCGTCTCTGCTTCCGTCCGCTGTCGCCCAGACTGGAATCCGGGCTGAACATTATCTGGAAAAAATATCAGGTATTTTCTCCTGCCGCAGAATTATTTTTAAAGGAGGTCCAGAAAAGATTTTCTTAAAAATCGGGTATGCATTCCCTTTCCCATCTGCCAAAAGAGCCGATAACCGCAGTCCTCTTCCCTGCATGTTATCAGCTCTTTCCTTAGAGCGACCTCGCTTTTGCGCCGCTCGCTTTTTTCTTTTTATTCCTTAGAACAATACACCTCAATGGCACGTTTTGCAAAAACAGCCGTACCCTCTCCGCCTGCCCGGTCAATGCTGCGTCGGAAACGTTCATCACCGGCATACATTTCTCCCAGCTCTTTTAATATCTCCTTAGTACAGTTATAATAGTGACTTGTAATAAACGCACGCAGCGCTCCGACCTTTTCCTGTACTTCCTGTCTCTCCGGCGGAAGTTCCCGGAGTGCTCCTATTTCAGCAAACAATTCCATCATCTGATCTTCTGCTCTCTTCAGCTTTTGTCCGCTTTCCTGCTTCTGCTCATATTCCTGATAGGCTCTGGTGTCTCCCCATCTCGCTTTTGCTTCTGCTTTATATCGTTCCATCTCACTTTTGTCAAAAACCTGAAACTCCATTGTACTGACTCCTTTTTTCTGGATTTCACGGGCAAGAGAAATCAGTTTCCCAATATGCTGATACTGCAGCTGGAGCAGCTGAATCTGCTGTTCCAATGCTTCTTCTGGGTCGAAACCGGGGCTGTCCAGGATTTCTTTAATCTCTTTTAAGGGAAACTGCAGTTCACGGAACAGTAAAATACTCTGCAAGCGGCTGAGGGCTGTATCGTCATACAGCCGGTACCCTGCTTTCGTCACCTTTGTCGGTTTCAAAAGACCGATCGCGTCATAATGATGCAGTGTGCGCACACTGATTCCTGTAAGTTTGCTGACTTCCTTTACTGTTCTCATAGCTTTTTCCTCCCGTGTATGGTTATTATAAGCTATGACGCTGCGTGAGAGTCAATGGGTTTTTCAGGAAAAGTGTGATCCTCTATTCCTCATAGGGGGAAACCGTAATAGTCCCGCTGAGGTTTTCGATAAATTCTTCCCCTAAAATCGCCGTTCCCAGCTCATACAGGCTGCTGTTCGGCGCACACGGGGCATAAAACATGACCACGTCTCCCCAGGGTTCGTAGTAAGACAGAGAGCCCGGTTCCCCTCCGGAAAGCGGTGTGTCTTCTGTACTCAGTTTTTCAGGGTAAAAAGTCATTTCATTATTGCTGAATGGCTCCACTTCCGTTGTCAGCGGAAGCTGGGCATACAGTTCTTCTGCCGCCCGGCTGCCGTTCAATTTGTAAATAATCTCATAGGCATCTGATTTTACTGAAATCATCATAGCTTCTTCCTCCTCTTTCTCATCCTTGCCGTCCTGCGCACCGGTCAATGTTTCCGGTGTAACCGCTTCTTCCTCTCCTGCCTCGGTCTCTTCGCTTTCTCTGTTTCTCTCCTGCTGTCCTGCAGAATCTCCCGTCTCCCTGGAAGCTCCGCATGCCGGAATCGTCAGCAGCACAAGAAATACTGCAAGAATGCCTGTCGCTTTTTTCAACATCCTTTTACTCTGCATTTTCATAGGCACCCCTTATTTCAAACTCTCATGGAGAAATCTCTCAATCTCAACAAAAGGGATTTTCTCGGTATCGTCATATAAGTCTATGTAATTGCAATTCGGTACAACGAGCATCCGCTTCGGTTCCATCCATCTCTGAAGACATCTCTGAAGAGACATCCGTTCTTTTCGTTCCTGAATCTGTTCAGACGTCATCCCCAGCCGGGCGGCTGCGCTCATATCGAACATACTTGCAGTGACTACCGCCTTGATGCGGGTATAAAGGTCTCCTGCGAGGGCGATTCCGTACCGGTTCCGGTAGCGGACATGGGTTCTCTCAACGGTTTCATTCAGTTTGGAAATGTAATTGCTCATAATCATCCTCCTCGTCTAATGACTGATAACTT
>DWVZ01000121.1 GCA_019119975.1 Candidatus Blautia merdavium | reverse complement strand
GCTGCCAGCCGTCTGCAGTCAGCTTCGGAAGCCCTTTGGAACACCAGTAATGCATTGTCTCAGGATCAGGAGATTTTCCAGCAGGCATCCTGGCAGGCAGAGGATCTGGAAGGGGTTACAGGAGGAGTCACGGAAGAGATCACAAATATGATTTCAGAAGAAATCACACAAGGAATCGCAAAAAGAATCACAGAGAGCATCGCAGCAAAAGAGCAGAGCCTGAGAAGCATGGAGAGTATCACGGGAAGCATGGAGAGCATTACAGGCAGCGAGGAGAGCATTACGGGCAGCAAGGAGAGTGTCATGGGCAGTATGGAAAGTGTCACGGACAGCCTTGCGGCACTGTCAGACGGACTTTCTCAGCTGTCTGCGCAGACAGAGGCAGCAGGCAATCAGTATCTTGCAGGACTGGACAGCGCAATGGTGCAGCTGAAAGATGGGATCAGCACGCAGGTAGGCGGCAGTGTGACACAGCTGAAAGCAGGAGCGGACAGTCTGGCGCAGGGAACCAAAGAAGTGGATGAGGCTGTACAGGAGCTTTCCCAGGCAGCGCCTGCCCTTGCCGGCGGGATCCAAAGCGCAGAGGAAGGTGCCGGTGAGCTGAAAACCCAGGGAACAGAAGCCCTGGTGCAGGGAGCACAGCAGCTGGATGACGGCATCCTGCAGCTGATACAGGGAAGTTCGGCATTGGACAGCGGGATGCAGGAAATGCAGCAGCAGATCCCGGCGCTTTCCCAGGGAGCAGAACAGCTTTCCCAGGGCGCAAAGGAATTGAAGGAGGGAACCGGAAGCCTGGCAGAAGGAGCCGGAGCCCTTGCAGAAGGAACCACAACGGTATCAGCAGGTATGGATACGCTGGCAGCAGGCGCGCAGCAGCTGTCAGATGGAACCGGGCAGCTTGTGGGAAATAAAGATACGATCCTTGACGGAATTGCCCGGCTGGACGACGGCGCCATACAGCTGAGCAGCGGCGCATACCAGCTCCATGACGGAAGCGTGACACTGGGAAGCGGACTGGAAGAACTGAATGCAGGAAGTGAAACATTAAAATTGGGACTGGCGGACGGCGCAGCGCAGATTCGCGGGACAGCTATGAATGAGGAGACAGAAGACATGTTTGCAGCTCCGGTAAAAACCACAGAAGAGCAGATCACAACTGTGGAGAATAACGGGCACGCTATGGCGCCTTATATGATGTCTGTGGCGCTTTGGGTAGGCTGTATTGCGTTCAGCCTTATGTATCCGCTGACAAAATACAGCGGAAAACTGAAATCAGGCTTCGCATGGTGGGGCAGCAAGGCGTCTGTCCTGTATCTGATCGCTGTTTTGCAGGCAGTGGTGATGGTGGCAATGCTGCATTTCTTTGATGGATTTGAACCTGCAGAGATGACAAAGACCATAGCAGTGGCTTGTCTTGCTTCGGTGGCATTTATGTCGGTGATGTATTTCTTTACTAATCTTCTGGGAAAGGTAGGAAGCTTTTTGATGCTGGTATTTATGGTGATCCAGCTTGCCGGTTCGGTAGGGACTTACCCACTGGAATTGTCGGGCAGCTTTGTACCATATCTGCATGACTGGGTGCCCTTTACGTATACGGTAGAAGCATTCAGAAGCACTATAGCAGGAGGAGAGAGCATTGGGGAAGCAGTTGTTTTCCTGACTGTTCTCTGGCTGGTATTTACAGCCCTGACAATCCTGGAGTTTCAGATCAGGGCTGCGAAAATAAGAAAAGGAAAACCGCTGGCAGAATCCTGGCTGGAAGAAAAGGGGCTGGCGTAAGCGGCGGCGGACAGCAGGAAGCAGGGCATCAGGGGACAGAGATTTTCGCTGTCAGCTTATGCCCTGCAAAATACAAAATGCCCCCGATTCCTCCGCCCAGCGTATTGTAGCACAGGTCTGACAGCTGAAAGGTTCCCAGCCTTAGAAAAAGCTGCAGGAATTCAATGGACAAAGAGCATAGAAATACGATTCCCATGGAAAGGCAGAAGGTTTTGCCCAGCCGGACTGTCTCGCCAAGCAGACGCTTTCTGAAATTCCAGAACAGCAGGATGGTAAATGGAAGAAATAGGATCAGATTTTCAATGCATTCGGTAGTCAGCACCATTTCTCCGGTTTTGCTGTCTTCTTTATAAATCCACCATCCGCCCATGACATCCGATAAAGGGTTCAGCCACATGTTCCGGTTGACCAGGGTGCGGAAAAGGATCATGGTAATATAGAAAACGAAAAAGAAAAGACGGCGGAATTCGGGATCGTTTTTAAAATGCCGAAGCCAGGTTTTGGCAGCTTCTTTATACCCGCGCCCTCCCTCGGAGACGGAACTGCGGGCGTAAAGATACAGGAACATGAACGTAATAGACAAAAGAACAGCGAACCAGAAAGGCTGGTAAAGGGCTGTCAGTACATTGGTGATAATAGAACGGATAATCTCTTTCACAGTGTAAGTACCTTTCTTTACAATGAATAAACAAATCAGATAACAGAAGGTTACGGCTTATTTCTGCTGTTTATTTTATGCAGTCTTAAAGAGAAAGTCAAGCTTAAGCAGCGGTTCTGTGTTATTCGTATAGATAGAAAAAATAGAAAAAGCAAGAAGAAAACCCCAAAAGAAAGTCCCAAAAAGAAAATCCCAGAAACAATATAAGAGGACAAATAGAAGAAAACGAATAGAAGAAAGCGAATATAGGGAAAACGAACATAAGAAAATGGAAAAGCCTGATAGAATGTGCTAATATGAAAAAAGACAAGCGCAGAAAGATCAGGCTTTTTTATTTGAACGGAAGCCTGCTGGGAATGCAGGACGCAGGGGTGATCGAAAAGCGGGAAAGGATGCTATCATGATTACAAAACAGCAGATAAAAAGTCTTTCCAACAGTCGTTTTTATGAAAGAGGAAGACAGATATACAATTCAGGATGGATGGTCGAGCGGTTCTCTGTGGAAAAGGACGGAGAGCTGGATTACATTGAGGCACTGGTGACGGGAAGCCGCAATAACACTTACAATGTGAACGTTACATACAATACAGCTGCAGAACAAATAGAGGATATTGACTGTGACTGCCCGGCTTACGCGGAGTACAGCGGGATCTGCAAGCATTGTGTGGCTGTTCTGCTGGAATACGAAGATTACTGCGACAGGCAGATCAGGATCAGCGCTTATGCAAAAGCTTCGGGAAAGAAAATGTCTGCCATGCTGACGCCTGAGAGATATACAGCCGGAAATAAAACCAAACCGGCAGTGCGGGAAACGGATAAGGAAGTTAAGAAAATTCTGGAACAGGCAAAGCGTATGCAGATTGCCCACATACAGGAACAGGAGATCGGAGGCAAGGTGGAACTGGAGCCTCATCTGACCCTGATTGCCAGTGAGATGAGATTGACGTTTAAGATCGGGATCCGGCATAAATATGTGGTCAAAGATCTCTGGGAACTGGCAGACAACATTGCCAACTGCCGAAACTATTCTTATGGAAAGAATCTGACCTTCGTCCATGCGAAAACAGCCTTTTCAGAAGCATCACAGTCTCTGGTACAGTATATTATGGAATGGGCGCGGGAAAACCGAAAATACTATATGCGCCCGGTCTATTACAGCAGTTTTGGCAGCGGCGCTTATCGTGAAGTGTGCAAGGAAATCGTCATGGACAGCTTTGAACTGGAACGTTTTTTAGAGGCATTTCAGGGAGATACCATAGAAGTAAAGAAAAATGCAAAGGAGGAGACCTGGCAGATCATCCGGCAAAGCGGGCAAGTCAAGTTCCGGGTATCCGGTCAGGATGGCGGAGCAGAACTGAAGCTGGAGAACGGAACGGTTTTCGTCGGAAACAAGTACAGGATTTATCTTCAGAATAAAAAAATCTGTCTGGTTCCCAGAAAGCCGGATACCATGTATGACAATTTCCTGGAAATATTGGAAAACAGAATGGACAGAACGCTGTTTGTGCAAAAAGAGGATCTGCCGTTCTTCTGTAAAGAGATTCTATCTGAGGTCAAAAATCAGATGGATCTGGTCAAAAGAAACTTTAAAGAAGAAAATTATATCCTGCCGGATGTTTCTTTTGAAATTTATCTGGACATGCCCCAGAAACAGTATATTACCTGCCGGATCCTGGCAGTATACGGAGAGAAAAAATATAATGTGGCACAGGAGCAGGAGGACAGAGAGAAGAGAGACTGGATCCGGGAAGAGGAAGTCCGGAAGCAGGCAGAGCTGTGGTTCAATGCCTTTGATTCAAAAGAAAACCTTTTCGTTCTGGCAGAGGACGAAGAAAAGCTGGTGCAGTTTTTTATCGAGGGACTGCAGAAGTTCCACAGTCTGGGGGAAGTGTTTATTTCCGATCAGCTTAAGAAAGTCAAACTGCGCACCGTCCACTCTGTAACAGCAGGAGTTTCTCTTTCCGGAAATCTGCTGGAGCTGAAAATGTCTGTGGATGATCTCTCACCGGAGGAAGTGGCGGCAGTGATCTCTGCTTATCATAAAAAGAAGCGGTATTACCGGCTAAAGGATGGAGATATCCTGGATCTGGCAGATGAGAAGCTGCAGGATCTGTATGAACTGACCAGCAGGCTGGGACTTCAGGAAAAGGAACTGAAAAGAGAGCAGATAGAACTTCCGGGATGCCGGGCTCTCTATGTGGACGAACAGCTTCATGCCGGAAAGCATGTGAAGATCTGGGAAAATGAAGAGATGAAAGAGAGGATCCTTTCCATGGGAGAGGAGCGGGAAGCCAGGTGGAAAGTACCGGAAGCTCTGGAGCGGCAGCTCCGTGATTATCAGAAAGCAGGCGTCCGCTGGATCAGCAGGCTGAAGGAATGCGGATTCGGCGGAATTCTGGCAGACGACATGGGGCTGGGAAAGACGCTGCAGGTCATTGCCTTTCTGGCAGCACAATTTACAGACAAAGAGGAGAAATTCTGCAGGACGCTGATCGTCGCTCCGGCTTCCCTGGTCTATAACTGGCAAAGTGAGCTGGAGCGCTTCGCGCCGGAGATACCGGTAAGAGTGCTGACCGGGACCGCGGAGCAAAGAGAAGAAATGATCCGTCAGTCTGGAGAGAGAGAAGTGCTGCTGACTTCCTACGATCTTTTAAAGCGGGATATCCGCTTTTATGACGGGGCGGCATTTTCTAACGAAATTATTGACGAAGCGCAGTATATTAAAAATCACAGCACACAGGCATCGAAAGCCGTCAGACGGGTGAAAGCAGAATTTCACCTGGCTCTGACAGGAACGCCGGTTGAGAACCGCCTCAGCGAGCTGTGGAGTATTTTTCAATACCTGATGCCCGGATTTTTCGGGAATTATCCGGCGTTTAGAAAAGAGTTTGAACTGCCGGTGCTTCGCCAGGAAGAGGAAGCGGCGCAGCGGCTGCAGAAGCTGATCCGTCCCTTCCTTCTGAGGAGACGGAAGAAAGACGTGCTCAAGGAGCTGCCGGATAAAATAGAAAAGGATACCTATATCAGGCTGGAAACAGAACAGCAGCAGCTCTATGACGCCCATGTAAAGCGGCTGCGTCTGTTTTTGGAAAAGCAGAATGAGGAAGAATTCAAAATGTCCAAAATCGCTGTGCTTGCTGAGCTGACAAAACTGCGGCAGCTCTGCTGCTGTCCGGGGCTGCTTTATGAGGATTATCTGCCTATTTCCGCAAAGGAGCGGCTGTGTCTGGAGCTGGTGCAGCACGCGGTAGAGAGCGGGCATAAGGTCCTGATTTTTTCCCAGTTTACTACCATGCTGGAGCAGCTGTGCAAACGGCTGGAACAGATGAAGGTAAAGTATTACCTGCTGACAGGTTCCACATCCAAGGAAAAAAGAAAGGAAATGGTACAGGCTTTTCAGGAAGATGAAATCCCGGTTTTCTGTATTTCCCTGAAAGCAGGCGGCACCGGGCTGAATCTGACGGCGGCGGATATTGTCATTCATTATGATCCCTGGTGGAATCTGGCTGTTCAGGAGCAGGCAACAGACCGGACGCACAGGATCGGGCAGAAAAACGTGGTCAGTGTCTATCGGCTGATTGCAAAGGATACGATTGAAGAAAATATCATCCGGCTGCAGAATAAGAAACGGGAGCTGGCAGACAGCATTCTGAAGGGAGAAGGAATGAGCAGAGCAAGCTTCAGCAGAGAGGAATTGCTGGAACTGATCGGTGGAGGAGAGTAAGATTTTCGGGCAGAATGCGGATACTTGAAACTTTGAAATACTTAAGAAAAAACAGAGACAGCTGTGAAATTTTCTTTCCAGCTGCCTCTGTTTTTCTTAAGTGCTAAGATTGTTAAAATTATTATGATCTGTAAGCGGCTCCTTTATGCAGGCTTGGTCTTGCTATGGATTTCAGCAGCAAAATAAATCATGCCTCAGCACTGCCTTCCTCCGTGCTTTCTTCCTCTGCTTCTGCTGTATTATGAACCTCAGACACGCTGACAACGACAGCATCCAGCGGTGTTGTCAGGTCGATATGCTGGTTTTTGGCAATGTCCAGATCTTCGACCTTAACGGTATCCCCTGCTCTTAAATTGCCTGCATCGATCTCGATTTTTTCTATCAGGTTATCAGGAGTGGCTTTGTAGGAAATCTCTTCCAGCAGAAGCTGAATAACGCCTGTGCTTACTTTTTCATGGTTCAGGAGCACCACCTCTGCTACAGAGTGGACTTTTTCACCTTTTACCAGTGCCTGAAAGTCAATTTCCAGTATCTGGTGCTTCAGGGAATCGTAGTCGATCTCTTTGATGAGGGCATTGATCTTCTGTCCATCGACTTCCAGCATTACCTGGCTGCCTTTGCCGCCGTGTTTCAAAAGTGCTTCTGCCTCGGTGCCAGTGATTTTAATGGGGATGGAGCCCTGGATTTCTTTGCCGAAGACGTTTCCGGTCACATAACCTTCTCTTCTAAGTCTTTTTGCCTTTGTGTTCAAATCTCTTTTTTCAGCTTTTAAAGTATTCATTTATCTTTTCCTCCAATCAACTGAAGCTTGAACGGCTTGCTTAGAGACGTTGTTTAAGCGGATCTGAGTAAGTCTTTCTTTTTGTTACATGTGTATTATAACACATAGAAAAGAAGAAAGATGCACAAAATTTCCATACATTAATATGAATAAACCGCAAGGCTGCTGCTGCATTCGGATAGGATGCAGCGGCAGCCCTGCGGTTTTCTGACAGGTTTCCTTTGTGCAGGGGAAGAAGTTATTTTTCCAGTACCTGTTCCAGCACATCGCTTACTTTTTTTACCGGTAGAATCTCCAGTTTTTCTTTGACTTCGTCTGCAACGTCATCCAGATCTTCCAGATTGTCATAAGGAATGAATACCCGGGAGATTCCGGCGCGCTGGGCAGCCATCAGTTTCTCAGGAAGTCCGCCGATAGGAAGAATGCCGCCCCGCAGGGATACTTCTCCTGTCATGGCGCATTCGGTGTCCGCAGCCTTTCCGGTCACAAGGGAAGCCAGAGCAGTTACAATGGTAATGCCTGCGGAAGGTCCGTCCTTAGGCACGGCTCCGGCTGGGACATGGAGATGCATATCATGGTTTTCCAATACCGCAGTTTCCTCCGGATAAAGGGATTTCACCAGGCTTAAGGCGATCTGAACAGACTCTTTCATAACGTCTCCCAGCTGTCCGGTGATCAGCAGATTTCCCTTTCCTTGGGTCAGTTTGCTTTCGATGAACAGGATTTCTCCTCCGGCAGCAGTCCAAGCCAGTCCGGTGACTACGCCTGGAGTCTTTTCTTTTAATTTCAGTTCATGATGCAGATGGCTTTTGCCGAGATAATCGTTCAGCCCGTCTGCGGTTACCGTGAGCGTGTCCGCTTCTTTTTTCACCAGTTTTACAGCTGCGCTGCGGCACAGGGTGTCAATCTGCTTTTTCAGTCCCCGGACGCCGGATTCCATGGTATATTCGGAGATGATTTTTTTAAGCGCCTCTTCGGTTACGGCTAATTGTTCTTTTTTGATTCCCATAGATACAAGTGCTTTGGGGATCAGATGTTTTTGGGCGATATGGAGCTTTTCCACAGCGGTATATCCAGGGAAGGAGATAACCTCCATACGGTTCAGCAGAGGTTCTGGAATGGTGTCTGTGGAGTTGGCAGTACATACGAATAATACATTGGAAAGATCATAGGGGACATTCATGTAATGATCGGTAAAGCTGTTGTTCTGCTCAGGATCCAGCACTTCTAGAAGTGCGCTGGCAGGGTCGCCGCCGTAATCTTTTGCCAGTTTGTCCACTTCATCCAGCACCATGACCGGATTGGACGCGCCGCTGCGTTTCATGCCTTCCATGATCCTGCCGGGCATGGCGCCGATATAGGTCCTTCTGTGACCGCG
>DWVZ01000120.1 GCA_019119975.1 Candidatus Blautia merdavium | reverse complement strand
ACCACCGTGCCTTTCGGCAACTTTGATATGTTATCACATCGAAAGCACTTTGTCAACAGCTTTTTTGAAGTTTTACAACTTCTTTCGACAGCCTTCGCTGTCAGCGGAGAAAGAGGGATTTGAACCCTCGCGCCGCTACTAACGACCTACTCCCTTTCCAGGGGAGCCCCTTCAGCCTCTTGGGTATTTCTCCATAGCCTGATTTTCATCATCTTATTTGATTATTCGGAATCTCACTCCCGAAAACGGAGAGAGTGGGATTCGAACCCACGCGCCCTTGCGGACAAACGGTTTTCAAGACCGCCTCGTTATGACCACTTCGATATCTCTCCAACTCTTGTACCGCTCAGTCAGCGACAAGTGATATTTTAGCATCATTGTCAGATGTTGTCAATAGTTCTTTTTAAATTTTTTTCAGTTTTTTCGCATAAGTTTTTTTGCTCTTTTTTCACAGCGCTTTTGCACATCTTTTTTGCGCTGAAATGAGTCGTTTATTTCCTCTTCAGCAAATTCCCCCTGATCTTTCTACCTGTATTTTTCCGTCAAAATCCTTTCCGCAATCAGAAGGTCTCCCGGTGTGGTGATTTTTATATTTTCATAGGAGCCTTCTACCAGCTTGATTTTCCGGTCAGTACAGGTCTCGATCACCATGGCATCGTCGGTGATCTCCTCCATACTTCCCTGCCGCGCCCTATTATGCGCTTCCAGGATCAGAGCAAAGGAAAATACCTGAGGCGTCTGGATCATCCATACATGACTCCTTTTCGGCGTCTTTGCTACCAGCCCTTTTTCATCTGCGATCTTAACCGTATCTTTGGAAGGCATCCCTGCTGTACATGCCCCGTATTCTGTGACCGCAGACTTGAGCCTTTGCAGCATGTCTTCCGTAACAAAAGGACGGGCGCCGTCATGGATAAAAACGTAATCCGTACCCTCACAGGCACAGAGTCCTGCATATACCGAATCATAGCGTTCCTTTCCCCCGGGTATCACAGCTTTCACCTTTGTAAATCCGTATAATTCTACGATTTCCTTTTTGCAGAAATCTATACTCTCTTTTCCTGTAACCACGATCATATCGTCGATTACACTGCTGTTCTGAAAACAGGCAAGGCTATAGTACAGCAGCGGTTTCCCCTGTAAAAGAAGAAACTGCTTCTGAACCCTGCTGTTCATTCTCTTTCCCTGACCTGCTGCCAGGACGATCGCTGTACACTTCATCTGCCTGTTCTCCTTCCTACCGCTCTCCCAGTTTCAGATTGGGCACTGCATTTAAGTCCCATCCATGCCTGGTCCCTTTAAGATATTCATAATACGCTGCCACACCGATCATCGCCGCATTATCTGTACAGAAAACAGGCGATGGATGGTAAAACTGGATCTGATTCTCTCTGCACGCCTTTTCCATGGCAGCACGCAGTGTACTGTTGGACGCCACGCCCCCTGCGATCGCCAGCTTATTGATATGATAATCTTTCGCCGCCGCAATGGCATGTTCCGTAAGGACTTCTACCACACTGCGCTGAAAAGACGCGGCAATATCAGCTTCCTTAATAGGAAGCCCCTGCATCCTGCATTTATTCAGATGATTCAGCACCGCAGACTTTACCCCGCTGAAGCTGAAATCGTAAGGCGCTTCATCTACCTTTGCCTTGGGGAAATCAATGGCATAGGGGTCTCCTTCTTTGGATAACCGGTCAATCTTGGGACCTCCGGGATAGCCCAGTCCTATGGCGCGAGCCACTTTATCAAAAGCCTCGCCGGCAGCATCGTCTCTGGTCCTTCCCAAAATCTGAAATTCCCCGTAATCCTTCACAATCACCAAATGGGTATGACCTCCGGAAACCACCAGACATAAAAACGGCGGTTCCAAATCTAAGTTTTCGATATAATTAGCAGAAATATGCCCTTCAATATGGTGAACCCCCACCAAAGGCAGATCCTTGGCGAAACTGATGGCTTTGGCTTCTGCCACGCCTACCAGCAGCGCCCCTACAAGCCCGGGTCCATAGGTAACCCCAACCGCATCCAGATCATCCAGTGTAACCCCTGCTGCATCAAGCGCCTCCTGGATCACCTGATTAATCTTCTCGATATGCTTTCTGGAAGCGATCTCCGGCACCACGCCGCCGTAAAGCTTGTGCAGATCGATCTGGGAAGAAATAATATTGGACAGAACAGTCCGCCCGTTTTTCACCACCGAAGCCGCTGTTTCATCGCAGGAGCTTTCGATTGCCAGAATCAATGTGTCTTTCTTATTTTCCATGTTTCCTCTCCTTTTCCTTTCCAGATCTTACGCTTCCTCAAACTGAAGTTCCACGGACTGCCGGTCTCTTGCCGCAATGGTATTGGGGAAAATCCGCTTTGCTTCATCTAATGCCTCTTCCGGACGCACCAGAGAAGGACTGTAATGAGTCAGCCACAGTTCACGGACCTCCGCTTCCTTCGCCAGTCCGGCAGCCTCGGCAAAGGTCATATGCTTATATGCCTTTGCTTTCTGCTCCTTGTCCTGCTCTCCGTACATCCCCTCGCAGATAAAGAGATCTGCTTTCTTTGCATGTTCTGCAATCGCCTTTACCGGACGGGTATCTGTGGTATAGGTCAGTTTGATCCCCTTGCGTGCCGGTCCCAGGACCATATCCGGCGTATAAGTAACGCCGTCTTCGGTCACGGTTTCTCCTTTCTGAAGGGGATTCCACAGCTTCAGGGGAATTCCCTGCTCTTTTGCCCGGGCAGCATCGAATTTCCCTCCCCTCTTGATCTCCAGGGTATAGCCATAGCAGGTCACATTATGATTGACCCGGAAAGCCGTAATGTGGTAGCCGAAAAATTCAAACGTCTCTTCCGGCTGGGTCAGCTCGATGCAGCGGATATCAAAAGGCAGTTCCGGCGCGATCACCCGAAGGGCAGAGACTACCCGCACCAGTCCTTTGGGTCCGATCAGTGTCAGCGGCTCCGTCCTTTCCGCATTCCCCATAGTCAAAAGCAGGCCCGGAAGCCCGCTGATGTGGTCCGCATGATAATGAGTGAAACAGATCACGTCAATAGGCTTAAAGCTCCAGCCCTTTTCCTTCACTGCCACCTGCGTTCCCTCTCCGCAGTCGATCATCAGATTGCTTCCATTATACCTTGTCATTAAAGATGTCAGTTTTCTTCTGGGCAGGGGCATCATGCCCCCGGTTCCCAGCAGACACACGTCCAGCATAATTCTTTCCTCATTTCTATTTCAAACTACAATAATTCATTCTCAAGTTCTGTCTCCGGAGGAATTTGAAACGCTGCCACCCATTTGTCATAGCAGTCTTCACACAGGTCAAATTGATGGCGTTCTCCGTCTTTGCCTGAAAAATATCCCCAGAGAACATGGGCAGGGAATACCCCTTCCATGATGGTTCCGTTTTCTGTTTTTATCTTTTTTCCGCAGCAGTTGCAGTAAAGTTCTGCCAGCTGGTTTTTCTGTTCATCATAGTATTTTCTCATCTTGATCCTCCTGTGCAGATTCTGTCACTGTAGTTTCCTGTGTCATTATACACGATGAAATCCTACCGGCACAGTGGGAATTACAGTTAAACCTAGAAAAACATAGCAGCTACTGCTTTCCCATGACACAGGCATCCTCCACAGGCGCCTCATAAAAATTCTTCCGCACGCCCAGTTTCTGAAATCCGCAGCTCTCATACAGGCGAAGTGCCGGCGCATTGCTGCACCGTACCTCCAGGAACCAGGAGGAGACCCCTGCCTGCCTCCCTTTTTCTTCCAGCGCCTGCATCAGAAGCCTTCCGATGCCTCTGCCCCGGGCTGTTTCTTTCACACATACATTGGTGATCTCTCCTTCATCCAGGGCGCACCACATGCCTGCATAGCCCAGGATCTCACCTGCCGCCTCCGCAACCAGATAGAGAGCGTGTTCCTCCTGGGCAGCTTTCAGAAAACCTTCCCTGGTCCAGGGTCTTGAAAAGTTCTCTTTCTCTATGGAAGCCACTTCCTCTGCGTCCGCTGCGGTCATCCGCCGGACGCAGACTTCTTTCTCCTGCATCTTATCCTGCCGGATACATGCTTCCTGCTCCTTCACCTCATCCTGGCTGACGCAGGCATCCTGCCCCTGAGTCTTATCCTGACAGACGCAACCTTCCTGCTCCTGCATCTTACGCATGATCCGTCTTCCCCAGTCTCTGCGCCCGTTCCCGTTCCGCCTGGGACACTCTCAGATAATCCGGCGCATGTTCTGCTGCCGTCTGGATCTTTCCTTCTTTATAGTAAATCTCACCCAGAGCCGCCACGGCTGCGGCACGCTGGCGGTTCAGATGGGCAGGCGCGAAGGTATAGGGCACCCGGCAGTTTTCTTCGATCTGTTCCCGGTACACCGGCACGCCGTCTCCGAGAAAGATCACCGTCTTTCCCATTGCGTTCAGCGCTTCCAGCAGTTCCTCCATGGGAACCGCGTCCTGCTGTTTCAGCGTCTCCAGCCGGTGCTCCCGGAAGCAGTAGATGCCTGTATACACCTGGTTTCTCCTGGCATCCATTATAGGACAGATCACGGTGTCTTCTCCTGTATCGTATAAATTATACGCCAGCGCCTCCACCGTGGGGACCGCGATCAGCGGTTTCTGCAGCGCCAGTCCCAGCCCCTTGGCTGTCGCGGAGCCGATGCGCAGACCGGTAAAGGAACCCGGACCTGCTGCCACTGCGATAGCGTCTATGGATCCCAGATCCAGCTGGATGGCTTTTTTCACTTCCTCCAGCATGGGAAGCAGAGTCTGGGAGTGGGTTTTCTTATAATTCATGGTAAATTCAGCAACCAGGGTATCGTCCTGTGCCACAGCCACAGAGGCGACCAGCCCTGAACTGTCGATTGCCAGTATTTTCATGGTATCATTCTCCTTTTCCAAGTATGTGCTCAGCGCCGTCCAGCCCCTCGATGGTGATCCTCCGGTAATCGAAGCCCTTCTCCGGCTCCTTCTCGATGGTGACAGCGATCCGGTTCTTGGGCAGGATCTCCCGGATCAGCTCTGCCCATTCGATCAGACAGATTCCCTCACCGAAGAAATAGTCGTCATATCCGATCTCTTCCATCTCCTCAATATCGCCGATGCGGTAAACATCAAAATGATAAAACGGCATCCTGCCTTCTTCATATTCCTGTACAATGGTAAAGGTGGGGCTGCTTACCGGCTCCGTGATGCCGATTCCTTTTGCCACGCCCTGGGTAAATACCGTCTTTCCCACCCCAAGGTCGCCGCTTAGGGTGTAGATCTGCCCCGGAAGGGCGCTTTTTCCTATTTTCTCGCCCAGGACAAAGGTTTCCCGGGCGCTGTTTGTTTCTATGATCATGAATAACCTCTTCATTCTTTCTCTCCAATTTGTTACAGCCAAAGTATAGCACAGAAATTTCCGGCTTGCACCTTTTATTTTTTGCGCTTATAATAAGATGACAATATTTTATCAACTGTTTTATCAAAACAATATTTAAACAAAAGTTCAAAGGAGATTTTACTATGGCAAATCCTATCGTTACCATCACCATGGCAAACGGGGATGTGATGAAGGCTGAATTATATCCTGAAATCGCTCCCAATACCGTGAATAATTTTATCAGCCTGGTGAAAAAGGGATTTTATGACGGTCTGATCTTTCACAGAGTCATCCGCGGATTTATGATCCAGGGCGGCTGTCCGGACGGCACCGGCATGGGCGGTCCCGGCTATTCTATTAAAGGCGAATTCGCGCAGAATGGTTTTTCCAATGACCTGGCGCACACCCCGGGTGTACTTTCTATGGCCAGGGCAATGCATCCGGACTCTGCCGGAAGCCAGTT
>DWVZ01000119.1 GCA_019119975.1 Candidatus Blautia merdavium | reverse complement strand
TCTAATAAAACATCCACCATACCGCCGCAGACCATGCCTTCGTCTTCAGCATCTTTTCCGGTCATATCAGCGTGATGGAGTACCAGGGGGAGGCTTTCCTGAGACATAAGACGGAGGGATCTCTGGATGATATCTGCTTCCAGGCATCCTCCGCCGATGGTTCCCACAGTCCGACCATCCTGGTAAACCAGCATTTTTGTCCCGGCTTCTCTGGGAGAGGAGCCTTTTTTGGTCACAATAGTGGCCAGGACTTTTTTGATGTCTTTGTCCTTTTCATCTAAAATTGCCCTGAGGATCTCTTTTGTAAAACCGCCCCGCTTCCGGCAGCGGTTTTTTTCCTGTATCACTTCAGCTATGATGGAGACGCCGATCTCTTCAGGTGTTTCTCCTCCGATAGGCAGACCGATGGGAGTGTGTACGGATTCCAGTATCTGGGGATCAGCGCCTTGTTCCAGCAGAGCCTGTTTTACTTTGACAGTCCGGGCCCGGCTTCCCATCATGCCGATATAGGCATGCTCTTTTTTCATGATCTTTTCCAGACACACCTGATCGTAACGGTGGCCTCTGGTCACAATGATAAAATAGGTATCCCTATCCCCGGGGATTTTTTTCAGCCCTTCTTCAAAAGGCTGGCAGAGCACAGTATCTGCACCGGCTCTTCTGGCATTGTCGGCAAATTTGGGGCGGTCCTCCAGGACTGTGACAGTACAGCCGATCATACGTCCGATCTGGATCACTGGAATGGATACATGACCGGCGCCGCAGATCACCAGCTTTTGTTCATGCGCCGGAAACTCACAGAAGATCCGTGTACTGTTCTCGGTGATAATACCGGGGGCAGAAATATCCGGAAGATTTTCGGCAAAATGAGAGAAGAATCCTTCTTTTCCGGATTCCCACTGAAGAGAACCATCTGCAAAAAAAGCCTTTTCACCTGCTGCTGTTCCATCCAGAGCTGTGAGGATAAGGCTCTGGCGATTGGGATTGCAGGAGGCGATGAGATTATATAATTCTGACATAATCTGAACTCCTTTCCTGGCGGCAGGATCTGAGACTGCCGTTTTTAAACATATTTTTAGCTTGCGTTTAGGAGTCTTCCGACTGCTTGACAAGTAAAGCGCTTCCATGGAGATCTGGCAGCGGCAGAGGGGTAAGCCGGTGTTCCCTGCAGAACTCTTTTACTGCCTGTCCGGCTCCGGGAAACTGAAGACTGCGGTAATCATGGACAAAAATGACGCCGCCGCACACCAGAAGTGGCCAGAAAATCCGGAGCCCCTGGGCAACAGACTCGTATAAGTCCGGATCCAGATGTACAAAAGCAAAACGGGGAGGCGCAGAGGGCAGAGAATCCGGAAAGTATCCGGCACAGATTACTGCCTGCTCCGGATAAGGAAGCTGTTCCAATACCTGAGATACAGAGGTATCCTGAAAAGCATCTTTCCATTGGACCGATGGATTTCTTTCAGCTTCTGCAGCAAGGGCTTTTTCCGGAAAGCCCTGAAAAGTATCAAAAAGATAAAGTTTTCTTTCCGGGAACAGCCGGTTCAGTTCCCGGGCGGAAGCGCCCTGGTGTACCCCAAGCTCGGCAATTTCCCCGGGCAGACAGCGCTGCCGGATCTCTTCCGCCAGAAGCCGGATCGTGGCAAGCCGGAAGTCTATCTGATCCAGAAGGGAAGACAGATTCTGCACAGGACCGGTGTATCCCAGATCCTGAAGCTGTGAAAGCACAGAGGAGGCGGCCACTGGATTTTTGATGGCGATCCAGACTAGGTCGGGATCCATTTGAGGAATCTGTGCAGGGGATATTACAGGGATTCCTTCATATTCTTTTCCCCAGGTCTGGGGATTATTGTCGGCAAACGCCAGAAGGCGGACAGAGGCGGACAGCAGATTACCCAGGGTTTGGCCTCCCTGGCCGCAGCCAAATATGATGATCTTCATGAAAAATTCCCCCTTTGAGAATGAGAATTATATTATTCTCAAAATAGAATAATTGGAAAAAAGCGAATTTATTGACTCTATTTTGAAAACAAACTATAATTAAAGCAAAAGATTCAGAAAATTATTGGTGGGTACCGCAGGGATCTTTGTCCGGACCTTTTCCTGTCAGATCTCTGAGACGCCGCATTCCGGTATCCGACAGAAAAACCAGCTCACTGGGTTTTCCTTTTCTGTCTTCTCCGCTGAGACGGAGAAAATTAGCGGTTTCATAATATTCCATAGGCAGAGTACGGCGAAAGACTTCTCCGGTAGCTTCGTCTCTGACCTCTACCGTAACTTGTTTTGCATGAATTTCTTTCAGTTCCATAAGCATTTCTCCTTTATAAGCCTATTGTAGCAAAGGAAAAAAGCTTTGACCAGAAAAAGATAAGAATTTAAGGATCAGTGCCTTAAAGATAGAGCGCCGCTGAAGAAGGGGTCTGACAGCGGCAGTATTCAGGAAGAAAACCAGAATAGGGAGGTGGAAGGATGATTAAAAAAATCCTTATGATTAACGGCACACAGCGGACTTTAGTTGTAGAGGGACACGAGTCTTTAGCCGAAGTGCTCAGGGACAGACTGCTTCTTACGGGCTGTAAGATCGGCTGCGGAGAGGGACACTGCGGAGCCTGCAATGTGATCGTGGATGGAAAAGTGACCCGCTCTTGTATTACCAAAATAGCGAAAGTACCGGATTATGCCAAAATTGAAACCATTGAAGGTATAGGTACCCTGGAGGACCTTCATCCTCTTCAGGCGGCCTGGATCGCACACGGCTGCGCACAGTGCGGATTCTGTTCGCCGGGCTTTATTATGAGCGCCAAAGTGCTTCTGGAGAATAATCCCTCTCCCTCCAGAACGGAAGTCCGGGAATGGTTCAATAAGAACCGGAATCTCTGCCGCTGTACCGGGTATAAGCCGCTGATAGATGCGGTGATGGACGCAGCCAGAGTACTGCGGGGAGAGATTACAAAAGAAGATCTTATGTTCCAGCCAACGGATAATCGGATCTTGGGAACCAGCTATGCCCGTCCTTCGGCGGCGGCAAAAGTGACCGGATCCTGGGATTTTGGAGCCGATGAGATCAAGACCCTTCCGGAGGATACCCTGCAGATCGCACTGGTCCAGGCAGAAGTATCCCATGCATGGATCAAGGGGATCGATACCTCTCAGGCAGAGCAGATGCCGGGAGTATACCGGGTCATTACCTATAAAGATGTTCCCGGAAAGAACCGGATCACCGGACTTATCACATTCCCCACAAATAAAGGCGACGGCTGGGACCGTCCGATCCTCTGTGACGAGAAAGTGTTCCAGTACGGAGATGCTATCGCTATGGTATGTGCAGATACAGTCACCCATGCCAGGGAAGCAGCCAAGTATGTGAAGGTTGATCTGGAAGTGCTTCCTGCTTACATGTCTGCACCGGAAGCTATGGACCCGGACGCTATGGAAATCCATCCGGGAACACCGAATGTTTACTATGAGACCAACTGCATAAAGGGAGAAGATACGGCTCCTATTATGGAGACAGCTCCCAATGTCATAGAGATGGATGCATATTGTTCCAGACAGCCTCATATGCCCATTGAACCAGACGTGGCTTATGCATATATGGATGAGGAAGGAAGAGTGACCATACACTCCAAATCTATCGGGATCCATCTTCATCATGCCATGATCTGTGCAGGCATCGGCGTAGAGCCGGAAAAACTCCGGCTGATACAGCTCCATGCAGGAGGAACCTTCGGCTATAAATTCTCACCTACCATAGAAGCGCTGGTAGGGGTAGCCGCCCTTGTCACAGGACGTCCGGTGGCTCTGAATTTTAACATGTATCAGATGATCACTTATACCGGAAAGAGAAGTCCCGGTTTTATGCATATTAAACTGGCGGCGGATGAGAAAGGCAAGATCCTGGCCCTTGAAGGCGACAACCTTATTGACCACGGTCCATACTCAGAATTCGGCGACCTGCTGACCATGCGTCTCAGCCAGTTTGTAGGAGCCGGAGTAGACATTCCCAATATCCGCAACCGGTCACGGACTGTCTGCACCAATCATGCATACGGAGCCGCTTTCCGGGGATACGGAGCGCCTCAGTCTTTCATGGGCGGCGATATCGCAATGGATATGATGGCAGCGAAAATGGGGATCGATCCTTTTGAGTTCCGTGCCATGAACTGCTATAAAGAATCTGAAGGATCTACGACTCCAAATGGCTGCAAACCAGACGTATACTGTCTGGAAGATCTGTATGATCTGGCAAGACCTTATTACCAGAAGAATAAAGCTTATGCAGAGACTCTCAACCGGGAAAAGGGAGAAAACGGCAAATTCAAGTATGGAGCCGGCGTGTCCCTGGGGGTTTATGGCTGCGGCCTGGACGGCGTGGACTCCTCAGAAGCCTGGGCAGAACTGAATCCGGACAACACGGTGACGATTTATGATTCCTGGGAGGATCACGGACAGGGAGCGGATATCGGTACCCTTACCCACGCCCATGAAACCCTCCGTCAGGCAGGATTTACACCGGATCAGATCAAACTGGTGATGAATGATACAGGAAAGACTCCGAATTCCGGACCTGCCGGAGGATCACGTTCCAATGTCATGACCGGAAATGCGGTGCGTGTTGCCTCGGAGATGCTGATAAACGCCATGAGAAAACCAGATGGTACTTATCGTACCTATGAGGAAATGGTAGAAGAGAAGCTTCCGCTGAAGTATGAAGGAAAATGGGTGGCAACCGCATGCACGGACTGTGACCAGGAAACGGCCCAGGGAAATCCTTTCTCTGTATATATGTATTGTATTAACCTGCCTGTAGTACAGGTCAATATGGAGACCGGCAAGGTAAAGGTCGTGAAATTTACCATGGTATCTGATTTTGGTACCATCATTAATAAGACGGTTGTGGACGGTCAGGTCATGGGTGCCATTGCTCAGGGAATCGGTCTGGCTCTGTCAGAAGATTTTGAGGACCTGAAGAAACATACCAGCCTCTTAAAGTGCGGAATTCCTTACCCCAATGACATTCCTGACGACATTGAGCTGGTTTACCAGGAAAATCACCCAAGACCTCTTGGACCATACGGCGCTGCCGGCTGCGGCGAGGGACCTTTGGCCGCACCTCATCCGGCAATCCTGAACGCTATATACAGTGCTACCGGAGCAAGGATCACCAGAGTTCCGGCCAGACCGGAAGTGGTAAAAGCGGCACTGGATGCTCTGTAAAAAATGCGGAAACGAAAAGACAGGACAAAGCGGGGGATCCCCGCTTTGTTTTACCCGAATATTATTCTTGAAATAGATAATTAAACACAGGAGAGAATATATGGAACATAAGGATCGGGGATTTGTGGGAAAACATTATTTAATGAAGCAGGCTTTCGGCCAGGAAGAACTTCATCAGAGGGAAGCTGTCTGTACCAGAGAAGATCCTCCGGGCTGCTCGGCAGTATGCCCTCTTCATCTGGATATGCGGGCAGTCTGCGCCTATGCGGCAAAAGGGGATTTTGCAAAAGCAGCAGGAGTGATCCGGAGCGTTACCCCTTTTCTCCACCTTCTGGCAAAGGGCTGTCCCGGAGCCTGCAAGGAGGCCTGCGCCTTGTCCCGGGTCGGGGAAGGGATCCAGGTGAGGGCTTTGGAAAAAGCCTGCGCCCTGTATGGAGGAAAAGAAAGAGGCAGCCGTTTTCTGATCCCCCGGAAAAATAAAAAGGTGATCGTAGGGGGAGATGACCTTTTTGCCCTGGCCTGCTGCTGGGAACTGGGCAGAAAAGGCTATGAGATTTTCTGGTATACCCGGTGTGAAAACTGGAAAGAGCCTCTGCTTTCCTGGGGTCTGACAGAAGAGGAAGCAGAGGCAGATACGGCTTCTCTGGAACTTTTTCGTATGACTAAAAAAGATAGAGAAGGGGAAGTCTCAGAATGGGGTGCATGTGGGGACGCAGTCTGTCTGTCTCCCTGCCTTTGGCGTACCGGCCTGCCGGAAAATGTTTTTGGAACAGAAAAGAAATGGGAAAAGAAAGACGGAGCTGCCTGGATACTGGCCTGGGCCAAATATGTATCAGCTAAAGTGGAACGCTATCTTCAGGGGGCCTCTTGGGAAGGAATGCGGCAGCCGGGTCCTCAGGAGAGCCGCTTACATGTAACCATGGACGGTGTGGAAGGAAGCCGGGCTTTTACAGGACCGGAGAAACCAGACAGAGAGCTGGCGGCAGCAGAGGCCGGACGCTGTATACAGTGCCAGTGCCTGGAATGTATAAAGGGCTGCGTCTATTTCCAGGAGTATAAACGGAATCCCAGAGGAGCTGTCCGGGAAATTTACAACAATCTTTCTATTGTAATGGGAAATCATATGGCAAACGGAATGATCAATGCCTGTGATCTGTGCGGACAGTGCAAGTCTGCCTGTCCTAATGGATTTGACTACCCGGAAGTATGCAAAATGGCCCGGAAGATCATGGTGGAGACAGAGAAAATGCCGCCTTCTGTTCATGAATTCGGCCTTCTGGACCAGCAGTTCTCCTGCAATGAAGCATTTCTGGCCAGGCCTGAGCCGGGATATGAACACTGCAGATATATGTTTTTCCCCGGATGCCAGGCTTCTGCCGTGTCACCGGATACAGTAGAAGCTGCTTACAGGGATCTGTCAGGTAGACTTACCGGAGGCGTAGGCCTGCTTCTTGGCTGCTGCGGGGCTCTGGCCCAATGGGCAGGAAGAGAAGATCTGGCTTCAGAGGCATTGGAAAAGATCCGCAGCGTCTGGAAAGAGATGGGAGAGCCGGAAGTGATCTGCGCCTGTCCCACCTGCATGAAG
>DWVZ01000118.1 GCA_019119975.1 Candidatus Blautia merdavium | reverse complement strand
TGCTTATATTTCTTCTTTATTTCAACGAATACCGTACTGTCAGGATCTGCCTGGTCATAGCTTCGGATACGCAGTTTCTCCTTATAAGAAGGTTTTTCAATAGAATGCCGGATCAGCCGGTAATTATCTGTGTCAAAATAAATGTTTCGGACCGTCTTTCGTCCGTATTGGTCCAGCACCATGTAGGGTTCCATTGCCTCCAGGACTTTCTCCTTCTGTTTTTCTGTCAGTAAATATTTCAATTCATATCGTTTAAAAACGGTTTGAAACGCCATAAAAAATCCTCCTGTACTTGGTTGATAGCCACATTGTACAGAAGGAAGATTGAACTTTTATTGAAAAATCATAAAACTTGCATTTTTAACAGCGGTATTTTCACCAGGAACTCCACTTTGCCCTCCTGGCATCGGATCTCGATGCTGTCTTTGTGGGTGTCCGCAATGGCTTTGGCTATGGCGAGACCCAGCCCATAATGGCGATCCTCCCCGGTTCTGGCTGTATCCAGACGGTAAAACCGCTCAAACATACGCTCCCTCTGTTCTTTGGGGATTTCCTCCCCGTCATTGGACACAATCAGGACCGCTTTGGACTTTTCCTTCTTTAAAGTTACGCCGATCCGGCTGCCTCCTGCGCTGTGGCGCGCCGCGTTATCCAGCAGAATGGAGGTCAGCTGTTTCAGCTGGACGCTGTTTCCCAGCACATAAAGGTTCTCCGTGATATCCCCTTCTAAAGTCAGCCCATTTTCATAGGCAATGGCTTCAAAGGGCAGCATTTCACCGTATACCAGACGGCTGAAATCCACGTTTTCCATCTGAGGGACCACATTTTCTGTCCTTGCCAGGTCCAAAAGCTGCAGGATCAGACCGGACATCCGCTCATTTTCATACTGAATATTGGAGAGCCACTGATTTTCTCCCATCTCCCGCTGAAGAAGCTCCACGTTTGCGTTCACCACTGCCACCGGCGTCTTCAGTTCATGTCCCGCGTCGGAAATAAACTGCTTCTGCCTTTGATAGCTTTCCTCCAGCGGAGCCACGATCCGGTTGGCAAGATAGCGCGCCAGAAAGAACAGCAGCACCAGCGTCACACCGCCCCAGATCAGGGTATAGCTGATCAGGGTGCCGGCGCTTTCCAGGATCAGGGTATTATCTAAGAACGCCACCAGAGTATATCCGCCTTTGTCCTGCATCCGGTAGATCAGATGGTCCTGCATCCCCTGGCTCTCTCCTTTTTCCAGAATCTCAAAAGCCAGCTGCGTCAGCGTCTCATCATCCAGGGTGGAAATATCTGCCGTATCCACCTTCAGTACCTTTCCGTCGTCTGCGATAGCCACGGAATAAAAAGTGGAAAGCTCCAGCGCGGGCGGTTCCAGATGACGGCGGTCCGGGATTTTTTCCTGTTCTCCCATTCTGGGAACCTGAGTATCCAGCTCTCTCCAAAGGGCATATGCCTCCACATACTGCTCCAGGAGCTTGCGGTTTTCCCTGGTCAGCTCTGTGTAGCTTGCCAGATAGATCACGCCGAAAGAACCTGCCAGAAGGATCACCAGAACAGACAGGATGGCAGCGACTATTTTTCTTTTTGATTTCTTAAACATGGTCATACCTCAATTCATAGCCGACTCCCCGCACTGCCTTAATTTCCGTTTTTGCCCGGACAAAGCTGAGTTTCTTCCGGGTAAAGGACATATACACTTCCACATTGTTGTACTCGGTTTCACTGTCATATCCCCATATTTTCACTGCCAGCTGCTCCCGGGTGAGGATGCGCCCCTGATTCATAATCAGGTATTCCAGAATATGAAGTTCCTTTTCACTTAACCGCACGCTGTTCTCCCCGCACAGCAGTGTAGAGCTCTCTTTCCTGAGCAGAATGTCGCCGAAACGAAGCGTGCCGTCCGGGCTGCTGCTGTTTCTCCGGCTTAAGGCGCGCAGCCTTGCCAGAAGTTCCTTTGTCATAAAAGGCTTGGTCAGATAATCATCTGCGCCGCAGTCCAGCCCGGTCACTTTATCGTCCAGGTCGCTTTTTGCCGTCAGCATGAGGATGGGGGTCCGGATCCCATTTTTCCGTGCTTCTCTGGCAATGTCAAAACCATTTTTCCCGGGCAGCATCACATCCAGGATCACCAGATCATACGCCCCGCTTTCCAGGGCATACATACCCTCCAGCCCATCGGCGCAGTGATCCACCTCATACTTCTCCTGGCGCAGGATCTCACACAGCGCCTGCGCCATTCTTTTCTCATCTTCCACCAATAAAAGCCGCATATTTCTACCTCCGCATACTTTTATTATACTGCCAAAGATTGAAAAAGGATTGAAAATTTCTTGTTTCTCCTTTTTCATGCGGTCATTACCTGACAGCCAGAAGCGTTTTCTTTTTCACCTTATAATATACAAAACCAGTGAGATCTGCCAGCGCCCAGCCGATGGGCACAGACCACCAGATTCCCGTTACACCGATCTGCTCTATGGAGGAAAGCAGATAGGCAAGGGCCACTCTGGTGCCCAGGGAGATCACCGTAAGCACCACTGACATCCCCGGCTTCTTCACTGCCCTGTAAAATCCATAAAGCAAAAACAGGCAGCCAATGCCGCAGTAAAAAGCGCCCTCAATCCGCAGATACTCCACGCCTGCCGCCAGGATCTGGGTCTCCTCAGGCTTTACGAAAATCATCATCAGCGGTCTGGCAAAGAGGAATACCGCCGCCGATATCACCAGGCAAAATACAATCGCCATAGCTGCCGCACAGCGGATGCCCCTGCGGATCCTCTCCTCCTTCTTCGCGCCGAAATTCTGGGCTACAAAGGTAGAAAAAGCGTTTCCAAAATCCTGCACCGGCATATAAGCAAAGGAGTCGATCTTCACCGCAGCTGCGAACGCCGCCATAATCACAGTACCGAAACTGTTCACCAGTCCCTGCACCATCAGGATGCCCAGATTCATCACAGACTGCTGCAAAGAGGTGAGGAAGGAAAACTGGGCAATCTCGAAAATCATTTCTTTTCTGGGCTTTAAATCCTTTCCCCGTATGCGGAACCGGGGCATTTTGATCCAGGTATATGCCGCGATCCCCACCCCTGACACATACTGGGAGATCACCGTAGCCGCCGCAGCGCCTGTCACGCCCCAGCCAAATCCCAGGACAAACCACAGATCCAGGACAACGTTTAAGAGAGCGCACACTGCCAGGAACAAAAGAGGAGTGACAGAATTTCCTACAGCCCTTAAAAGGGAGGCAAAATAATTATACAGAAACGTAGCCAGAATTCCCCAGAAGATCACCCAGAGATAATCCCTCATGGTCTCGTAAATCTCTGCCGGAACCTGCAGAAGGACCAGGATCTCATCCAGCAGGGCAAACACCAGGATATTTAAAATCACCGCAGCAGTAAGGATGAGCACAAAGGAAGCGCCCATGCTTTCTTTCAGCCGTTCCTCGTCCCCTTCCCCGTACCGGATGGAGAAAACCGCGCCGCTTCCCATGCACAGCCCCAGCAAAATGGAGGTGAGAAAGGTCATCAGCGTATACGATGATCCCACTGCCGCCAGGGCGCCGGAACCCAGAAATCTTCCCACAATCAGTGTATCCGCAATATTATAGCACTGCTGGAGCAGGTTTCCCGCGATCATAGGCAGGGAAAAGAGTAAAATGGTCCGCATAATAGGACCTTCTGTCAGGTTGCTTTGTAAAACTTTTGTCTTCATCTTCTTCCTTATCCGAAAAATCACCGCCCCTGCCGGGGCGGCGTATATTTTCTTACTATCTTATTTTACTGTTTGATTACCTTTCATCCTCATAGGGTATGGGATCGGTATCCTTTTTATCAATATTGTTCAGATATTTCTTGGTCTCAGCCACTACTACCGGAGACAGCAGCAGCACTGCCACTAGGTTGGGAATCGCCATCAGAGCGTTTAAAGTATCCGCGATCAGCCAGATCAGGTTCAGTGAAACCACCGGAGCGATCACTGCCACTGCGATATACAGGACTCTGTATGGGATCAGCGCTTTTTTCCCTGCAAAATATTCTACACACCGCTCTCCGTAATACGCCCAGCCAAGGACGGTGGAGAAAGCGAAAGAAATAATGCCCAGAACCAGGATCACCGGTCCCAGAACCGGAATCTGCTCAAAAGCCAGGCTGGTAAGCACGCCGCCGTCGCTGATGTTGCCCACATCAATGGCAGGATTTTTCATGATACTGGTCACCAGCACCAGACCGGTCATGGCGCAGACAACTACCGTATCCCAGAACGTACCTGTACTGGATACCAGCGCCTGGCGCACCGGATTTCTGGTCTGTGCTGCCGCTGCCGCGATCGGCGCGGAACCCATACCGGATTCATTGGAGAAAAGACCTCTGGCAACACCATAGTGAAGCGCCTGCATGATACCGCCTCCGATCAGTCCGCCTGCTGCCGCTCCCGGTTTGAAAGCCAGGGTGCAGATCGTCTGCAGCGCCGGAATCAGGAAATCATAATTCAGCACCAGGATGATAATACAACCTAATACATAAAAGATTGCCATAAAGGGAACCAGCTTCTCACAGACTCTGGCAATGGATTTGATCCCGCCGAAGATGACCAGAGCCACCAGGATCGCTACTACTACGCCCACGATCCAGCTGGGAAGTCCCAGATTCTCTTTACAGACAGAAGCAATGGCATTGACCTGGGTCGCGCAGCCGATACCAAAGGAAGCAATACCGCCGAAAAGAGCAAACAGCACTGCCAGCCATTTCATATGAAGTCCACGCTCCAGCGCATACATAGCGCCGCCCAGCATACGTCCGTCCCGGGTCTTTACCCTATACTTGACGGAGATCAGCGATTCACTGTACTTCGTGGCTATGCCGAAGACACCGGTGAGCCAGCACCACAGAACCGCGCCGGGACCGCCCAGCGCAATGGCTGTACCCACACCGATGATATTTCCCGTTCCGATGGTAGCTGCAAGAGCTGTAGTCAGCGCTCCGAACTGGCTGACCTCGCCCTCAGCTTCCGGATCCTTGGTAACCGACAGGCGGATACCCTGGAAGACTCTGCGCTGGATTCCCTTGGTCCGTATGGTCATGAAAACATGGGTGCCCAGAAGCAGCAGAATCATTGCCCAGCCCCAGACAAAATCATTGACTGAGGTAACGATTGAGTTGATAACGTCATACATAAAATTTTCCCCTTCCTCTCTTCCCGTAGTTAACTATAAAGCAAGGGCATACCCACTCCAATGTGCGTACACCCTTGTATCGCTTTATCGTTTTAACATGTGAAATTTGTTATAGTTTACCGCAGTTTTCCGGGAGTGTCAATTCTTTTCAGAGATTTTTATGCTCTTTTTGTATTCTTTTCGGGGATTTTTGTTCCGCAGCTTCTTCCCTGGGAAAATCATACCTTCTGATCTCACAGTTTTTGATTCCAAAGGCAGCGAAGGCTTCGTTGGACATGTCATTGAAATAGGAATGCACTGCCCGGGAAATCCCGTTGTGCGCTACCAGAAGATAAGTCTTTTCCTCTGATTCCTCCCGGATTTCATCCAGCAGATTATAAATCCTCTGGCACAGACGGAGCATGGACTCGCCGCCCTCATAGCTGGAGACGAAATCCATCTTTGCCCGCTGAAACTCTGTTCCGTTTCGGGGTGTGGATTCGTATTTTCCGAAGTTCTGCTCCTTCAGCCTCAGTTCCATCCTGGCAGGAATGCCGGTTACCTGGGAAATATGCCTGGCTGTTTCTGCCGCCCTGCTTAATGGAGAATACAGGATCTCATCAATCTGCATCTTCTGCCGCAGGATCTCTCGCCCCGCTTCCTCCGCCTGTCTGTGTCCCAGTTCAGTTAGTTGGATGTCGGTTGCCCCGCAGATTTTATTCTCCACATTCCATATGGTCTGACCATGTCTTACGAAATAAAAATGTCCCATAATCCTTCCCTCCTGTTATCCTTTCCGGTATGCAGCTTCTCTTTGGCTGCACCGCTGCTTCTTAGCATGACAGAACCTCTCTCTTCTGTCAAGAAGATACTGCGGCAGACCCCTTTGCCGGTCAGCAGCCTTTAGTTACACACCGGTAACTATGCCACAATCTTGTGCGTACTTAACACGCTGCAAAATCCCTTTTATAATAAAGGCATAAAAAAACAACACAAACGGAGGTAAGTAAAATGAAAATCGCAGTTATCTGTGCAAACGGAAAAGAAGGAAAATTAATCGTAAAGGAAGCTCTGGAAAGAGGACTTGACGTGACGGCTGTTGTCCGGGGAGAAAATCAGTCTGCTGCCTCAAAGGTCATTCAGAAAGATCTCTTCGCCCTTACCGCAGCCGATCTGGAAGGCTTTGACGCAGTCATCGATGCTTTCGGTGCCTGGACACCAGAAACCCTGCCTCAGCACAGCACTTCCCTGAAGCATCTCTGTGACCTGGTAAGCGGCAGCGAGATCCGTCTGCTGGTTGTGGGCGGCGCAGGAAGCCTGTATGTCAATCCGGAACACACTGCTCAGGTCATGGACGGAGCAGACTTCCCGGAAATCTTCAAACCGCTGGCAACTCATATGGGAAAAGCTCTGGAGGAGCTGCGCGCCAGAACCGATGTGAAGTGGACTTATATCAGTCCTGCCGGCGATTTCCAAGCAGACGGTCCCAGAACCGGAAAATACCTGCTGGGCGGCGAAGAACTGCTGCTGAACGCCAAAGGAGAGAGTGTGATCAGCTATGCGGACTATGCCATTGCCATGGTCGATGAAGCAGTAAACGGAAATCATATCCGTCAGCGGATTTCTGTAGTAGCAGAATAAAGTTGTATGCTGCCGCACGATGGATAAAATTCCTTATATGATATCCTCAGTTGGCTTATTTACAGAAAACGGGCAATTTTAGGGTTACAGGAAATTATCATGAATGCTGCAATCATGATGAACAACGGCATTCATGATAATTTCCTTCCAAACGAACTCAGGATATTCATTAGCGACGGCAACGATGTAATTGGATAATCCTTTCGGGTCTTTCCTTGCATTTCAGAATACGGTTTAGCATTGTATTATTGGTCATTTATCATAAATTGTTCATGTCTCAACAATAATAAACGCCTAGTATATATTAATGAGATAACTAGATAACCAGCTCCCATTATGATATAAATATACGACAAATTTTTTCCAAATAATAATATGATAAGTAATGTAAAAATGTTGGTGACAAAAGTAA
>DWVZ01000117.1 GCA_019119975.1 Candidatus Blautia merdavium | reverse complement strand
TCAAATGTTATTGGGAAAGATATAAGATTACGCCAGAACTACTTCAATATATTGAAACAAATAGTGATCAACTTACATTTTTAGAGAATCAGTGTTTAAATGAAGTGTTTGCCGAAGAACTTATTACAAGTACAATTGATGATTCTGCTTTTGAAAAACTATTACCTCAGTTGGAATTAGAATTTGATATTCCAATAGAGAAGGTTGAGAGACAGAAAGTTGGAATTTTGATTAAGAAAAAATATATTCCTTTTGATGTTAATAAATATGGTGAAATTAAAGATGCCTATCCTGATTTATGTCCAGATTTTATTTTGTATAATCAAGCGGAATATATGGAAGTAATGGAAAAGATTCCAATGGGAGAAACATTATTAGAAACACTATTGCTTTCGCCTATTCTCGACTTTTCTAATGCAGAAGTTCTGTTGGATGCTTTTGGAGAAAATTATATGACTGCAAAAATTGCTGAAAACTTAGTTGATTCAAAGGTGACGATTAACAAATCGATATTTACAGCAGCCTGGGAATATGTAGATGAAAAAGGGAAAAAGACGTTGATGTTTAAATGCCTTTCGATTTTAGAAGCGGCTGATTTTGAAAATTGTTTTTCAGAACTTTCACAATGGTATTCAGGATTTTGCGATAGAAGTAAAAAACATAGCGTTGAATTACCTAATAACGAAGAAAGCCAAAGGCTTGCTAAACGATTACAAGAAGTATCGTACATTACAAGTTACAAATTACAAGAAAAAGAAGTCTATGATTCTGTTACGGAAACAAAAAAGAAAAAGAGTACTTTTGTGTGTTGGATAAAAGCAATCAAAGGATAAAAGAAAATTTTTCATAGTATTTAAGGGAGATCAAGGTAGGGTATAAAAGCCCTGCCTTTTTCTGAAGAGAAGTGTACACAGTACACAAATGTACATACCGTTAAAGCCCCTGTTTTCAAGGCATAAGGGGATAGGGGTACAGTTTACGGACGAGCCAACCGGGAACTTAGATTCCCGTACTAGCCAGGATGTGCTGGGGCTTCTAAAAGTGACCAGTGAGAAATTCGGTCAGACCATGGTTATGATTACCCACAACGAAGAGATCGCACAGCTTGCCGACAGGATCATCCGCATAGAAGACGGGAAGATCGCAGAGAGGCGGTGAGCAGCATGAGGAAAGTAAAGAATAGAAAGGTTATCCGCAGAATCGCGGATCAGTCCCTGAAATCCAGAAAGAGCAGAAACCTGATCGCTGTTCTCGCTATTGCGCTGTCTTCCATCTTGTTCACAGCGCTGTTCGTGGTGGGAGGAAGCATTGTGCAGAAGCAGCAGGAAGCTACCATGAGGCAGGTAGGAGGCAGCGCTCACGCAGGATACAAATACCTGACTCCTGAGGAGTATGAGATTGTAAAGCAAGATCCGAAACTGAAATCCGTCTCGGCAAGGATCCTGATCGGAGGTGCGGTAAACGAGGAACTGAAAAAACTGCCCACGGAGATTAGCTGTTATGAAGACCTGGAAGCAAAGTGGAGTTTCTGTTACCCCACACATGGGGAGATGCCGGAAGCAGAAGATGAGATTGTTACCAGTGATCTGGTGCTGGAAGCTCTGGGCGTACCCTGCCGGGTGGGGGCAGAAGTCCCGGTGAAAATGGTGATCAATCAGAAGGAAGTGGAGAAGACCTTTGTGCTGTCAGGCTGGTTTGAGGGAGACCGGGTAGCCATGGCGCAGGTTATGAGCGTGTCTGAGGCGTTTGCCAGGGAAACAGTACCTCAGGATCTGGAATCTGTAGCAGGAAAATCCGCAGACACCACCATGCTGGCAGGCTATATCTGCGCAGATTTTAATTTTGGCAGCAGCTTCCGGCTGGAACAGCAGGTGGCAGACCTGACCCAGCGGTGCGGATTTGATGAAGAGATTGAAACAGGCATCAACTGGGCATATCTGGGCGGAGATATCGATGCTGGAACGGCAGCTTTGCTCCTGGTCATGCTGCTGGTGATCATTACCTCAGGGTATCTGCTGATCTACAATATTTTTTACATCAATGTGTATTCGGATATCCGTTACTATGGACTTTTAAAAACCATCGGCACCACGGGAAAGCAGCTGAAGAAGATGGTGAGAAGACAGGCGTATCTGCTGTCAGTCATAGGGATTCCGCTGGGGCTTCTGATCGGAGTGCTCATCGGCGGATTGCTCCTGCCTGCTGTCATGTCCATTCTGATATTCCAGGAAACGGCATCCACAGAGGCTGCCGTCAGTCCCTGGATCCTGCTGGGGTCTGCCGCCTTTTCTCTGCTGACTGTGCACATCAGCTGTATGAAACCCTGCAGGATTGTTTCCGGGATTTCCCCGGTGGAGGCAGTGCGCTTCACAGAAGGCAGCCAAAGAAAGAAGGAAAAGAAAGAAAAAACGAAGAAGACCAGGGGTGTCAGCGCCTCTGCTATGGCAGCTGCCAATATGAAACGGAATAAAAAGCGGGCGTTTGTGGTTATTCTATCTTTGTCACTGAGCCTGGTGCTGCTAAATTCCATTTACAGTCTGGTGCAGGGATTTGATATGGATAAGTACGTGGAAGCCCGGAGTATCAGCGATTATATGGTAACGGATGCAACCACAGACAATGCTATGGCGTCTTATCAGGAGACAGAAGGTGTTACGGAGGATTTTCTGGAGGCGCTTTCCCGGCAGAAGGGTGTCACAGAGACCGGAAATGTCTATTATCGCGCGGGATACGAATATTCCTTTGAGCCGGAGGAATTTCAGGGCGTGAAGACGCAGATCCTTCAGAATCCGGAACTGGAGAGCTATTATGAATATGTATTCGGCGAGGACTGGCAGGAGTATCTAAAGAGTTACGAAGAAGAAAACAGCATCGATGTAGTGAAATTTTACGGGATTGACAAACTGGTCTTTGATAAGATGGAAATCAGACAAGGAGAGCTTGACTGGGAGAAATTCAAAACAGGAAATTATATTCTGGTGAATCAGTTTGAAGGTTTTGGAGAGGAATACATTTCCTATTTCCCAGCAGGAGATACAGTGACGCTCATTGGTCAGAGCGGCAGCCAGAAGCAGTATCAGGTGTTGGCAGAAGGAGATATGCCGTATGCAGCGCAAATGCAGAGGTACGGCAGCATAGAGCTGGATATTTTCCTTCCCTCAGAGGAATTTCTGGAGCTCTTGGGAGAACAGCAGCCTATGAAAACGATGTTTAATGTGGAAGACAGCGCTGCGGATGATGTGGAAATGTGGGTCAGCAGCTACTGTGAGACGGTAAACGATGATCTGACCTACACTTCCAGAGATTCTATGATCGCAGAATTCTATTCCCTGATCCAGGTGTACCTTTTTGTGGGAGGGCTGCTGTGCCTGATCCTGGCAGTGATCGGTATCCTGAACTTTGTCAATACCATGGCTGCCTCGATTCTGTCCAGAAGGAGAGAATTTGCCATGCTGGAAGCTGTAGGCATGACAGGGAAACAGCTGAAGAAAATGCTGTGTATGGAAGGAATCTATTACGCGGCAGTTACCATAGGAGTCTCACTGGTACTGGGAAGCCTGTTGAACCTGACCCTGATCCGGGGAATGGGCACGCAGATGTTTTTCTTCAGTCCAAGATTTACAGTTTTGCCCATTGTGCTCTGTATCCCTGCAGTGCTGTTTGTGGTGATCCTGGTCCCGGTCATCGGATATTGGCAGATCAGGAAAAGAAGCGTGGTGGAACGTATGGGAACTGTGGAATAGGAGAAAAAAGAACCAAAAGGGCTGTCGTATTGTCATATTTTTGTAAGGAACTTGACACAAATTACTGGGCGGTTATACAATGAAGCGGTATCAGAAAAAGAAAAGTGTTTTTAATACCTTGCAGGAAGGCAAGGCAGAGGATGAAGGAGGGAAAACACAGCATGAAATTTTTTCGCAAAGGAACCGCACTGATGCTGGCATTCGCCGTGACCTTCGGTATGAGTGAAAGCGCAGTTCTGGCAGCAAACGCAGACGCAGCAGAGACCGCGGACATTGTGGAAGAAACCCCGGAAACACCAGGAGAACAGCAGGCAGTCCAGGAGGGACAGCAGAGTAGTTCTGAGGAAACCTCTGAGACAGCCGAAGTCAAAACGCAGCAGGAAGACCTGGTACAGACGGACGGCACCAAAGCCGGAGAAGAGGTTCAGACAGAAGGTCAGGGAGCAAAAGATGCCAAGACCGCAGATAAGAGTCAGGCGGCAGAGGATTCCCAGACAGGAACTAAGAACCAGGAGACAGAGGCTTCTCAGACAGAAACAGAGATTCAGGGAACAGAAAATATCCAGGCGGAAGTTCTAGACCAGACAGCAGAAGCTTCTGAGGGAGAAGCAGCAGAAGATGCCCAGGCAGAAACATCTGGAGAACAGGCTGCTGCTCCGGAAGATGTCCAGGCAGACGCAGCAGGAGCTGCTCCGGCATCTATGGAATACGCAGAAATGCTGGATGATCTTCCGGCAGTTGCCCATGATATAGAATATATTTATGTTGATGAAGAGACGGTAGCTCTGCCGGGGACGCAGAACATTGCCATCGGCTTTGTGGATGACAGTCTCATGCTGGAGGACGCTGTGCTCTACGGTACATCGGACCTTACAGGAGAGACCATGGAGTGGCAGGCAGCTGCTCTGGCAGGAAATAACGTGCTGTTTACTATGGAATATACAGAGGCACAGTCACAGGATGTGATCCGTCTTACAAAACTGGCTTATCATGCAGATGGGATCGACTATCTCATGGAATTCCAGGACCAGGGCATCGAGGCTTCCTATCAGGTGGGAGGCACAGAATCTGCCGCCCGTGCGGCATCTGCATCACCGGAAGAGGAAACTCCGGCAGTAGCGGTCTATGCTCTGGATGAAAATGGGGAACAGGTGCAGGCATCTTCCGATACGGCAGAAGAAGCTATCGGAGAAGCATTAACCGCGGCAGAAGGAACAGAAGCGGTACCAGCCCTTGCGAAAAGCACCAAAAGCAAATCCACTGGTGTCGGGAAACGTGTGATCTTCATCTGTGCGGGACATGACAGCACCCATACTGGTGCATACGGAAACGGACTGCATGAGGAACAGCTTACATTCAAGGTGGCAAAATACTGCAAAGAAGCACTGGAGAAATATCCGGGTGTGGAAGTATATATGGACAGGAATTCTGTAGACTGCAAATATCCGGGAAAGGGTACTGCTTACTGCCTGGAGCAGAGAGTGAAAGATGCGGCAGCCTTAGGCGCCACCACTTTTATAGATATCCATTTTAACTCCAGCAATGGAAGCGCCTATGGAGCTGAAGTATATTATCCCAATAAGAGCTACAGCCAGAACATACATAAAGACGGAGAAACTCTTGCAAACGAGATCCTGTCGAACCTGGAAGCCCTGGGGCTGTACAACCGGGGAGCCAAGGTGAGGGACTGCACTACAAACGACAGAGATGAAAACGGAAATCTGGAAGATTACTATACCAGCATTAATATGGCAAAAGCCAGAGGAATGACAGGGCTTATCGTGGAACATGCTTTCCTGGACAATGTCGGGGACGCCTTGAAGCTGTCACAGGAAAGCTTCTTAAAGAAGCTGGGGCAGGCAGACGCAGAAGCGCTGGCAGACCATTACAACCTGCGTGATCCTATGGGATTTGAAGACGTAAGGGAAGAAGACTGGTACTATGATATGGTTTCCTATGTATACGATGAAGGCATTATGACCGGTATGAGAGGCGGCTATTTCGGCGCAGTGGAGACCATTGACCGCTCTCAGTTTGTCACAACTCTTTATCGTATGGAAGGCGAGCCAAAGGTAAAAAGCGGGAAAAAATTCCCCGATGTTCCGGAGAATATGTTCTTTACCAACGCAGTGAAATGGGCAAGTGAGAACGGCATCGTGACCGGATATACAGAAGGTGCGAAAAAAGGAAAATTCGGACCTCAGGATAAGATTACCCGTGAGCAGATGGCAACCATGTTCTATCGCTATGCAAAGTATAAAGGCTATGATACCGGTACTTCCAATAAATGGAAGAATTTCCCGGATGATCATAAGGTGACAAAGTTTGCCCAGACTGCAATGGCTTGGGCAGTGAAGAACGGAATGATCACAGGAGACCAGGGAAAATTAAATCCACAGACAAATGTAAGCCGCGCGGTAGCCGCGACTCTGATCCAGAGATTTCTGACAGAGGTGGCAGGAGCGTAAAGCGGCGGCGGATTGGCTGAATCCTGACAGATACAGAGCAATCGCAGAGGAATTGTAAAAGTAAAAGAAGATCCAGAGCAGGACATGTGCTGACTGCACGTTTCCTGTCAGGATCTTCTTTTTTCTATGGTATAGCGTATGAAGCAGATGTGAAAGCAGCCGCTTCATTTTTTATGCTTTTTGTTATATTCTGCAATGAATTTCTCCTGTTCGGCATCGGAGGCATCAAGATCCTGTTTGGTCCTGCAGCCTACCATGCAGAAGACAAGGAAGGTAAGGAAAAGAAAGAGAAAAAAGAGTATAACACCCAGCATAAAAGCCTCCTTGGTTTTCTGCAGGCAGGGAAAAGCCTCCCAGAACCGCAGAAAGATTTTTATTCTTTAGTATACATAAATTCTGCAGAATTTATACCAGGAAAGAGAGAATTTCTCAGTCCTGGGTCATCTTCAGCAGGGTTGTCCCAGTCTCGCCCATGAGATACTGCCCGTCTCCGGTATCCGGCACCAGGGTTCTGGAGTGCAGGCGGCGGTATTTCTGAGGACTGGTCTGATAAAACTTCTCAAAGGTATGGGCAAAGTGCTGGCGGCTGTTGTACCCGGTAGTGAAAGCAATATCCGTGACGCTCATGGAGCTGTTGGTCAGGAGAAAGACTGCCTGCTCCATCCTTTTTCCATTGATGTATTCGGTAATGGTGCAGTTTAAAATCCGGGAAAAAAGGGACTGCAGGTAGGATTTATTGATCCCTGTATAGGCAGCCAGCTCCGGAATGCGGATGGTGCTGCAGAGATTTTTGTCAATGTAGCCGCAGGCTTTTTTCAGATAATACATACCGGTGAACTTCCGGCTGTGAACGGCACAGAAGGAAAGCTCCAAAAGCGTGCGGCAGAACAGAATGCTGATGAGAAATTCCGAGTCTGCTTCTCCTTTCTGAAGCTGGGAGATCAAATCCTTTAAGGCATAGCCCAGGTTGCGCAGGTCATTAGATACAAGGCAGGGAATCTGCCGTTTTAGAAAGTCCCGGAAATCAGAGCTTTTCCGGGTAAGCTCCCCCAGAGAAATTGGAGTCTCCTGTTCCTGACAGCGAAATTCCAGATTCAGGATCGAACAGGGCTGCTGGGGGAGAATCTCCAGCTTATGGGGAATCTGCGCATCCAAAAAGATAAACTGATTCTGGGACAAATGAAATTCTTCGCTGCCCACAAAGACGCAGCAAGAGCCTCCTGTGACGCACATGATCTCGCAGCTGGAGTGAGTATGAGGATCCATATGAAATTCCGTCAGGGACAGAGCGTAAAAAGCAGTGATCGATACGTAGGAATTTTTTCGTTCATAAATGCTGTTCATAGGGACTCCTTTCTGCAGGTCAGATGCTTCTTTCGTTTCCATAAGCTTACCACAGAAAAATAAATACGGCAATATCTTGCATTTTTCAAAAACAGCAGCAATAGCTTCCTCATGGAGAAAAAAGATGAATTATAATGGGGCTATAAAGAGAAAACAAAACGAAAACAAAAACCAGGAGGTAAGACGATGAGTTTTAAAGTTGCTTTTATAGGTGCAGGAAGCCTTGTGTTTGCCCGGACATTGTTTACTGATATCATGTCTGTGCCGGAATTTCATAATATTGACGTGGCATTTACGGATATCAACCCGGACAACCTGGAAAAGACCAGAGAATTATGCCAGAGGGACCTGGATGCCAACGGTATTCCGGTAAAAATTTACGCCACCACAGACAGAAGAGAGGCGTTTCGGGATGCGAAGTACATTGTCAACTGTGTGCGGATCGGCGGTCTGGAAGCTTTCGAGACGGATATTGAGATTCCACTGAAGTACGGGGTAGACCAGTGCGTAGGCGATACGCTCTGCACAGGCGGGATTATGTACGGACAGCGAGTGATCGCCCAGATGCTGGAGTTCTGCAAAGATATCCGGGAAGTGGCGCAGCCGGGAGCCATTATGCTGAATTATTCCAATCCCAACGCAATGGCAACCTGGGCGTGCAATAAGTACGGCGGTGTAAAGACCATCGGACTTTGCCACGGAGAGATCCATGGAGAAATGCAGATTGCAGAAGTACTGGGAATTCCAAGAGAGGAACTGGATATTGTGTGCGCGGGAATCAATCACCAGACCTGGTATATTTCTGTTAAGCATCACGGAGAGGAGATGCTTCCTAAGATCCTCCCGGGCTTTCTGGCGCACGAAAAGTTCAGAGAAGAAGAGAAAGTACGGATTGATATCCTGAAACGCTTCGGCTATTATTCGACAGAATCCAACGGACATCTGTCTGAGTATGTGGCATGGTACAGAAAACGTCCGGATGAGATCAAAGACTGGATCAATCTGGATAACTGGATCAACGGGGAGACTGGTGGTTATTTAAGGGTTACAAGGGAAGAGCGCAACTGGTTTGAAACCGACTATCCCAAGATTGTAAAGGAGCCGCCGAAGAAACTGGACGGTTCCGAAAGAGGGAAGGAACACTGCTCTTACATCATGGAATCCCTGGAAACAGGAAGGAAATACAGGGGGCACTTCAATGTCATGAACGAAGGCTGCATCACCAATCTTCCCGCTGAGTCTGTGGTGGAGGTTCCCTGCTATGTGGATGGAAACGGAATCAGCGTGCCCAAGGTCGGGGATCTGCCCCTGGGATGCGCGGCAGTATGCTCCCAGTCCATCTGGGTGCAGAAGCTTGCTGTGGAGGCGGCAGTCAGCGGAGATGTCAGTCTGCTGAAGCAGGCGGCAATGATGGATCCGCTCACAGGAGCGGTCTGCAATCCGCCGGAAATCTGGCAGATGATCGATGAGATGCTGGTAGCCCAGGAACAATGGCTGCCCCAGTACAAAGAAGCCATTGCCCAGGCAAAGGAAAATCTGGCAAAAGGAGACAGGATCCCCACCAGAGACGATTACCGCGGAGCAGTAAGACTGCGGGAGAAAACGCCGGAAGAAGTGGCTGCGGAGCATGAGGCAAGAAAGATCACGGTATAAAGGACGGGGCAGCAGAAGAATGCAAAACCTCCGCTTGGACCGTTTCAGCGGGAAACCTGCCAGAGAAGACATGAATGATGTGGACTTGAATGAAGTCTGACAAATACTGACCAAAAAAAGCAGGTTTTATTTCCCTCTTATTTTGTCATTTATTCCGGATAGATGTCCCTCTTTTGCCATGTTAGAATATAACTAAAAAAAACCTGCAAACGTCTTCTGGCAGAGAAGGTCATCCTTGCCTGGATCATGAAAAGCTGCCTTACGGAATACGCAGACTGTACCGTCAATGAAATTGCAGAAAAGTACATTGAAGAGAAACCACAGGTAACTGATATCCCTGTGGCACCTGACGAAAGACAAAACACATCTGTGATCCAGGGAACAGGTGTGGAAGATACTACCATCACAGAGGGCACCGTTACCTTTGATATCCGCTTTCACGCTGGGGTACCGGTATCCAGTGAGCAGATCGGGCTGATCATAAATATCGAAGCGCAGAACCAGTTTTATCCCGGAAGGTAATCTAGCCGGAAGGGTAAAGGAACCCAGGAAAAACTATGACCTTTTATCCGTCCTGCTGATCTGCCCCGGAAAACCCGACTCACAAGACAGCGAGGGGATTCTGAGGCTTCTGGGTGTGCTGCTGTCCTCTGAGATTAAGTCAAACGATAAGAAAAAGCTGTTAGAGCAGGAATTCCAGATCAAGATGAACTGGACGGCAATGGAAAAGGAGGTAAATCAGATGGGAAGTTTAAGTCAGGGAGTAGAACGAAAAGGTATGAAAAAAGGTATTCTGCAATCGATCCGAGCCTTAATGGAGACCATGGACTTGTCCGTACAGGATGCCATGGATGCCCTCAAGATCAATGAGCAAGACCGCCCCGAATATATCGAGCTTCTCAAAAATGAGGAGCAGAATAACTAAATAATTAAACAAAAAAGCCAGATCCTGCATGACAGTATGTCATACAGGATCTGTTTTTTTATAGCACATTTGCGGATTGTTTTTGACCTGTGAATAAAACTGGATAAAAATGGATGATTTTTGTCTGAATAAATACTTGCATTTTCAGAAAAGTTATGATATGATACTGAGCCATGAGTTAGCATAAACTAATCGTATGAGTTTTACTAGAAAGGATAAAAGACATGAAGCATTTAAAAAGAACCCTTATTCTATGCGGCGTAACGATGATAACAGCAGGTGTATTTGCAGGATGCGCAGACCGTGCTTCTGCAAAAGAGAGCAAAGCCGGGGAAACGCAAGAAGCAGACGGAAAGATGCGCACAGTGCAGACAGACAAAGGAGAGGTGGAGATTCCGGAGGATCCGGAAGTGATCTTCACAGACTATTATCTGGGAGAATTTCTGGCAGTAGGGGTCAAGCCTGCGGTGGCGTCCCCGTATTCTCTGTCCAATCCTTTTCTGGAAGACTATGTGGAAGGAATCCGGGAGATGGATGTGAACAGTGCAGAATCCTCCCTGGAAATGATCGCTCAGGAGCAGCCGGATCTGATCGTGACCATTACAGAGGCAGATTATGAAAAGTATTCCCAGATTGCGCCAACCGTATATATTCAGGATGGAAAGCGAACAGACGAAGAGCTGTTCCTTTATATCGGTGATCTGGTAGGAAAAGAACAGGAAGCAGAGGAATACCTGGAAGACTTCAGACAGAGAGCAGAAGATACCAGGGAAGAAATCCAGGGCATTGTAGGGGACAGGACGGTTTCCGTAGTGGAAGTATGGCCCCAGCAGATCTACACCATGGGAAGCCATTTTGCCAGAGGCGGCAGCATTCTTTACGATCTGTGGGGATTAAAAGCGCCGCAGAAGGTACAGGAAGAAATGGTGGACGGAGATACTGCTTATGAAGTAGTCTCCCTTGAGGCTCTGCCGGAGTATACGGGAGATTTTATCCTGTACGGCGTCCTGGCAGATACGGACAGTGCTTTTGTGGAGGATTCCCAGATATGGAACAATCTGGAGGCGGTAAAAGAAGGCAGGGTGCTTCCTTATGAACAGGTGGCGTTCATGCACAGAGATCCCATTACCCTGAATGGTCAGATGGATATTTTCCTTGAATTTTTTCGGGAATTAGAGGAAGCCTGATGACCGGGGGAAACGCAAAAAAATGGATGTTTCTCGCAGGGGGGACTGCTGCGGTGGTACTGGCAGCCGTTCTTTCTATCCTGTACGGCAGTACACAGATTCCTCTGTCTGAGATCCTGCGGGCGCTTTGGGAACCGGATCTGACACAGCATTGGCATCTGGTGATCCTGGAGCTGCGCGTCCCCCGGACAATAGGGTGTGCGCTGGCAGGCGCCAGCTTTTCTGCGGCAGGAGCGGTGATGCAGGGGATCACAGGCAATCCGCTGGCAGATTCCGGGCTTTTGGGAATTAACGCTGGGGCTGCCTTTGCCCTTGCCCTGTGTCTCGCGTTTTTGCCGGGAATGAGCTTTTCCGGTGTGGTATTGTTTTCTTTTCTTGGCGCCGGGGCTGCCGGGGCTGTGGTATACGGACTGATGATGGTCAGGAAAAGGAAGCTGGATCCGGTACGCCTGGTGCTGGCGGGATGCGCGGTGAGTATTTTCCTCTCTTCCATCAGCCAGGCAGTAGCTATTTTCTTTGATATCGGATATGAGCTGACCTTCTGGACTGCCGGAGGTGCGGCAGGGATCCGGATGGAACAGCTGGCATTTGCTGGTCCTGTCATGTTGGCTGGGCTGGTGCTGGCGGCAGCGCTTGCAGGTAAAATTTCGCTTCTGAGCCTGGGGGAGGAAGCGGCGCAGGGACTGGGAGTCCAGGTGGAGCGTACCAGAGCCCTCTGTCTTTTGGCGGTGCTGCTGCTGGCGGGAAGCGCTGTGGCTCTGGCTGGTCCCATTGCTTTTGTGGGGCTTTTGGTTCCTCATGTGACACGTTTTTTTGTGGGAGAGGATTATCGCTGGGTGATTCCCTGCTCCTTTTTGACCGGTGCTTTTTTTCTGGTGACGGCAGATGTGATTTCCAGGATCGTCAATGCTCCGGCGGGGACTCCTGTGGGAATGATCTTTGCAGTGATCGGCGTGCCGTTCTTTCTCTGGACTGTGAGAAAGGGGGAGCGGGGCATTGATTGAGAAAAAGAAAAAAGGAATCTATATGAGACTTCTGCTGCTTGGGCTGGTTTTGTGCGCAGCTGTCTGGCTGGATCTCTATGCTGGATACCGCAGGATCCGTATTTGGGAAGTATGGGAGATTTTCCTTGGAGGAGGAGAGGCAGGGGTCCGCTATACACTGCTTCAGCTGAGACTTCCCAGAGTCCTGATCAGTATGCTGGTAGGAATGGGGCTTGCTGTTTCCGGCTGTGTGATCCAGGGTGTTTCCGGAAATGATATGGCAGAGCCGGGGATTCTGGGGATCCATGCAGGCGGAGGGCTGTTTGTGGCAGCTTTTTTTGTGTTCTCGAAAGGGAACGCAGGCAGTTTCAGCCTGCTTCTTCCGCTGCTTGCCTTCTGCGGCTGTGCCTGTACCGGAGCGTTGGACTATCGTCTTGCCAGGACTTTGGGCGGTTTGTCTCCCAGAAGGCTGCTTCTGGTGGGAGTCGCGGTATCCACCGGGATTTCCAGTGTGACTTCTATGCTGATGCTGCGGTTATCGGACAGTGAGTATGCTTTTGTGCAGAGCTGGCTTTCCGGAAATATCTGGGGATCGGGATGGGAAAATGTGCTGCTGCTGACAGCGGGGCTTTTGGTGCTGGCTGGCTTTTGTTTTTATAAGAGCAGGACGTTAAATATACTGGTTCTGGGGCGTCAGACAGCGCTGGGACTGGGCGTGCGTGTGGGCAGGGAGAATCTGCTCCTTCTCGCCGCGGCATTGGGGATTTCAGGTCTTTGCTGTGCTGTGGGCGGCGGTCTCAGCTTTGTGGGGCTGGTATGTCCCCATCTTGCAAGGCGGATCGTGGGGGCGAACTTCCGGCAGCTCCTTCCGGCATCTATTTTGATCGGAGGGATTTTGATGGCAGTGTCGGATATGATTTCCAGGACGCTGCTTTCACCCAAGGAGATTTCCATAGGGATTGTGGCAGCAGTTCTGGGGGCGCCGTATTTTCTGTTCCTTCTGGCGAGAGGAAACTTCAGGTAAGAAATGGAGAAGGCAGGAAAGCTATGCAATACAAGCAAGGCGGGAGGCAGAGCAAATAAAGGAATTTTACGGTAAATTTTCACAGGAGGTTATGTGATTATGGAAGCGATTTTAGCAGGGCAGGGAATCTCTGCGGGATATGAAAAAAAGGTGATCCTGGAACCCATGACAGTGGAAATTCCCAGAGGGAAGATCACCTCAGTCATAGGACCCAACGGATGCGGGAAATCTACGCTGCTGAAGACCCTGGCAAGGATTCTGCCTGCGAGAAGCGGCTGTGTCTATCTGGACGGTCAGGAAATTGCCAGGATGCCTGCAGCGGAAGCGGCGAAGAAAATGGCGATCCTGCCTCAGAGCCCCCAGGCGCCCGGTGGGCTGACAGTAGGAGAGCTGGCAGCTTACGGGCGGTATCCCCACCAGAAAGGATTTGGAAGATTGGGGAAACAGGACAAAGAGATGATTTCCTGGGCGCTTGAGATCACCCACATGGATGAGCTGGCAGACCGGAATCTGGACGCCCTCTCCGGCGGGCAGCGGCAGCGGGCATGGATCGCGATGGCGCTGGCACAGGATACACCGCTGATCCTGCTGGACGAACCTACCACCTACCTGGATATGGCACATCAGCTGGAGATCCTGGAGCTGCTGGAAGAATTAAACCGGACCCAGAAAAAAACCATAGCCCTTGTGATCCATGATCTGAACCTGGCGGCGCGCTTTTCTCACTGGCTGATCGTTATGAAAAATGGCAGGGTGCGGTATGAAGGCACGCCCGAGCAGATCATCCGCCCGGAAGTGTTCCGGGAAGTATTTGCACTGGACGCTCATATCGGGCAGGATCCCTGGACAGGAAAGCCGGTATGTATTTCTTACAGAAAAGCAGCTGCAGGGCAGGCTGGAAACTGATTTTTTACAGAGATTTTAGAAAAGTTTTCTTGTATGAAATGAAAATCGGAGTATTATACTAAGTAAAAAGCCTGGATTTTTGGGCGCTGCAGGGCGGTTGGTCAGACTGGAATTCTGCGGTATTTCATATAAGGAGATGAAGCGTATGTTTATAGATTATACTTATCTTGTCTGGGTGCTTCCTGCAGTGCTCTTTGCCATGTGGGCAAGCGCCAGGGTCAACAGTACTTTTCAGAGATATTCTTCCCAGTATTCTATGAGGAGGATGACCGGATATGACGCGGCGCGCAGGGTGCTGGACAGCAACGGGCTTTTCCAGGTGCGCATCGAGCGGGTGGGCGGAAGGCTTACGGATCACTATGACCCAAGGAGCAATGTGATCCGCCTGTCAGACAGCGTCTATAACCAGACCTCCACAGCCGCCATCGGCGTAGCTGCCCATGAGGCAGGGCATGCTATCCAGTATGCCAGAGGCTATGCGCCCATCAAAATCCGCAATGCCATTATCCCGGTGACAAACATCGGATCGAAGCTTGCTATGCCGCTGATCCTGGTGGGGCTGCTCTTTTCAGGAGGAAATTCCATGGCGCTGAATCTGGCGTATCTGGGTGTGGCGTGCTTCGGTCTGTCTACCTTATTTCAGCTGGTGACGCTGCCCACGGAGTTTAATGCCAGCCGCAGGGCAATCCAAGCCATTGAATCCTGCGGGATACTGACAGAGGAAGAGGTCTATGGGGCGAGGAAGGTGCTGTCCGCCGCGGCTATGACGTATGTGGCGGCTTTGGCAGTGTCTCTGATGCAGCTGCTGCGGCTTTTGACGATTGTCAATCGGAGAAATAACAGAAATTGAAAATGAGAAAGAGAACGAGAAAGAGAAAGAGCCAGGGGCGTTCCGGGTGGAGAGAGATCCGGAATGTTCCTGGCTCTTTGCAGGCGGCAAGGGTTTTTGCTGTCCCCTGCTTTGCTGCGCTGGGGAATTGTGCCTTTTAAGAGGAAAACGAATTTAATTGTAGTAGGGGAATTGTGTAATCCTCAGCTTAGTGCAGCCATAGGGAACCAGAGTAATCTCTTCTTCTTCGCTGCTGCAGGTCACAGGACTTACAGGCAGTACGCCTGCGCTGTTGCATTCCACTTTCCAGCTGTCCAGCTTTTTGGCTTTTGCTTTAATTTCCACAGGATAGCCTTTTCCTGAAAATGGGATTTCATTTACAGCGTTTTCTTTCACGGTAAAATCGGTATGGGAAGAAAGTGCATAATTCCAGTCGCTTTCCGGATACACGGCGTAATCTGCTGCTCCGGCAGTTCGTCTGATCTCAAGCCATCGTTCCTTGGGATTGAGCGCATAGACCAGAGGTCCTCTTTCTACCGCGATACTGTTGTGGAACCAATGTGTGGTAAGAGCTTCCATATCAGGATAAAATTCAATGGCATCACCGTCATTCAGGTCATGCAGAGTAAGAAACTGTTCCTTCACAGATAAAGTGGAGGCATCTCCCAGGAAAACCCCGTTCTTATAAAGAGTGAAATTTTTGCACCATTCAGGGACACGGAGCTGCAGAGTACAAAGCTTTGCCCCCTCGCCATTTAACTGGTAGTGGATTCGGTTTTTAAAAGGATAATCTGTGTCTTCGGTGATGCACAATTCTTTTCCCTGTATGGTGGTGGTCAAAACGCTGGGCGCATAGACCATGGAAACGACAGTATCCTCCTCTCTGTGGAACCACAGGCTCTGCACAAATTTTGGCCAGCCTTGGTGCATATTGGCAGTGCAGCAGCCAAAGTTGGGCTCCAGCCCGTATGTATTGGACTCGTCATTGTTGTTGAACCAGTTGCGTCTGGATTTATCTGCCATCACCTGATTCGCCTGTTGAAGGTACTGGTGAGCCATGAAATCTTCTGTAATGGTTGCCGGAAGGGCATTATACGCCAGCTTCTCAAGCCTGTCCGCAAAAGATGTACAGCCGAAAGCCTCTAGCAAAGTCTGAAGGCTGAACATATATTCTACAATGGAACATAATTCCGCACCCTGTGAAGGGTTGTTTCCGCTTAAGTGTTCATCTCCGTTGATGGCTCCGCTGGCAACGCCGTGGTATTTTTCCGCGCTCTCCAGACCTTTTAAGGCAATTTCTTTATAATCCTCATCGTCATAGAAATAAGAAAGCATCCCAGGATATTTAAAGCCCATAGTCACATTGACAATATGAGTGGTATGGAAATTCATAGATACATCCAGGTCATCGGGATGAAAATGTTCGATCTGCATCTTCCAGTTATAATAATAAGACGCAGGACGGATAAAAGGAAATTCTTTAAAGATATCAGTCCAGTCCAGAGCCTGCTGTCTCAGCAGATCAGCAAGTTCTTCGAGATAATCACAGCTGCGCTGACGGCTGAACCAGTTCAGACAATAGAGAAGATCTCCCATACGGGCTCTTGACCACTGCTTCATTGGCGCGGTTATAATGGTGTCCTTTAGATACCGGAAATAGTGATCAAACAGATCAAGGACCCGGGAATCCTTTGTGATTTCATAATATTGCTTCAAGACCTTCAGCATGACAAAACGTGACCAGTAATCCTCCATGCTGGATCTGGGACCGAAATTGCCGGAAGCCTCCTGACTGTTTAAAGTCCATTCGATAAAGCGGCAGGCAATATCCCAGTGCTTTTTATCCTTCAGATAGTAAGAAAGCGGCAGAAGCCCGTCCAGATAATACGGACCCCGCTCCCAGTTTTCACCGGTTCCTCCAAGCCATCCGGAATAGCTTCCCACGCTGTCCCAGATATCGTAAAGTCTGCCGGTCAGTCCGTCCATCTGAATCTGGAGCTGTCTTAAGAGCCATCCTTTGGGTTGGATTTCAGGGATTGTATAAGTATGAAGCTGTTGGGTATTTGTGCGATTCATAGTTTGTCTCCTTGATAAAAATTATTTTAATGCTCCGCTCAGCATACCTTTGATAAAATATTTCTGCAAAAAGATAAATAAAATTAAAATAGGTGTTAATCCGATAATGGAACTGGAGGTTAAGAGTCCCCAGTCTGTTCCGTACTGCCCGATGGCAAGATTCGTCAGTCCCACATTAAAGGTTTTGATGGAATTGCTGTTTGCAAAAACAAGGGCGATCAGGTAGTCGTTCCAAGTGGTATAGGCAGAGTAGACGGCTATGGTTGCCACAGACGACCAGGTCAGCGGCAGACAGATCCTGCCGAATACCGAGAAAGCACCGGCTCCGTCCAGCCGGGCAGATTCCAGAAGGCTGTCCGGTATCATGTCAAAGGAGTTTTTCATCATGTAAATACAGAAAGGCGACTGAAAGGTGGTGTAGATCAGTACCATACTTGGAATTGTATTCAGCAGATGAAGCCTGGACATAATGGAATACAAAGGGTTTAAAAGAGCCTGAAAAGGAATCATGATCGCCGCGAGGATACATGCCATCAGCAGTTTTTTGCCCTTTAACTGTAGTTTGGAAAAACCATATCCGGCAAGTACACTGACCAGGACCACCGCCAGAATCGTAACGGCGGTGATCACAAAGGAATTCACCAAATATCCCAGATACAGTCCGTTGTCCAGCGTAAAAATTTTAATGTAATTTTCAAGAGTAGGACTGGAAGGGAAGAGAGAGGGCGGAGTCTGGTAGATCTCGGTCTTCCCTTTTAAAGAGGTTGCGATTGTCCAGTAAAGAGGCAGAAAAAAGAGAATCGCAAGCACTGCGTTGATCCATGTTTTCTTTGAGATTTTCTTCATTTCCATTCCCCCTATTTTGTAGGATCTTTCAATACCCGGTTTTCAAAGTAACTTAAAACGCCTAGTACCACAAGGAGCACCATAGTCATAGCAGAACCATAACCCATCTTAAAATACTTAAAAGATGTATTGTAAATATAATGGACAATGGTAGTGGTGTCCTGCGCCGGACCGCCTTTTGTCATGATCAGGAACTGCTCAAAGGCAAGAACAGAACCAATGACAGACAGGACAAGGGCGAGGGCTGCATGAGGCTTTATGATAGGCAGAGTGATCCTGAAAAACTGAGAGATTTTATTTGCACCGTCAACAGAGGCTGCTTCATAGATTTCTTCATCCACAGACTGAAAAGCAGCCAGTATGATCAGCATAGAAAAACCTGCCATTTTCCAGGTTACCATGAAAATCACTGCAGGCAGAGAAGTGTCTGCAGAATTCATCCATAGGATCGGTTCGTCAATGATGCGGAGCGATTGAAGAATGTAATTCAAAACGCCATACAGATCATTATAAATCCACAGCCACACCATACTGCAGCAGGTCATGGAGATAACTACCGGGGCGAAATAAAGAGAACGGAACAATTTCACCCCTGCAAAGGCGCCGTTGATCAACAGCGCCAGTATAAAGGCAAGGATAAACAGGCAGGGGGTAACAAATAAAGCGTATTTCAGTGTGAAAAAGAGGGAGTGCCAGAACTGGGTATCTTCCAGAAGCGCCCTGTAATTTTCCAGAAACACGAAAGTTTTTTCTCCGAGGACCGGCCAGTCATAAAAGGACATAACCAGGGACTGAAAGAATGGAAAAAGGAAAAACACGAAATTCAATAAAACAGCAGGCAGAACAAAGAAGTAGTTTCCAATACTGAATTTGGTTTTTAATTTTGCTCTCATATCTTTCTCCTTCCTAAGCACAGAGATTATTCCTGCATGATCTTATCAATTTCTTCAGCAGCGGTTTTGAAGGCTTCCTCCGGGCTGATTTCGCCATTCAGGCAATTCTGCATTGCTTCCAGGATCGGCACATACATTTCGTCGTATTTGAGAGACACCGGAATATGACCGACTTCCAGCGCTTCTCTTAAGACCTGATACTCCGGAGTGCTGTTGAAATATTCATTGTCAAAGAAGTCGCTTCTTGCAGGGAGAAGACCGCCTTTTGCCAGTTCGTCTACCTGAACTTCTTCTGACAGGCTGTATTCAATGAAATCCCATGCAGCGTCAACGTTCTCGCACTGAGAGGTGATTCCGATAGAGTCGCCTCCGGAGAAGGAAGCATAGTCGGTACCGTTAGGACCCTTAGGGATTAAACATGCGCCCCAGTTCATATCATCGTGTTCTCCGCTGATGAAAGAATAGATCGCCGCGCTTCCCAGGACAACCTGGCTGGCTTTTCCAGTGAGGAAAGCATCCTGGGCTTCGTTCCAGGAATATGTGGTAACACTTGGGGGCGATACCATGTATTTGTTAGTTAAATCGTTAAACATGGACAATGCTTCAATGGCATTTTCCGTATTCAGAAGGCAAGCAGTACCGTCCTCAGATAAAACCTCACCTCCGTTGTTCCATACATAAGGCATGAAGGTGAACATATGAGAACCAGCGTCTGCACCGGCGTATACATAGCCGTAATGAGCATCGTTGGTCAGTTTTTGGGAGTAGTCGATCAGTTCGTCCCAGGTAGTCGGCGGTGTTTCCGGATCAAGATCGGCTTCTTCATAGTGATCTTTGTTATAAAGCAGGACAGACACATCCGGAGCAAAGGGGAGCGCGTAAGTCTTTCCGTCCAGCTGTCCGGATTTTATCATGCCTTCACTGAAGGTATCTTTATACTCCAGGGCATCATATTTATCCGAGATATCTGCGAATGCTCCGATAGAAGCAAAGTAGGGGACTTTGGTACAGTCCAGGGAAACGATATCCGGTGCTTCGCTGGAGGATAAAGCAAGGGAAAGCTGGTCTGCCATCTGCGATGCCGGCTGCTCTACCACAGATATGGTCACATCATCCTGGGACTCGTTATATTTCTCAGCAGCGCTCTTTACTGCCTCTACGGTAGAATCACGTGTCCAGACGGTGAGCTCTGTTTTGGAAGATGAGGAGTCGGAACGCTGGGAACCATCGTCCCCTGAGGCGCATCCTGCGACAGAAAGCGTGAGCAAAACAGCGGCGGATGAGAAAGCTGTTACTTTTTTAAAACAGATTTTTTTCATAAAGTTCCTCCTTATAAAAGTTGTGCAAACTGCCATTTAAGATACGTTTATAGGACCTATAACTTGGTTATATTATACAGTTTGCCCGAAGGTAAGTAAATTTATATTCTTTACTAGAAATAGTAAAAAATTAACAAGTGAAAATGGTAAAATATTAGCATAAAAAGGAGGGAGAAGTACAAAAATATTGTAATATTAGGAGATCTTAGATATAATTATTTAAAAATATAAACATTTTAAGGAGGGATACAGATGGAATATATAAATTTTCATACGCCTCCCTTTCCCTATTACATTATTGCAGGGAGCGCTCTGTACAGACCGGGAGACATGCACGGAAGAAGGAGCAATATTGGTCTGTTTGATATGATTTTTATTGAATACGGGGAGCTTTACATTACGGACGGTGAAAAAAGCTATCATCTGACAGAAAACGATCTGCTGATCATAAAGCCGGATTCCACGCATTTCGGATACAAGAGAGTTTCTATGAAGACCAAATTTGACTGGCTGCATTTTCGTTCTCAGGGAGAATATTACTATTCTTCTGAATTTCATCTGAGAAAAGAGGAAAGGAAATCTCTGAATTCTTATGAAGACCGGAAAGGAATCTTAACACTTCCCATACATAAAAAGCTTACACCTCTGGAAAGAGGAGAATTTGTTTCTGTTTTTTCCAAATTGATTTCTGCGAATATCGATAAATACCAGCAAAAAGAAATTCATAATCAGGTTTTCCTTACCCCTCTCCAGTGTCAGGAACTGTTTTTCAAACTTTTAAGTTTTGTTCAGGTTTTTCAGCCTCAGAAAAATTCCTCGGAGCTGCTGGCGGCGAATATCATGGAGTATATTATGCAGAATTACCATAACCATCTTACCCTGGAGGATATCGCAGACTATTTTAATTTTCATCCGGTTCATGTGATACGCTGCATGAAAAAGGAATACGGCATTACGCCCAACAAGGCGCTGACACAGATCCGGCTGGACCATGCGAAGAAAATGCTCATCACATCAGACTTGGAGATCAGTAAGATTGCTGAGTTTGTGGGATTTAATACTGCTTCCTATTTCAACCGGGTGTTTAAAGAATATGCAGGCATGACGCCCAAAGAATACAGAAGGCAGCACAGCCAGGAAGAAAATAGTAATATTTACTGAAATACCAGAATAAAATTTGTTGAACATTTCCCTCTTGAACCCATGCGGCAAATGTGGTAAATTGTGTTTAAAGAAATTGGAAACGTTACCGAAAACGTTACCGAAAACACAGGATAAAATTTATGAAGGAGAAAGAAGCTATGAGAGCAAGCGGTGTGCTGCTTCCGGTTTCCGCACTGCCATCCAGATATGGAATCGGAAGTTTTTCAAAGGAAGCATTTGAATTTGTAGATCAGCTGAGAGCGGCTGGACAGAAGTACTGGCAGATCCTTCCCCTGGGACCTACAGGATATGGAGATTCCCCTTACCAGTCCTTTTCCACTTATGCCGGAAATCCCTACTATATCGATCTGGAGACACTGATCCAGGAGGGATTGCTCACAGAAAAGGAATGCGAAGCAGCTGATTTTGGAGATAATGAGCAGTATGTGGACTATGAGAAGATCTATTACGCAAGATTTGAGATTCTGAGGAAAGCATTCGACCGTTTTGTTCCGAACAAAGCTTTTGAGGAGTTTAAAGAAGAAAATGCCTGGTGGCTGGAGGATTACAGCCTGTATATGGCGATCAAGAACAGCCTGAAAGGCATCAGTTGGATCGAGTGGGAGGATGATTTAAAGCAGAGAAAGCCGGAAGTTCTGGAGGAGAAGAGAGAAGCGCTCGCTGAGGAAATCCAGTTCGTCCGTTTTCAGCAGTATGAGTTCAGCAGACAGTGGAAAAAGCTGAAAGATTATGCCAATGAAAACGGAATCCGTATTATCGGTGATATTCCTATCTATGTAGCCTTTGACAGCGCGGATACCTGGGCGAATCCCCAGCTGTTCCAGTTTGATGAGGAGTGCACGCCCCTTGCGGTGGCAGGATGCCCGCCAGATGCTTTTTCTGCTACCGGACAGCTGTGGGGAAATCCTCTGTACCGCTGGGATTATCATAAAGAGACCGGATTTCAGTGGTGGATCCAGAGACTGAGATATTGTTTCCAGTTATATGATGTTGTCCGTGTAGATCATTTCCGCGGATTTGATGAATATTATGCAATCCCTTACGGGGATGAGACCGCAGAGTTCGGAAAGTGGCAGAAGGGACCGGGGATTGAACTGTTTGAAGCAGTGAAGAAGGAACTGGGAGAAGTGGACATCATTGCGGAGGACCTGGGTTATCTGACAGAAAGTGTACTGAAGCTGGTGAGAGATACCGGGTATCCAGGCATGAAGGTGCTTCAGTTTGCCTTTGACTCCAGAGAGGAGAGCGATTACCTGCCGCATAATTACGGACATAACTGCGTGGTATATACCGGAACCCATGACAATAATACGATCCTGGGATGGATCGATGAGATGGCGCAGGAGGATAAAGAGCTGGCGGTGAAATACATGAACAATGCCCATACACCGAAGAAAGATCTTCCCTGGGATTTCATCAGGCTTGCCCTGGCTTCAGTGGCAGACCTGGCTGTGATCCCCGTTCAGGATTACCTCTGCCTGGGAGGAGAGGCAAGGGTCAATAAGCCATCTACGCTGGGAAATAACTGGAAGTGGAGGCTGCTCCAGGGGCAGATCACCGAAGAGCTTACAGAGAAAATATATGATATGACCAAGCTGTACGGAAGACTTCCCGCAGAAAGAAAAGAAGAGAAGGAAGAAGAGGAAGTCCGGGAAGCAGAAGACAAAGAAAGCAAAGAAGATATAAAAGAAGACATAAAAAAAGAGACAAAAGAAGAAGCAAAAGAGGAACAAAACGAAAATGCCGGAGCATAAGACTATGGAAAAAGTAACGATCAAGGACATTGCGAAGAAATGCGGTGTGGCAGTCAGTACAGTTTCCAGGGCAATGAATAATCACCCGGACATCAATCCTGAAACAAAAGCAATGATCGACAGAGTAATGAAGGAATGCAATTACGTGCCCAACAACAGCGCCAGAAATCTGAAGCGCTCCGATGCAAAGGCGATCGCTGTCCTGGTAAAAGGAATCGGCAATACTTTTTTCAGCCAGCTGGTAAGCGGACTGGAAAAAGAATGCCAGAAACGGGGATACAGCTGTATTCTGCAGAACGTAGAGGAGCAGGATAATGAATTGGATACTGCCCTGCATATTGCAAAGGAGAAAAAGCTTCGCGGTCTGGTCTTCCTGGGAGGAAATTTCACCCACCCAAAGGAAAAGCTGGACCAGCTGGAGGTGCCCTTTGTACTGAGCACGATTTGTACTGCAGGCAGGGAAACGGAAGGCTGTGCCGCGGTTTCCGTGGATGATTTCAAAGAAAGTTACAAGATGACCGACTACCTCATCAGTCTGGGACATAAGGACATTGCCATCATCACTGCTCCCAGGGAAGATGAGAGCATCGGAAAGCTGCGGCTTTTGGGATATCAGAAAGCATTGGAAGACCACGGGATTCCTTACAGGGAAGAATTAGTGAGCTTCATGGATATGCATGAGGACCGTTACTCTTTCCAGTCAGGATACCGCCTGACTGGAAAACTGCTGGAGAATACAAAATTTACGGCATTGTACGCTACCTCCGACAGTCTGGCGATCGGGGCATGCAGAGCCTTGAAGGAGCGGGGGATTTCCGTTCCCCGGGATTGCTCTGTGGCAGGTTTTGACGGTATGGATACAGGAGAATATTATATTCCCAGTATTACTACCATCCGTCAGCCCGTGGAGCAGATAGCAAAGGCAACTGCAGAGCTTCTTTTCGATATGATCAAAGGAAAAGAAAAAGCAAAACAGCTTATTTTTGACGGTGAACTGTTAAAACGAGAGTCCACTGCTCAAAACAACACAGAAAACTGAGTGAGAGGATCCGGGGATCCGTAGAAATGAAAGTAAGTGTTAGGAGAGAAAACATGGAAGAAAGATTACAGAAACTGTTAAGTGAAAAATTTGCAAAGACTCTTGATAACTGTTCAAAAGCGGAACTTTTCACAGCGCTGATGATGCTGACCAAGGAAGAAACAGCCAAACTTCCGAAAAACGAAGGAAAGAAAAAGCTGTATTACATTTCAGCAGAATTTCTGATCGGAAAACTGCTGTCCAATAATCTGATCAATCTGGGGCTGTATGAGGAAGCAGAAGAGGTTCTGAAAAAACATGGACAGGAGCTTAGTGAGATTGAAGAGCTGGAACTGGAACCGTCTCTTGGAAATGGCGGTCTGGGACGTCTGGCAGCATGTTTCCTGGATTCCATTGCAACCTTGGGACTGCCGGGAGACGGCGTGGGACTGAACTACCATTTTGGTCTGTTTCAGCAGATGTTCAAAGATCATAAACAAAAAGAAGTCAAGAATCCCTGGATCACAGAGGAAAGCTGGTTAGTCCGCCAGCCGGAGACTTTTACAGTAGACTTTAAGGATTTCTCCCTGGAGTCTGTATTGTATGATGTGGATGTTCCGGGATATGAAGCTGGCTGCAACCGCCTGCATCTTTTCGATGTCAATAGCATTGATGAGTCTATTGTACCGGAGGACAGCATTGGCTTTGATAAGAAGAAGATCCAGAAGAACCTGACTCTGTTCCTTTACCCGGATGATTCCGACGATGACGGACGCAAGCTTCGTATTTATCAGCAGTATTTTATGGTAAGCTGCGGCGCACAGCTGATCTTAAAAGAATGCGAAGCAAAAGGCTATGATCTTCATAAATTAAATGAGCATGTAGTGATCCAGATCAATGATACGCATCCGTCCATGGTCATTCCTGAGCTGATCCGCCTGCTGACAGAGAAAAAAGGCTTCTCTATGGACGAGGCAGTGGCAGTGGTAAGCAAAACCTGTGCATATACCAACCACACCATTTTGGCAGAAGCCCTGGAAAAATGGCCCATAGCGTATCTGGAAGAGGTAGTGCCTCAGCTGATGCCTATCATCGAAGAGCTTGACAAGAGAGTCAGAAAGACATTCCAGGATAAGTCTGTGTATATTATAGATGAAAACCAGAGAGTACATATGGCGCATATGGATATCCATTACGGATTTTCTGTAAACGGTGTGGCTGCTCTCCATACAGAGATTTTGAAGAACTCTGAACTGAAAAACTTCTATGATATTTACCCGGAGAAATTTAACAATAAGACTAACGGCATTACCTTCCGCCGCTGGCTGCTGCACTGCAACAGGGAATTAAGCGACTGCATCGAATCCCTGATCGGAGATGGATTTAAGAAGAACGCAGATGAGCTGGAAAAACTTCTGGCATTTAAAGACGATGAAAAAGTTCTGGAAAAACTGGCGCAGATCAAGCATGAAAAGAAAGTAGAATTTAAGAAATTCATGCAGGAGACACAGGACATTGATCTGGACGAGAATTCTATTTTTGACGTACAGGTAAAGAGACTCCATGAGTATAAACGTCAGCAGATGAACGCGCTGTATGCCATTTACAAGTACCTGGATATCAAAGCAGGAAACAAACCGGAAACGCCCATCACGCTGATCTTCGGTGCGAAGGCAGCGCCGGCTTACGTGATCGCAAAGGATATCATCCATCTGATCCTCTGCCTGCAGGAGCTGACTGCGAAAGATCCTGAGGTGGCGCCTTATTTCCGTGTCGTTATGATTGAAAACTACAATGTATCAAAAGCAGCAAAGGTCATTCCGGCAGCAAATATTTCTGAACAGATTTCTCTTGCATCAAAAGAGGCTTCCGGTACAGGAAATATGAAGTTCATGCTCAACGGCGCCCTGACCTTAGGAACCGAAGACGGCGCCAATGTGGAGATCAGAGACCTGGTGGGAGATGAAAATATTTATATTTTCGGAAAGAGACCGCAGGAAGTTATAGATCTGTACGCCGAAGAAGGATACTGCGCAAAAGATATCTATAAGAAGGATAAGATGATCCATAAACTGGTAGATTTCATCATTGGCAAAGAACTGATGGCAATCGGAGACAAAGAGAGCCTTACCAGACTTTACAATGAACTGGTAGGGAAAGACTGGTTTATGACACTTCTGGATACAAAAGAATACATTGAGACAAAGGAAAAAGTCTACGAAGATTACAAAGATCAGAAAACCTGGAATAAAAAAGCTCTGATCAACATCGCCAAAGCTGGTTTCTTCTCTTCTGACCGTACTATAAAGCAGTATGAAGAAGATATCTGGAAACTGAAGAAGTAATCAAATCGAAAACAGAAAAGATGCCGCAAGCCCTGGAAAACCCCGCAAAAGAGGTGTTTTCTGGGGCTTTTGTGCTGTTTTGTCTGAATGCTTTAAGTCAGTATATTCAGTATATAGTCTGTATACGGAAGAGCGGAAAAAATCATGGAAAAAATTCATAGTTTTTTCCGGGAGGGCTTTTGTGTTAAACTACTATCAGTACAGCAGCCATTTGTATGCGGCAGGCAACAGAGAAAAGAACGAGAACAAACGGACAAGGTGATACAGCGATGAGATTACGAAAAAAGACAGAAGAGAGCGCGCAGAAGGATCTATGCACAGATCAGACAAAAGGGAAATCGAAAAGACTAAAAAGGTCAAAAAGACTAAAAAGGTCAAAAAGACTAAAAGGAGCGAAAAGAATAAAGAAACCAAAAAGAACACGAAAAAGGATGCTTGTGACAGGATTGATTATCCTGCTTCTTGTGTACATAGCAGGAGCGAATTTTCTTGTAAATGCAGCGCTGGTGCCCTCTACCATGGAGAAACTGGATGCTTTCTCCAGGATTACGCAGGACAGTATGGAAGCGCTGGTCCATACGGATGATATTCAGCAGCAGAACGAAAAAGCCTGGAGTGATACGGAAGCGTGGGCGGCAAACGCCCACGGACAGAAGCTGACCAGGACCACTCAGGATGGATATGAGCTTATAGCGCAGGAGGTCTATACGGAAGAGGAAAGCCATAAATGGGTACTGCTTCTCCATGGTTACACAGGCTGGAAAGAGGCAATGTATCCCTTTGCCAGTTGGTACAATCAGAGGGGGTACCATGTGATCGTCCCGGATATGCGGTGCCAGGGAGAGAGCGAGGGAGACTTTATCGGCATGGGCTGGACGGACAGGATTGACAATATGCTGTGGATCGATTACATACTGGAGCAGGATCTCCAGGCGCAGATTGTGCTGCACGGTCAGTCCATGGGCGCTGCCTGCGCCCTGATGATGACCGGCGAGGAGCTGCCGGACAATGTGAAGATGGTGGTATCCGATTGTGCGTTTACAGATGCCTATACCATGTTTGGTGAGAAAATGAAGGAATGGTTTCATCTGCCGGAATTTCCAATACTGGATACGGCGAATCTGATGCTGCAGATGCGAGGCGGATATGACCTGAAGGATGCGTCTGCCCTGAATGCGGTAAAGGAAAGCAGTACGCCCACACTTTTTATCCACGGAGATCAGGATGAGATGATCTCTGTGGAAATGTCAAAAGAGCTTTATGAAGCTGCCGCATGTCC
>DWVZ01000116.1 GCA_019119975.1 Candidatus Blautia merdavium | reverse complement strand
AGCTTATCGGCACCATGCTTGATCAGGAGCGCCTTTACTTCCGATGTGTGTCCGGCACGGGACTTCTCTGCCAGAGCCGCCCGCACCTGTTCCAGCGTCAGCGGCTTTGGCTCTGGCTTCTCCACTGGTGGCTCCACTTGCTTTGCAGCATTTTTCTTTTCTGGTTTCTGAGCCGGCTTTTCCTCCGTGGTTTGGTCCGGCTGCTCCTGTCCGCCCTGTGCGACAGCGTCCGCCACCGCCTGCAAACTGTCTGCCAGGGAACGGAGATCGGATACCACGTCCAGAAGAAGTTTCATCTTACTCATGCGCCAGCCCTCCTTCCGCAACCTCCCGGATGGACAGTTCTTCCACCGTACTGCCCGGAACGATGACCGTCAGCCTGACCTTGTCGCCCAGCAGAAAACGCATGAACCGCTCCCGCACAGACACATTCCGCACACTGACCGCACCACTGTTCACAGGCTTTTTTGAAACACGGATCTGCAATGTGTGTTTCATCTCATCACCTCTGCTTTCTGAAGGACGGTATCGGGATGTCCTTCAACATACGGAGATTGGAAGGCTGTTTTGAGGGGGTATCTCAGAAATATTTCAAAAACTTTTTTCTGGCCCCTTCGATGGATTCCCGGATGGACTTGATATCCTTGCCCTCCCTGCGGGCGATCTCCCGAAGGGATACCCCTTCGGCCAGCATCAGCAGCCTGCGCCGCTGTACTTCCGAGAGCTGCTCGAACGCCTTTTTGATCCGCTGGTTTTCAAGCTGCAGAAAAAGTTCTGTCTCTGGAGTACTGCCGTCCGCATAATCCTCGCCTTCATATTCCGCCGCATCCAGGGAATAGCAATGGTACCGCTCCTTCCGGTCCTGATTGCTTTCCTCCCGTCTGGAATCCAGAATCAAGTTTCCGATTTCTTCTCTGACCTCTACGTCAGAAGTCTCACCATTTGCAAATGTGTAATTGATTTTCAATTTGCCGTTCTCCTTTCGGAGCCCGGCAGGCGGCACCTGAGCCGCTAAAATAAAAAAGAGCCTGACAAGCAGCACAAAAGTGCCGCTTGCCAGGCTCAATGTCGTCTCCATCATCTTTCAGATGGTATCATGAGGGTTTAACCGATAACTAAGGAATGAAATTTCCCCCTCGTGCATCATGCTCAAACAAACGAATGATCCTTGTCCCGATTTAGCTATCCGTTTCCCTATCCCATATACATTCCTTATGAAACTTGCCGTATTACCGTAGCGCCTCGGTCAGCTCCCTGCGTAAACATTTGGAGCGAATCAGATTTCCTCTATTCAGTTTTAATTACCCCGATTTCTGAACTGCAATGCCTGCACTTTATCACGAAATCGGGATTACAGTTCCTTGTCGGGGTAACCAACTGTGCTTTTGTATTTACAGATGCATCCAATAGCCTGTGTCCGCATTTTGGACATAGAATGGATCTCCTTTTCTTCTCTAGTCCATTGGCCTGTACCTCCTTCTTTCTTTGCATATCACATACACTCCTTTCTTGGCTGCTATCCGGCATTCAGGGGTAGGGAGTATATGAATCATCTTGATTCCTTTTATTTTACAAGTTCTGTCAGCCAGGGAGCTATCGGCCTTGATATTACTCTGGCATTCAAATAAGCCATTTCCAGTGTCAGGCATGTATTACCCAAATAATATCCTTCCATAACTGTCAGTGTCAGGGCAAGATCAGGCTTTTTCTCATTCGTCAGATATATCGGGAGAAGATACTGCATCTTTCCCTGATACCCTTGCGGCACTATAAGCCCCGGCTCAACTACTGTCTTTCTCCTGCCAAGTTCCACTGCCGTTTCAAATAAAAGTGGCAGATTCCTGGCTTTACGGATTTTCGCTGGAATACGCTCCAGATTTTCTGTGTCTCCCAATATGTGTTCCACGTTGACCCTGATAGGCCAGTCTGGTTGAAAACCTGCGCCGTTCTGCGCCATATAGTAGGAGGGCATCTGCGGCAATGGCTGCACATATTTCAGAAACGGTGACAGTTCATCGCAGAATCCCCTGAAGTACCAATCTTTCATCGAAGTCTTTTTATGGTTCCGATCAAAGCAGGCATAAATCCCTTTGTATCGGGATGTGTATAATCCTGTATGAAAACAGGCACACTCATTTTCCACATGAAAATAACCTGCCGCTTTCCTGGCATCCCTTTCTGAATTAAAATCAATGCTCTGCTTTCGGAAAACAATATGTATGTACCGCTCCAGTATGGGGGTATCCTCATTTTTCGTCTTATAAATTGGCTTCTTGAACCGCCATGGCTCCGGCAGAGCCAGTTTCGACAACTCATCCAATTGTCCGTACCAGTCCGGCACATAAGCAAAATCAAATAAATCCGTTTCTATCATTCTTATGTTCCTTTCATAACAATCTGTATTTTCCACCGTCCAATCTCTTCCAATGGCACTCTATCTCATGTATTCATATAACTGACTATTATTTCTATGGTCCCATTTCTTCCTCACTCCTTTCCCGTGTCCCATACTCCCTGAAATACAAAATAGGGAAAAGGCGTTCCTGCAGACAACACTGCGTTCACGCCTTTTCCCTATGTGAGATAATAATTTTGTGGAAGTATGGCTCTGCCATACTATTGATGGTACAGTTCTCTACGGATACTGCCTGAATTTTTTTAACCGTAAAGCCACTCCTCTATCCATCAAAAACATCTCCATTCTTCCAGTAAGTATGGTTGTGCCATTCTCAAAAAGTATTGTATATCCATTTTTACTTTTGAAAAGTATGGCACTAACATACTTACAGGAGGTGATATCATGGCTATTCATCCAAGACAGTTCGGCATCGTGCTGAAAAATGCACGAATGGATAAAAAACTCACACAAGCAGAATTAGCTGAAATACTGGATATTTCTTTACCATATCTCAAAGACCTGGAGCGCTTCCGGAACAATCCGAGCTACGATGTCTTCGAAAAAGTAATCCGCTACTTCAACCTGTCAGCAGATACTGTTATCTATCCAAACGAGAATCTGACCAATACTACATATCAGCAGATTGAGCGTCTACTTACTCGCTGTGATGAAGGGCAACTCCGTGTCATCCTTGCCACCACAGAAGCGTTGCTGTCCGAGAGTGAAATGCCTTCAGATTCAGAGTAACAGATAAAGGCGGTATTCAGGCGGTGTTTACATCACGTTTTTCCTGTAATTTTAAAGGCTCATCCCTGCACCGGAATCCTCCTGCAAAAATGAGCCTTTTCGTCACTGTATCTGTTTCATCAATTCCTCTGGAGATATCTCCTGCCGGAAAAGTCCCAGACCGCTTAATAGAAGGATGCAGTCTACATATCCTTGGCAGTATGCCTTTTGCCCCTCCATAGAATTCATATCTTCCAGCTTTGCCATCTGCAGATTGCCAGCCTAAACGGCCACCTGTGCCATATTTGGCGGCCAGCCTGTGACTTAAATGGCGGTCAGCCAAGGACACATTAAGCGGCCAAAATTTCCAGTTATAATATAAGCATCTCCTGTTCAAGG
>DWVZ01000115.1 GCA_019119975.1 Candidatus Blautia merdavium | reverse complement strand
CTCAGCGCCTGAAAAACTGCCTTCTGGCTGCAGCCCAGCTTTCTCAGCACCCGGTACTTCTCCCTGCTGTCTGCCGCATCGGAAAGCATTTTCAGCGCCAGCACCGCGGAGCCGGAGATCAGGAAGCAGATGCCCACATACAGCCCCAGGAAAATGTACATGGCGCTGGTACCGATGCTGTCGTCCGCAATATTTCTCCTAGTGACAGCTCTCACAGGCTCCTCTTTTCCTTCAGACACCACGGCGCCGTTCTGAAAAAACTCTTCCATCCGCTCCACAGACTCTGCGGACGAATCCGCATAGTCTGCTGCCAGATACTCTTTATACCTGGCAGAATCCGGCAGCTGGATGCTGTCCGGGATCAGGAGAAAGCCCGTGTTGTTCCGGTCATAGCTCATCATCAGAAACCCCTCCTGGCAGACCGTCTCCCTGGCATGCAGGGTCCTCCCCTGAAGCTCAATGCTGCAGCCTCCTTCCATACCCAGGTCAAAGGTTCTGGTAAATCCTTCTGCTTCCGCCACCATCAGGAACTCATCTTCCTTCAACGTGTAGCAGGGATTCCCGTAAAACTCTGCCATCCGGTTGTAGTCGCTGACATGGATCAGCTCTGTCTGCTGGTCTGCGAATTCTCCGTAATCCAGTCTCCTGACCAGATCCCCCAGCAGCAGCCGGTTGGTCACTTCCGGACTCTGCCAGGTCACTGCCTGCGCCTGCTCTTTCCAGTCCCCGGCGCCGATCCCCTGCTGCGCCAGCACCGCCTCAATGGAACTGCCGTCTGCCAGTCCCTTGCTTAGGGAAAGATCCGCCGGCGCCAGCTCCTTTAACTGTTGGCCCTTATATTCCTTCCTTGAAATAGCAGTAAAGAAAATGCACACGGTCATAAAGAGCAGCAGACAGATGATCGAACAGGATGCCACTGTGGAATTTAATTTTGCAGACAATTCCGCGAACACAAAGGAATTCAGCTTTCTGTAATACACACCGGAAAGCTTTCTCACACCCCAAGCCAGAAGTCCTGCCAAAGACCAGAAAACCAGGAAGGTCCCCGCGATCCCCATTGCTATCTGCTGCAGCATCTGGGCAAAGGAACCCATAGCGTCCTGGTTGGCTGTCACATTGTAGTAGGCTGTGCCCAGAAGGATCCATGCAAAGAGAAAGACTGCCCCGGAAAGCAGGGGATGCTTCAGCAGGTTTTTCTCCTTTTTCCTCCCATCGGTCATGAAATCAATGAGCTTTGCCCTGCCCACGCCCCAGGTATTAAATACCATAACGACCAGATAGATCACAAGAAAATAGCCGATGGATTTTGCGGCTGCCTTTCCGGAGAACACAAAGGCATACCGGGAGACATCTGCCTGGAACAGGTTCGCCACTGCCAAAGACATCAGCTGGGAAAGCCCCGCACCTGCCAAAAGTCCCACCGCCAGGGACATCACGCCTACACCTGCCGTCTCCAGCCAGAGCATGACCGCAATCCTGCCCTTTCCCATTCCCAGGGTCAGATATACGGCAAATTCCTTTTTTCTCTTTTTCAGCATGAACCGGCTGGCATAGACGATCAGATACCCCAGGGTCAGGGAAACCAGAAAGCTGACGCTGGAAAGCCCTGCATTCATGGTGTCCAGGATCAGCGCCTTGGTCCTGCTGATCTCCAGCATGGCGGTCTGGGTCTCAATGGCATTGAAAATGTAGAATACCCCGATTCCCAGCACCAGGGTGAAAAAGTAGATCAGATAATCCCTGGTACTCTTCTTCAGATTCTTTACTGCCAGACTAAATAACATGGTTAAGGTCACCTCCCAGCAGCGCGGTCACTCCAATGATCTCCTCAAAGAAAGCTTTTCTGGTACGCTCCCCTTTCCGCAGTTCGTGAAACAGTTTCCCGTCTTTGATAAACAGCACCCGCCCCGCATAGCTGGCAGAGAAAGCATCGTGGGTCACCATAAGGATGGTTGCCTGCATCTGGGTATTTAAAAACTGCAGGCTGTTAAGCAGCAGCCCGGCGCTTTTAGAATCTAAGGCTCCTGTGGGTTCGTCCGCCAGGATCAGGGAAGGATCTGTGACCATGGCTCTGGCACAGGCAATCCTCTGCTTTTCTCCTCCGGACATCTCATAGGGATATTTGTTCAGTACATCGGTGATCTTCAGCTTTTCCGCAGTCTCCCGCACCTTTTTTGCAATATCCCGGTATTTCCTGCCCTGGATCTGCAGCGCCAGAGCAATGTTGTCAAATCCATTCAGGGTATCCAGCAGGCTGAAATCCTGAAAGATAAAGCCCAGCTCATCCCTCCTGAACTTTATGAGCCTGCTTCCCCGAAGCCGGGTAAGGTCGGTTCCTTTCAGCAGGATCTGTCCTCCTGTAACCCGGTCAATGGTGGAAATGCAGTTTAAAACCGTTGTCTTTCCGGAACCGGACGGACCCATGACGGCAGTAAATTCCCCCTTTTCCACAGAAAAACTGATATCATTCACCGCCCGGGTCAGGCTGGATTTATTCCCATAATACTTCACCAGGTTTTTGATCTCCAGTAAATTTTCCATTGTGCACCTCCTAGTTTTTCTTACAGCATACACGCCAAAAACCGGGGAATCCATGGATTTACATGAAAAAACCTTACATCGCTGTAAGGTTTCTCAGGATGTCAGTTCTACATAAGCGTCCTGACCGAACTCTATGGAAATATCGGTATATTCCCCTTCTTTAGACTCTGCCCTGAGCTTATGTCCCAGACACTGACAGAGCTTATGGCACAGATACAGCCCCATGCCGGTGGAATACGCCAGGGTTCTGCCGTTTCTTCCAGTAAAGGATTTTTCAAAGATCCTGGGCAGGTCTTCCGCCGGGATGCCTATGCCGTTGTCCCGGATGTGCAGGCAGACTGTGTCCCCCGCTTTGCCTGAACTCTCGGTAAAGATGCGGATCCGTGCGTCCTCCTGCCTGCGGTATTTCACCGCATTGCTCAGGATCTGCCCCAGGAGGAACAGCAGCCACTTTTCATCCGTGAGCACTTCCTCCTCCCCGGTTTCCTGAAGGATCCGTATGTTATTTAAGATCAGGCTGTCCTTGTGCCGGGAAACTGCCTGGTCCGTGATCCTGCCCAGGCTGCATCTGCGGATGCGGTAATCCTTCTGGGGCACCTGGCTGCGCAGATAATAAAGCACCTGCTCCACACAGTCCTCCAGCCTCTGCACCTGTTCCTTCAGTTTCCTGGCTTCTTTGTCTCTGCTGCCGTGAAGCAGCAGCCGCATGCCGGCAATGGGAAGCTTTGCCTCATGGACCCAGGTTTCCACATACTCCCGGAAGGCATCGTTTTTCCTCTGGCAGGAGAAGATCTCATCGTTCATAGATTTGGTCACCTGCCGGAGCGTATCATAGAACATCTGTCCCTCCAGAAACTCCGGCTCCTGAAGCATCTCTGCCAGCAGATACTTTTCCTCCAGACCGGACAGCCGCTGCTGAAGCTCCCTGTAGAATTGTTTTTTCCGATTCCAGCTGATCCACAGACCAAGCGCCGTACCCAGAATTCCCAGGACCAAAATGCAGATCATCAGCTCCCCGGAGCTTTGAAACAGCCCCAGCACCGCCTCCATTGCCAGAAGGATCCCCGCTGCTGCGGCAATCTCCAGACGGTGGTCCTTCATATAGTCTTTTCCTCTCATATCAGAATATATCCCTGCTTTCTCCTGGTCTGGATCACACCGGAAAATCCGGCTTCCTGCAGGCGGTTTCTCAGACGGTTTACATTGACCGTCAGTGTATTGTCATCCACGAAATCATTGCAGTCCCACAGATAGTCCATCAGTTCATCCCTGGAAACAATTCTTCCCTGGTGTTTCAGAAGGTAATAAAAAATAGAAAACTCATTCTTGGACAGCACAGTCTCCCTGCCCTGGCAGGTTATAGTGCTTCGCAAAAGATCCAGGACCATGCCCTTATACTCCACGGACTGGCTGTCTTTCGGCTCCAGTCTGCGGAAGATGGCTTCCAGCTTTAACAGCAGCAGGGTGGGATGATACGGCTTCTGGATGTAATCATCGGCGCCGCTGCTCATGGCAAGGATCTCATCGGTCTCCCCGGTCTTGCTGGTGAGCATCACTACCGGGATCTGGCTCTCCTTTCGCAGCGCCCGCAGTATTTCCTGTCCGTTGGCTCCGGGCAGGAGGATGTCCAGCAGCACCAGGTCCGCGCCGCTCTTTTGGATCTCAGCTGCCGCATTTTGAAAATTTTTCACAGCGTACACTTCATAGCCGCTGCCTGCCAGGAGGGAGAGCAGCCCCTCCCGCAGGGTGAGGTCGTCTTCTGCGACGGCGATTTTTTTCATGTTCTTTCCTTTCTTTCCATCTCTTATTTTCTTTGAATCTCTTCTTTTCTTTCCATCTCTTCTTTCAGCCGTTCCAGTAAATGGATAATGGCAAACATCAATGTCTCATAATGCATATAGTCCAGGATGTTTTTATCCGTCAGAATCTGCAGACTGGCAGGAAATTCCTCGTCCGACTCCCAGAACCGCAGCAGGATAGGCAGGAAGGGGAACAGATCCAGTTCATATGCTGCATCGCCTTTGGGCTTTTTCCTTCCTCCCAGGACTTCACAAGCATGAGCCAGGGCTTCTGCCTGTCCGTCAAAGGCTTTTCCGGCATTTTGAAAGAAATCCCCTCCTTTTGCCAGGGTCCCGCCCCGGATGGTGGAAAGGCTTCCCACATTGATCCATTCCCCGGACAGACAGCAGTTCTCTTTGGAATTGCAGAGCACGTCATAGATGGTCATGGCTTCATTGTAGCCCGCTTCATGCTCTGTCTGAAAAGAATCGTCAGACCAGGCAACCTGTCCGGTGGCGCGGCTGATGCGGTAGGGGCGGTTCAGAAAAGTAAGGAAAAGGCTGTCTGCATCCTGCTCCAGAGCGAATCTGCGGATCATGGTTTCCTGATCGTACTGCAAAAAGACGGCTGCCATATTGTTTTTCATTTTTTCATAATTTGAACTTTCTGTTTTTTTCTGCATTCTGTGATTTCCTCCGTTTCCTGCTGATCTCTGCATTCGTAGTTCCAATCCACTGAAATCCTCATTTACAATGGATCACTGACTGGAATCTTTCTGTTTCTTTCCTTTTACTATACTGTCTTTCTGTTTTTTCAGCAATCTTTTCCTGGATTTTTGTCTCTGGATTTTCTTTTCTGCAAAAAGCTCCCGACAGACTTTCCTTACCGCCTGTCGGGAGCTTCCTTTTTCTTTATACAAATTGATTTCTTACTGCGTCATACTCGTAGTTAATGCCTGCAAGCTTAGACGCGATCTCTGTCTCACTGAGCTCTTTGTCTTCGCAAAAAGAAGAAAAAGAGGAATAGTAGTCGCGAAGCTGTGTGTTCACATAGCTTAAAAGCATCACGGGATCTTTTGGGATCATAACTGCTGCCTCCTTTTACTCTAGGGAGAAACATCCTGCCCGGGCTTCCCGCTTTCTCAGGCGCTCTTATACATCGATCACCTGCTCTGCATGGGCTGCCAGCTGACCATTCTCCACATCAATGATGATCCGGTCCTCTGCCCTTACATTACCGGAGAGAATCAGCCTTGCTGTCAGGGTCTCCACGTATTTCTGCAGATATCGCTTCAGAGGACGGGCTCCGTATACCGGATCGTATCCGCCTTCCATAATATAATCTTTTGCGGCAGGTGTCAACTCCAAAGATAATTCCTGATCTTTCAGTCTCCTGTTCAGATCATTGATCAGCAGATCTACAATGCCGCCGATGTTCTCCTTGGTCAGAGGCTTGAACATAATGATCTCATCAAGTCGGTTTAAGAATTCCGGACGGAAGTGGGCTCTTAAATCCTTCTCCACCAGTTCTCTGGCTTCCTGCCGGATCTCTCCGTTTTCCTCAATGCCGTCCAGCAGATAAGTGGAGCCGATGTTGGAAGTCATGATCAGGATGGTATTCTTAAAGTCCACGGTACGTCCCTGAGAATCTGTGATCCGCCCATCGTCCAGTACCTGCAGCAGTACATTGAAGACATCCGGATGTGCTTTTTCAATCTCATCAAACAGCACTACCGAATAGGGCTTCCTTCTCACTGCCTCAGTCAGCTGTCCGCCTTCCTCATATCCTACATATCCCGGAGGCGCTCCGATCAGTCTGGACACGGAATATTTCTCCATGTATTCACTCATATCAATGCGGACCATATTCTGTTCATCGTCAAACAGAGTTGCCGCCAGAGTCTTCGCCAGCTCCGTCTTACCTACCCCGGTAGGTCCCAGGAACAGGAAGGAACCAATGGGCTTGGTGGGATCCTTAATGCCTGCTTTGGAACGGATAATGGCATCGGTTACTTTGCTCACACCCTCATCCTGTCCGATGACACGTTTATGCAGCTCTTCTTCCAGGTGCAGGATCTTGCTCCTCTCTCCTTCGGTCAGCTTTGCCACCGGGATTCCGGTCCAGCGGGAGATGATCCTTGCGATCTCATCCTCTGTGACGCTTTCGTGGACCAGGGACAGATCCTGGTTTTTGGTCTTCTCTTCCTCGATCTCCAGCTGTTTCTGCAGTTTGGGAAGCTCGCCGTACTGCAGTCTCGCCGCCTCATTCAGGTCATAATCCCTCTGGGCTTTCTGTATCTGGTTATTCATCTCCTCGATCTGCTCTCTTAATTTCTGAAGCTTCTCTACTGCGGATTTCTCATTGTCCCACTGGGCTTTCTGGCTGTTGAACTCATCCCGCAGTTCTGCCATTTCTTTCTGCAGATCGACCAGGCGGTCCTGGCTGAGACGGTCGTCTTCCTTTTTCAGCGCTGCCTCTTCAATCTCCATCTGCATGATCTTTCTGCGCATCTCATCCAGCTCGGTGGGCATGGAATCCAGCTCGGTCTTGATCAGAGCACAGGCTTCATCCACCAGGTCAATGGCTTTGTCCGGCAGGAACCGGTCGGAAATGTACCGGTCCGACAGGGTCGCCGCTGCCACCAGGGCGCTATCGGTAATCTTCACTCCGTGGAAGACTTCATAGCGCTCTTTCAGCCCTCTTAAAATAGAGATGGTATCCTCTACCGTGGGTTCCTCCACCATAACCGGCTGGAACCTTCGCTCTAAAGCAGCATCTTTCTCAATGTATTTCCGGTATTCGTCCAGGGTGGTGGCGCCGATGCAGTGCAGCTCGCCTCTTGCCAGCATGGGCTTTAACATATTGCCGGCATCCATGGCGCCGTCGGTCTTGCCTGCTCCCACGATCAGGTGCAGCTCATCAATGAAGAGGATGATCTGCCCTTCGCTTTTTCTCACTTCCTCCAGGACGGCTTTCAGCCTTTCCTCGAATTCTCCCCGG
>DWVZ01000114.1 GCA_019119975.1 Candidatus Blautia merdavium | reverse complement strand
ATATAACTAAAGATATTTTAAAAGAAAAAAATAAATGGTATTGGTAATAAAATGATAAATCCAATGTATGAAGACTTTCGTCGAATATTGTTGACAGAAAATCTTTAAGTTGCAATGTATGTATTAGCATTTTAATAAGAACAGTAATATAAAATTGTCATCATGGTTATACTTAAAACAGCTATCTGAATATGCTATAATAGCGACAACTAAGAAAAGTATAATGTGTCACGTAGACACAAAACGAAACCCCAGTAGCAGCCACTATTGGGGTTTCTTCTCAATTTGGACGGTTGAGTTACCGTTAGGTTAATTATTGCTGTCGTCTCCGTCTAACCATTTGCAAATGCAGTAGTCAACTACACTTGCCAGTACGAAAACAAGAAAAGATATAATTACAAATATAAAAAGCAGCTGAAAACCGGAGACTTAGAGAAACTATTTTAGGGAAAGATTCATATGTTAAAACCCAATGATTCTTGCTGGATCATCGAAAACAATTATAAGATAACAACAGCAACTGCAAAATATTATTCCGCAGGTTTCTATACGCTACTGCTCAATAGCGAATCCGCAATCCGTTTAAAGAAACACCGAGTGTATGAAACGCCGGAGGAGGCTGCCTCCAATCTAAAAAAAGAGATGTAAGCATCTGATTTTTCAGGAAAAATGTTTCCTATTTTACATCAAACCATGTTATAATGGAGCACAACGTTTACATTTAGGAGGGGGATTTTTGTGACTTTTTCTGTTTTTTCATCGCTGACTGTCTACGCTCTGGCAACCGGCTGGTCTCCGGGACCCAACAATGTGCTTCTCATGAGTATGGCAGGACAGTTCGGCTTCAAAAAATGCCTGCGCTTCCTGGCTGGCATCTGCACCGGTTTTCTGACGGTCATGCTGCTGTGCGCCATCTTCAGCGTGGGGATCAACCGCTGGCTGCCGGGCATCGTACCGCTGTTAAAATACGTGGGAGCTGCCTATATCTTCTATCTTGCCATCCAGACGGTCCGCAGAAAGCCTGTGTCCGAAACTTCTAAGGAGCAGAAAGTGCCTACCTATACCTATGGATTTCTGCTGCAATTTATCAATGTAAAGGTGATCCTTTACGGACTTTCTGCCATCAGCGGATATGTGCTTCCCTATGAAACCAGTGTTCCGATCCTGATTCTTTTTGCCTTTTATCTTACCTTTTTCGGAAATACCGGCAATCTGATCTGGGCGCTTGCCGGAAGCCTGTGCAGGAAATACTACAATAAATATTATCTGGTTTTTAATATTGTCATCGCCTTGCTGCTGCTGCGGTGCGCGTACAAACTCATCTGGTAAAAGAGCTGTCAGGACAGCAAAAAAGCTGCTGCCTGACAGCTTTTTGCCGTCCTGCAGCAGCTTTTCCCTAACTGTTTTATACCATGGTCACTCACCTCATGCTGCGTCTCTGGTCTACATTCGCTAAATGTCCAGGCATATACTCTCACTAAATTTACACTGCACCTTTGGCTTGCATGCAGCATCTTTACAGACAGATTCCAATCTGTTATGCTGTGATGATTTCCGTCAGCGCCCCCAGAAGCTCTCTGTCCAGTTCCATTGCCTGAAGGGTGGATAAAAGCACAGTCTTATCTTCTTGATCCTTGATGGCCTGATATAAAACTTCCTTCAGCGGGAACGGAATCTCTGCCTGATTGAGGAAATCAAAGCACTCTTCTGTTACATGATTTTCCACCTGTACCGCCTGCTCCAGAACCACCTGGATCCTGGTATCAGAGGGCAGAGTTTCCACCTGGCAGGTCAGTGTATTGGTTTTTTCATCATAGCTGCACTGTGTCAGGCAGGAAGCACCGTCAGCCTCCGCACGGACGCTGCTGTCACAGACTCCATGGAATTTTACTGTATAGGTGCGTTTTTCAGGAAGATACTCCAGACAGCCTTCCGGCTTCTCGATGACCAAACGGCTGCTTTCTCCCCAGGATACCTGCATCCTGGTCTTTACACACTTTCCATCTTTGTAATCTTCTGTGTTATTATCGTCCTCGTACAGCACGAATTCTCCGTCTGCACCTGCATATACCTGAATGGTCAGCTGTCCCGGATTGGCACCGGCTTCCCGGATCTCCTCTGTCATGGGGATCACAGCGCCTGCTTTTGCCAGCACCGGTATGGACTGAATATCCCGGTACATCATCATGATCCTGTTTCCTTTGTATTTTCGTCCTGTGAAAATATCATAATAAGTACCTTCCGGCAGCCATACCTTTACCTTTGCCACGTTAAGACGGTCAATCCGCTTCGACGTCACCGGTACGACCAGCAGCTGGCTTCCGAACTCATACTCATTGGGAACCTGATATGCCTCTTCCCTCTCCGGGTTATGGTAATACATAGGCAGTACCAGCGGGATATCCTCCTGATAAGTCCTGTAATTCATAGTATATAAATACGGGATCAGCTTATGGCGCAGCCTTAAGAATTCTTCCATCACCAGGCGGATCTCTGTCTTGTATCTCCAGGGTTCTTTTCCATTAAACTCCCCGCAGCTGGAATGCAGGCGCATGATCGGTGTAAATACGCCATACTGCAGCCATCTTCCTGCCATTTCATCATCCTTGATCCCCTGCATATGTCCGCCGATGTCATGGCTCCACATGGCGTATCCGATGTTGGATGCGGTGGAGGTGAAATAGGGCTGGAAATTCAAAGATTCCCAAGTGATCAGGGTATCCCCGGAAAAGCCGATGGGATACCTGTGGCTGCCTGGTCCTGCATACCTGGAAAATGTCATGGGACGCTTCCCGTCTCTTGCATTGTCCAGATAATGATAGTGGTTCAGCACCCAGAGGGGATCCAGTCCTTCTACTTTTGTCACGCCTCCCTGCTGCCAGTCGATCCACCAGAAATCCACGCCTTTCTCCTCCATGGGATGGAAGATATAATCAAAGCTTGCCTCCATATACTTGGAATCTGCCGCGTCAAAGTTTACCGGCTCTTCATTCTTGTAATCCACGCCCATGGTCTTTGCCATGTCTTCATACACCTCTTCATACGCCCGCACACCGTCAGCCGGATGGATGTTCAGCGTCACATGCATGTTTCTGTCATGAAGCCACTTCAAAAAGCGGTCCGGATCCGGGAAGAATTCCCGGTTCCAGGTATAGCCGGTCCATCCGCTTCCATATTTGGGATCGATATCTACCAGATGCCAGTCCATATCAATGACTGCTACCGAGAACGGAAGATTTTCCTTTTCAAACCGTTCCATTAATTCCATGTAAGATTTTTCCGTATATTTGTAATACCTGCTCCACCAGTTTCCAAGGGCATATCTGGGAACCATAGGCAGCTTTCCGCACAAGTAGTAAAAATCCTTCAGGGCTTCCAGATAATCATGACCGTATCCCCAGAAATACAGATCCTCTCCTTTGCTCTTTCTGGGCTCGATCCAGCCGTCCTCTGTCAGCACCAGGGATTTGCTGTCGTCCAGAAGAGAGAAACCCACTCTTCCCATGATTCCTTTTTCCAGCGGTATGGCTCCGTCTGCCTCATCCAGTGTTCTGGCTGTGCCTCCCAGATTCTGAAAATCCTGTCCATAATGCCAGATACTGCCGTGATTGATATATTGTCCCAGTACCTGCACAGACAATCCATTGGGTGAAAACTTTTGTTTGTCATAGACTAAATGGATTCTGGATGTGAAGATCTCCAGGCTATCCAGCGTCTCTTTGCAGCGGAATTCTGTTTTGGGGAAATCCCGGTTCCAGATACTCTGAGTCGCCCGGTCCTCAAAGCATCCGTCCTCGCTGTACTCCAGACGGATCAGTCCTTGCGTCAGCATGGTGATCCTGTATTTTTCCCCCTGGATCACATTTTCTGCCAGTGCTTTTGGGCGCACTTTTACCTGCCATTCCTGTCTCATGAAATCCTCTCCTTTGTGTTAAAATATTCGGTAAATTCATTATACTCGGGGCGGATTTTCTGTGTCAACGGGGCGGGAAATTTTTTGCCGAAAGAAGCCGCAAAAAGAGCGGTCCCCTTCACAAGGAACCGCCCTTTCCGGCTTCTTTCTTCTTATCTTATCTTTTCTTTCACTTCAAAGAATCCACCAATTCCTGTGCATCCTCATATCCCGCGCTTTCCAGCTCCTGCACGTACCATTCTTCTACTCCGTCCACTGCTTCTTTAAAGGATTCCAGATCCATATCCGCAGCTTCTGTGATCGTCACGCCATTCTGGCTGGTCCACCGTTCTTTGATCTCCGTGTCACCCGCACGGTTGATCTGTCTTTCGTACTGTACTGCTTTCTGTCCAATCTCATCGACCGCTTCCTGCTGCTCCGGTGTCAGGCTGTCATAGATCTCCTGATTGATGCAGAAGAACAGGCAGTCATAGATGGCATCCCACATAGAGCAGTATTTCTGTACTTCCTGTACACTGGCAGAGTCAATGGCTGGCAGCGGGTTTTCCTGTCCGTCCACAGTCCCCTGCTGCAGCGCTGTATAGGTTTCTGACCAGTTCAGATTGGTGGCGTCTGCGCCCCAGCGCCGGTAGCACTCCGTCAGCAGGTTGGAGCCTGCCACACGGATCTTCATATTCTTCATGTCCTCCACTGTTTTCACTTCTTTTGTGGAATTGGTAAGCTCACGGAAACCGTTTTCCGCGATTCCCATGCAGTGGAGTCCGTATTCTTCCAGGATCTGAGAGAATTTCTCTCCTGCTGTTCCATCCAGTTTTTCATCCGCATCCTCCACAGAGTCAAAGAGGAACGGAAGAGAGACTGCGTTAAACCGGGGATCAAAAGCAGAGTAGATCAGGTTGGAATGCATGGAAATCTGTACCGGATCTCCTTCCATCAGCGCCTGGATCCCTTCGGACTGATTTCCGTTGGTCAGCTGGTCTGCCGCATAGACATTGACCGTGACTTTGCCTCCGGTAGCTTCTTCCATCATTTCTCCGAACTTTCTTCCTGCCTGTGCCCAGGTACTGGTATCTGTAGTAGAGCAGGTGAAATTCCAGGTCTGCTCTTCCCAGCCAAGGTCACTGTAATCTTCTACTGCATAAGGATCTTCTGCTGTGAACGCAGCGATCAGATCCTCTACCTCCTGCTGGTCATAACCTTCTTTTACCAGCTCCTGTGTATACCAGGAAGGAATATCTGCGACTGCTTCCTTAAAGGAATCAAGATCCAGGTCTTCCGCCGGTGTGATCAGCACGCCGTTGTCATTGGTCCACCTTTCCTTGATCTCCTCATCTCCTGCACGGTTGATATAGCGCTCATAGTCTACCGCTTTCTTACCTGCCTCGTCTACGACCGCCTGCTGCTCTGGTGTCAGGCTGTCATAAAGCTCCTGATTGATGCAGAAGAACAGACAGTCATACACAGCGTCCCACATGGAGCAGTAGCTCTGTACTTCCTGCACGCTGGCAGAATCAATGGCTGGCAGCGGATTTTCCTGTCCGTCCACCGTTCCCTGCTGCAGGGCTGTATAGGTTTCGGACCAGTTCATATTGGTGGCGTCTGCGCCCCAGCGCCGGTAGCATTCCGTCAGCAGATTGGAACCTGCCACACGGATCTTCAGGTTTTTCATATCTTCCACAGATGTGATCTCTCTTGTGGAATTGGTGATCTCACGGAAACCATTTTCCGCGATTCCCATGCAGTGGAGTCCGTATTCTTCCAGGATCTCCTCCATCTTCTGTCCCGCTTCGCCGTCCAGTTTGGCATCTGCGTCCTCCACAGAATCAAAGATAAACGGCATAGATACCACATTAAATCTTGGATCAAAAGCAGAGTAGATCAGGTTGGAATGCATGGAGATCTGTACCGGATCCCCTTCCATCAGCGCCTGGATCCCTTCGGACTGGTTTCCGTTGGTCAGCTGATCAGATGCGTAGACTTCTACATGGATCTTGCCTCCGGTAGCTTCTTCCATCAGCTTGCCGAACTGTTCTCCTGCCTGTGCCCAGGTACTGGTATCTGTAGTGGAGCAGGCAAAGTTCCAGGTCTGCTCTTCCCAGCCCAGGTCGCTGTAGTCGCCGATCTCATTAAACTCTTCCAGCTCTTCTTCCGCTGCTAAGTCTTCCTCCAGCACAGCTGCATCCACACTTCCGGTGTAGGAATCTCCTGCGAAAAGCTCCGGCAGGAAAGTAGAGATCTTCGGTATATAAGTGATCATCAGCAAAACTGCAACACAGGCGATGATCATCGGTACCACTGCCCTGGAAATCTGAGCAAGGGTTACCTCCAGACCTTTCTTGATCTTGATGCTGATCGCCACAAACAGGTTGACGCCTACCGGCGGTGTTACCTGACCGATGGCAAGGTTGACGGTTGCCATGACGCCGAATGCTACCAGGTCGTATCCCAGGGCTTTGCATACCGGGATCATGATGGGGATAAAGATGTACATGGCTGAGTTTGCGTCTATAAAACATCCTGCGATCAGGAAGATGATATTAACGATCAAAAGGAAAATAAACTGGTTGTGCGCCACGGTTGCCAGCAGATTGGATGCTGCTGTGGAAATACCGAATTTGGTACACACAAAGGAAAACAGCGACGCACAGGCAACGATCAGCATGATGCCGCCGGTGGTCTTTGCAGAATCCACGAAAATGTCCGCAAGGTCTTTGATCTTAACCTCTCTGTAGATCACCATACCCACAAACAGACCATATACCACAGAAACTGCCGCCGCCTCTGTAGGAGTAAAGATACCTCCGTAAATACCGCCCAGGATGATGACCGGCATTAAAAATCCCCAGAAGGCGTCTCCGAAAGAGCGGAGTCTTTCTCCCCAGCTGGCTTTCTTTGTGGTGGGCTGGATCCCCTTTTTGCGGACTTCGATCATAACCACGATGACCAGCGCAATACCCATCAGGATTCCGGGAATGATACCGCCGGCAAACATATCCGCAATGGAAACTCCTGTAATAGAAGCATACACAACGAAAGCAATGCTGGGCGGTATGACAATGGCGATAGAACTGGACGTTGCCATCAGCGCCGTGGAAAAGGGCGCCGAAAAGCCTCCTTCCTCAACCATGGCAGGGATCAGAACTGCTCCCAAAGCTGCCACAGTGGCAGGACCGGAACCAGAAATAGCTCCGAAGAAGCAGGCAACGATAACACACACGATGGCAATGCCGCCTCTGCGGTGTCCCACACAGGAATTTACAAAATTGATCAGTCTTTTGGAAATCCCTGCTTTTGCCATAATATTACCCGACAATACAAAGAACGGGATTGCCAGCAGCAGGAATTTGCTGATGCCGGAATACATATTCGTTGCCACGATCGTCAGGGACGTACCGGAATAAAGAATCGCACATGCAGAGGACAGACCAAGGCAAATGGCAATCGGTACATTTAAGATCAGGAATACAAAAAAGGTCAGAAATAAAACTGCGCTTACCATTTACTCTTCTCCCTCCTTTTTCTTCACATATTTAAAATCTGTACACACATCAATGCAGTATTCCACAAAGTGGAGAAGCATACAGCCTGCCCCGATGGGCACAAAGGACCAGAAGATCCATTCTGGCCAGTTTAATACAAAGGTTCTCTTTCCGTTTGCCATCTGTGTCAGGACCTTATCCATGCCGTATACAAACAGGATGACAGTAAAGCACACACACAGGACTGTAATGATCACCATGATGGGCTTCTGCCATTTCTTGGGCATCCGGTCTGTGACCAGAGGCAGACTGACCAGCTCCCCTTCTCTGCAGGCAAGAGCTGCCGCCATGAGCGTGATCAGTACAAATACCGCTACCACCAGTTCCTCTGTAAAGGACCAGGAGCGGTGAATGACTTTTCTGGACAATACGTTGCCTACCGTGAGAACCAGGATCAGCACAGTTGACAGCACCAGGATCCATCGTTCTACAAAGGCAAGGAAATCCATGATTTTTTTGTAGACTTTCATTCTCTTCCTCCTCTTTTTTCCTTCGGTGTTTTCTCCCAGATCGTATCCGCCGACAGTTCTGTCTTTGGAATTTTGGGCAGTGGGAAATCCCAAAAGGGTGAGCAAATAAAAATCCCTCACAGTGCAGAATGCCTGTGAGGGACGAAAAAATCCGCGATACCACCCTTTTTCCCTGAAAAGTTGCCTTTTCAGAACACTTACAGCATACCCTTTGATATGCCTTTCCTGTAACGTGGAACCTACGTCAGCGCTTACTGTCCCAAAGCTTCTTTGGAGGTTGGGCGCTGCTTCTCTGAGATGATTTTCAAAAAGTCCGGGATGCTGCCTTTCACCAGCCGGCAGTTCTCTGGAAGCCCGGAAATTCCTACTTGTTCTCTTCACCGAATTTTGATAGTAAATTTATTAAAGTTTAACGCTTTTTTTAAGTAAAGTCAACGCTGCATAGGGCATTCAAGTATACTGATTTGTTATAAGAGCCATAACCTTTCCTTTCTTTCCTTTTTGTTCTTTTTTCAGTACAATTTATTGTTGACAATTACAGGAGCACCGCATATAATAGATGTAAATTTAGCACAACATGACATAATTGAAAGCATATTTTTCCAGCTTCCAGTTATTATGACCAAATGCAGTGACGAGGAGGAGTACACGATCAGTCAATCTTCAGAGAGAAGGCGGCTGGTGAAAGCCTTTGAAACGCGATCATGGAAGTAGCCTCTGAGCAGCGTGCCCAACCATAACGGGGTTTCCCTTATGTATTAAGTTCCGCCGTCATTTCCACGTTACAGGAAAACAATATAGGAATTTTTTCTGTATTGGCTGAGTGCAGAGAGTCTTTCTCTGAAATTAGGTGGTAACACGGATTTATTCGCCCTAAGCTTTTTTGCTTGGGGCATTTTTTTATCCGCCTCTTCAGGAAACGGCTGTTGAAAAAGAGACAGGAGGTATATGATATGAAACAGATTTCAGGAAACAAGCTGCTGGTAAAAGCCTTAAAGGAAGAGGGCGTAGAAGTTCTCTTCGGATATCCGGGAGCCTGTACCATTGATATCAGCGATGAGCTTTACAAACAAAGCGGCATTGACATTGTCCTTCCCCGCCACGAGCAGGCTCTGGTACATGAAGCAGACGCCTATGCCAGGACCACAGGGAAAGTGGGTGTCTGCCTGGTAACCAGCGGTCCCGGCGCCAGCAATCTGGTAACAGGACTGGCAACTGCCAACTACGACAGTGTTCCCCTGGTATGCTTCACCGGGCAGGTAGCGAGATACCTGATCGGAAACGACGCTTTCCAGGAAGTCGATATCGTGGGAATCACCAGAAGCATCACCAAATACGGCGTTACGGTAAGAAGGCGTGAGGATCTGGGACGTATTATCAAAGAAGCATTCTACATTGCCCGCACAGGCAGACCCGGTCCGGTGCTCATTGACCTTCCCAAAGACGTTATGTGCGAGATGGGCAGTGCCGAATACCCAAAAAGCGTTAATATCCGCGGTTATAAACCCAACACCAGCGTTCACATCGGGCAGCTGAAGAAAGCTCTGAAAATGCTCCAGAAAGCCAAAAGACCTCTGTTTCTGGCTGGAGGCGGCGTCAATATCTCCCGTGCCAATGAGCTCTTCACCCAGGTGGTGGATAAGACACAGGTACCGGTTGTCACAACCGTTATGGGAAGGGGCGCTATTTCCACCAAACATCCCTTATACATAGGAAATGTGGGAATGCACGGCGCTTACGCGGCGAATATGGCAGTCAGCAGCTGCGATCTGCTGTTTTCCATCGGTACCCGCTTTAATGACCGTGTCACAGGAAAGCTCCATGCATTTGCTCCCCACGCGCAGATTGTCCACATTGATATTGATACCGCTTCCATCTCAAGGAATATCCAGGTGGATATCCCCATCGTAGCGGATGCCAAAGAAGCCATCAGCAAGATGGCAGAATACGCAGAAGAGCTGAATACTAAAAAATGGATTGCCGAAATCGAAAAATGGCAGGCAGAACATCCGCTGACCATGAAGCAGAGAAAACTGATGAGCCCTCTGGATATTATCCAGGAGATCAACAATCAGTTCGATGAAGCCATCCTGGTTACTGACGTAGGGCAGCACCAGATGCTGGTTTCCCAGTATGCGGACATTACCGAGAAGAAACAGCTGATCATGTCCGGCGGTCTGGGCACCATGGGTTACGGACTTCCCGGCTCCATCGGCGCCAAGATCGGAAATCCCGACACACCGGTCATCTCCATCTCCGGAGACGGCGGTATCCAGATGAACATCCAGGAAATGGCAACCGCGGTACTGGAAGAGCTTCCGGTCATTACCTGCATCTTCAATAACGAATATCTGGGTATGGTCCGCCAGTGGCAGAAGCTGTTCTACGGCAAACGCTACAGCATGACCAACCTGAAAGCAGGCGCGCTCTCCCGCCGCACAAACGGGGAAGAGTATCCGCCGGAATATGTACCGGATTTTGTAAAGCTTGCGGAAAGCTATGGCGCAAAGGGAATCCGCGTAACAAAGAAAGAAGAGATCGCCGCTGCCTTTGAGGAAGCGAAGAAGAATACCAAGGCGCCCACCATCATTGAGTTTATCATTGACCCTGAGGAAATGGTCTACCCCATGATCCAGCCGGGCGGAACTCTGGAAGATATGATTATGGATTGTTAGGAGGTTTTTGGATATGGATAAAGGAATGAAGAAAAGATGGATTTCTCTGTATGTGGAAAATCAGGTAGGTGTACTTTCCAAAATCTCCGGTCTGTTTTCCGGAAAATCCTATAATCTGGACAGTCTGACGGTAGGAACCACCGAAGATCCCACGGTTTCCCGCATGACCATTGCCACAGTCAGCGATGACGAAACCTTTGAGCAGATCAAAAAACAGTTAAACCGTATGATCGAGGTGATCAAAGTCATTGACTTTACCGACATTTTCGTGCGTATGAAAGAAATCCTCTATATTAAAGTAAAGAACTGCTCCGCCGCTGACAAAGTAGAACTGTTTCAGATTGCGGAAACCTTCAAAGCAAGGGTCATCGACTACGGCAAAGACAGTCTGCTGCTGGAATTTGTCCAGACAGCCACCAAAAACGACGCTGTTATCAAACTGATCAAGGAAGAGTTTAAAAACATCGAAGTGGTCCGGGGCGGCAGTGTAGGAATCGAATCCATCAGTATGATGGAAAGATAACCACAGCTCCTCTCTGGCAAAAAGAAAATGTCCGGGGCACGGATCTAAAGATCCGGAGCCTGGGACATTTTCTTTTTATAAATATCTTTCTTTACTTTCTACAGTCCGTGTTTTCCCAAAGCCTCAAACATCCATCGTTTATAAGCCTCCACCCCGGGCTGGTCAAAAGGATTTACCCCCAGGATCTCAGCCGACAGATAGCAGGAAAACAGGAAGAAATAAAACAGCTGTCCAAAATGATACTCATCCAGCCGGTCAATCTCCAGGATCAGGCAGGGAAGCTTTTCCCTGTGCGCCTTTACCGTGGCGTGAAAGGACGCCTTATTCATTTCCCAGAAATCTTTTCCATTGAGATAATCAAAGAAATCTTCCCCGTATCCGCTTTCCGCTTTCAGGGAACTGTTCTGCTCCCGCACATCCAGAAAGGTTTCAAAGAGCAGCGGTGTGCCGTCCTGGATAAACTGTCCTACTGCATGAAGTTCCTCGCAGTATTGCGCAGATACCGGAAGCAATCCTTTGTTTTCCTTTCCCTCCGACTCGGCAAACAGCTGGATCCACCATTTAAAAAACCATTGAAACTGAGGTTCAAAGCTGGTCAGCAGCTCCACCCGGTATCCCTTTTGATAATAAAGATTTCTCAGACATGCATACTCATAGGCGGGATTTTTCTCTGCAGGCTCAGCAAACAGCTGCTTCTCCATATCCGCAGCCCCTTTGACCAGGCGGCGGATATCAATGCCCGCAGCCGCCATAGGCAAAAGTCCCACGCTGGTCATGGCAGAAAAACGTCCTCCTACGTCCTCTGGAAACTCCAAAAAAGTATACCCCATGGTCTTGCAGAGCCTCTCCAGGGAGCTTCCTTTGGTGCCGGTGGCAATGATCCGCTCAGCCGCCTGGCTGCCGTACCGCTCATGCAGTATTTTTCTCAGCACCCGGAAAGAAGCGCCGGGCTCTAAAGTCTCAAAATTTTTGGCAATGCAGTTGATGTATACAGACTTTCCTTCTATCTCGCGCAGCACCTGATTCAGACTGTGCGGTGAGAGGGTATTGCCTGCGTACAGGATTTTCACCCTGCCGTCGGTATCCAGACCTTCTATGACAGACCTTGCCGCATTATTAGAGCCGCCGACTCCTATGACCACAAAAACTTCCCCGTCTTTTCTGATCTTATCTGCCAGTGCCTGTATCCTTTCCAGGCTGCTTTCGCCAGCGCACTGCGCCGTATGAAGCCAGCCGAGAGATTCCTTGTATTGCTCTTCCCCCTGGCGGATGTTATGGAGGATTGTCTGATATTTATTTTTGCTGTCAGCCAGCTGCTGGGCAAGGTTCTGGTCTTTGTCTTCGATTCTCAGATTGAGCATATGCATTCTCCTTTCCTAAAAGGCAAAACCGCCAGCCGCAGGATCTGCGGCTGGCGGCAGGTACTCATTTATCCCATGCAGGGATGGCAGTGTCCGTAAGCATCCATACAGTCGTCCTGGGGATTCTTCATGCACAGATGGACTGCAGACTTTTTAAAGGTCATAGGAAGCGCAAGGATATTGGGATTTTCTCCTACGAACTTCTTCTTAGCGTCTTCGAGAGCTTCTTCAAAGGTGGCTCTTGTCTTTAAGCCCATGCCTCTTGCATAGCCCGGTTCCTGGGCGCCTACGATATAGATGGCGCTGGTATTCATTTCTGCAATGTGACCGCAGGAAATCATACTGAATCCGTGGAAAGGATGGAAGGCATTGGTGAATCTGTATTTTCTGATGTACTCTTCATTGGTAGCAAAGTATTCGCCATAACGGTTCATATCCGGCAGTGTGTTCATATAATCATGCTGGAACAGATCATACATTTCTCTTAAATAAGGCCACAGCTCATCATGGAAGAAACCATTGCACAAAGAGGAACAGATGATCACACAGTTATCGCTCATAACTCTCTTATAACGGAGTACCTGGGCGCTGAGCGCCTGCATCATCATGATAGGATTGGTACCCATACCGTCTCCGTAATGGAATTTCTGCGGCATACCGAATACCAGCACATCGTACTTTTTCTCTGCCCAATGTACATAAGTCCTCTTATCTGCCACTTCCCAGCTCTTGGGCATCATTTCCTTTGCATAGCCGGAGAAGATCGCGATCTGTCTGGAGTTGGTATCCAGCACTGCGTCACAGCAGAAGAATGGATGTCCCATTTTTTCTTCCATATGCATGGAGATTTCATCGAATTTGGTTCTCATAAGGCTGCCGCCGTTTACCGGAGTAAAGTCTTTTCTGTGCATAACAGCCGGTACATGGTGACTGGAAATGCTCTTCCAGTTGGTGATTCCGGTAGCGCTGTGCTTATATCCTCCGGAATAGCCCCCGTAAGGATTTCCCTGCACATGACCGATCAGGATAGGGATATCACTCTCAAACACATACTTATTCATGCAAACCGGGTCACCCCTTCTGGTGGTGCCCAGATCTACCATATGCTCATGGTCTTCGCTGTCATGGCTGATGATCTGACCTGTATGCCAGAATTCAGAAAAAAGTTCCTCGCCGAAAATTGCCTTGGCATCGGATTCCTTGCTTCTTGGATGCAGACCGTTGGAAATAATAAATAAAATGTCCTGTCTTTCCACGCCTGCCGCATACAGTTCCTCCAGGATATATTTGATGCTCAGTTTCCTGTGGCTGGTAGCCTGTTCTCCTCCTTTTACCCTGTCAGGCACTACGAAGGTTACTTTGCTGCCTTTATGCGCAAGCTCTGTAAGGGTCGGCATTCCGATGGGATGCGCCAGGCTTTCCAGATAAGCGTCCTTTAACTGATCTTCCGGAATGTAATCCGGATCCTTCACAGTCTCTCCCGGTATGAAAACATCTGTACTGTCAGGAAGATTTGCTTCCATTGTTCCATGTCCGTATTCAAATTCTAATTTCATGCTTTTGCCTCCATTCTTAAATCTGTTTTCTTTTTTCACAAAAGAAATGGGTTTCAGGTTCCTTTATTTTCCAAGATACAAGGAGATGATCTCCAGGTATTCTTCCGGATAAAATCCAATTTCCCCCTGGAATCTGGTAAGGGCGATGAGTCCGCCGTCGATTTCCGGTATTGATGCCAGCATGGCAGCGTTATCCTTTTTCAGACCGCCTCCATAGACGATGTCCATACCGCCGGTCTTTTCTTTGACGAACTTAGCGATTTTTGTTATGTACTCTTTGTCTGCCGGAGTCTTGCCCGGTCCGATGGACCATACCGGTTCATAGGCAATGACCACCTGAGACGGATCTGCATCCTTTAAGCCGATCTCCAGCTGTTCTCCCAGGACTTCCTGCCAGCGGGGCTGCTCTTCACTTTTCTCGCCGATGCAGTAGAGAACTTTCATTCCTCTTTCCAGCGCGCATCTGACTTCTTCGTTTAAAATCTGATTTACAATTCTGGTATCTGTCTCTCCGGTCATCTGGAGGATCCCGCCTATGTGGTTTCTCTCCTCGCAGTGCCCGATCAGGACTGTTTCACAGCCTGCCGCCTTCATGGCTGCCGCAGGGCGGTTGGTAGTAAAAGCTCCAAAGTTTCCCCCTGGCTGCACATCCTGGCGGAATACTCCCTGGCACCCGATCTGTACAGGAGAATCTTCAGACCTGGCATTTAACGCTCCAAAAAGATGCAGTTCCGGAAAGAACATGGCAAATTCTGCCTCCTGACCATATTTTTTCAGTTCTTCCTGGGTATTATGAACAAGGAAGCCTCCCCAGTCCTGCATCCCTGCGATGCGGTTTACTCCGCCAAATTCTGCCGGCACATCGAATCTCTTTAAATTCAGATATATATGTTTCATTTCTATTCAGCCACCTCTCTGCTTCTATTCTCTTCCTGGCTTTTCTGTATTAAAGGAAGCCATCTGCGGGAGTTCCTCCCCTATCAGCGGTCTGCACCACTGGATAAATTCCTGTGTCACGCCGTTGCCTTCTTCGTTGATAAATGCATCCGGCATCTTTTTCTCATACATCATGACTTCCCGGATATCTGCCAGGAAAGTCTCCATCTGATACGGATCGTCAGAGGTCCTGCGGAAAGCCACCATTTTTCCTGATTCTCCAGCCAGAGCAGCTTTGCAGGCTTCCCGTCCTGCCCTTATGGCTTCCTCCCGGTCTACCGGACTTTGCAGCCCTATGGATGCCCTGCCTAAAAGCCCGGGCTTTTCTCCCCGTGCCTTATACCCCAGCTTCTGTATGACCAGATTTGCCAGATGGGAGCTGACATCTCCGAAATAGGTCGCCCGGTCTGTCTTAAATACCGGCTTCACCACAGGCTTTCCTTCCTTATCTGCGAGACCTTCGCTGGCAACTACCACGATTCCGCTTTTCTTTTTCAGAAGTTTTTCCACATCTGCCAGGAATTTTTCTTCGTCAAAAGCCCTCTCCGGAAGGTAGATCAGATCCGGCGCATATCCCGCTTCTCCTGCCAGGGCGCTTGCCGCTGTGATCCATCCTGCGTTTCTGCCGGAAGCCTCCATGACCACTACATGGATCGGAAGGGATCTGACATCCGCACACAGCTCCTGGGTGCAGGCTGCTATATAGCGTGCCGCGCTGCCGAAGCCCGGGCTGTGGTCTGTCACCGCAATATCGTTGTCTGTTGTTTTGGGGATGCCCATGACCCTCACATCCAGATTCCTTCTGACACAGGTCTCATGAAGTTTTCCACAGGTATCCATGGTCCCGTTCCCGCCGTTGAACAGGATGTATTTAATCTGCCTTTTCTCAGCAATATCCGCCAGTTTTTCATAATCCTCCTGCCAGATAGGATCTCTGGAGGTGCCGATGGCTGTTCCTGGTGTCTGCAGCAGAAGGTCCAGCTTCTCCTGCGGTATTTTTTCCAGTTCGATCAATTTTTCTTCTAAAAAACCACCTGTACCGTTGTCCGCGCCATAGATGTGCTGAAGCTTTCCCGATTCTTTCGCTTCCATCACTGCTCCGTACAGAGAAGCATTCAGCACCGCCGTAGGTCCGCCGCCATGTACAATCAATAAATTCTCTGCCATAATCCTGCTCCTATCTCTTTTCCCTAGCATTGCATCTGCCCCGGATGACAGCCTTTCTGCAAAAATGGGGCTGCCGCACTAAACAGAAACCTTTGCTGAAATTTGTTTAATGCAACAGCCCCATCAAAACCTTCAACATCCGGCTTTACTGCAGTCATGCTTCACAGGCTTGTTTTGTTTTTTCTTATTTTCCTGCCTCGGTCATAATGTCAAACAGTACGTAATCTTCTGCCGGTACTTCTTCTGTGATCTTTCCTGCATCCATAAAGTTTTTCTGCTGGATTTCATAGTAGCCTTTAATTGTGCCGTCTTCTACCTCTTTTAAGAGTTCTTCAGAAGTGATCCATGCTCCGTCTGTGGTCTGTCCCATTGCAGTTTCCACATCTGTCTTAGTTACATCAGCTACATAACCGGCAACTTCTTCATAGTTCGCTTCGTCTGCTCCGAAGTCCATTGCTTTGTATAATGCTTTTGTGAAGCGGACCAGCAGCTCCTGGTTCTCTTCTGCGTATTCCGGCATGCATACCCAGCTTGCCGGGTCTGCTGCGATATCGGAAAAGTCTGCGTTGCTGACAAAGATCTGTGCGTCGTCTCCCAGCTCATCCTGGATAACCTTGGTATTCGGTGACCACGGTGCGCAGGCATCAATGGAACCGGAGATCATAGCGCTTGGCATGTTGGTAACTTCCATATTATAAGGTTCAATGTCATCCATAGTCAGACCTACAGATTCCAGCGCTCTTACAAGAATGGTCTCAGAGGATGTTCCGGAAGCATATGCCACTTTCTTTCCCTTCAGATCTTCCAGAGAGTTTACGCCATGGGATTTCAGCCCCATGACACAGTCAGCGTCTCCCAGCTGCTGGAAGCAGAAAATATCTACATTGCCCTGGATCGCCAGTGTATGCGCTCCCGGTCCGATGTAAGCCACGTCCATAGAACCGGATTCCATAGCTGCGATTTCCGTAGGACCATCGTCAAATTTTGTCAGTTCTACTTCAATACCCTGTTCTTCAAAGTAACCTTTCTTATCTGCTGTGGCTACTACCCACAGAGATGCATAGTTAGGCATATATGCCACATTCACTTTGTCCAGTTCCTGTGATTCCTCAGAGGAAGCTTCGCCGCCTTCTGTCTCTGTGCTTGTCTTTGCCGCGCCGTCTCCTCCGCAGCCTGCCAGAAGTGTCATAGCTGTAGCAGCTGCCATAAGTAATGTCATTACTCTTTTTTTCATGTGTTGATCCTCCTTGCTTTTCCCGCTTATTTTCTAACCTGGAGATATTCCTGATATACCTGTGACCAAATATGATTTTTCAGTTCAACGAAACGATCGCTCATCTTTGTCTCCTGATCTCTCGGATAAGGAATATCAATATCTACAACTTCTTTGATCCTTGCCGGTCTGGCGCTCATGATCACGACTCTGGTAGCCAGCACGATCGCCTCTTCAATGTCATGTGTTACGAAGAAACAGGTCTTGTTCTCTTCCTGCCATGCCTTTAAAAGTTCTGACTGAAGCTGTGTCCTTGTCTGGGCATCCAGCGCGCCGAAAGGCTCGTCCATAAGAAGGACCTGAGGATTCATTGCGTAAGCTCTGGCAATGGCAACTCGCTGTTTCATACCGCCGGAAAGTTCCTTGGGATAAGAATCCGCGAATTTTTCCAGATCTACCATCTTCAGGTATTTCATTGCCACTTCATGACATTCTTCCTTTGACATTCCCTTCAGCTTTAATCCGAATTCTACGTTCTTCTTTACGGTCAGCCAGGGAAACAAAGCATACTGCTGGAACACTACGCCTCTGTCTGTTCCTGTTCCTCTAATAGGTTTTCCGTCCACCAGGATCTGCCCGCTGGTAGGCTCAAGCAGTCCTGCGATAATATTCAGCAATGTGGATTTTCCGCATCCGGACGGACCGATCACACAGATAAATTCATTTTCACGGATATCAAAATTTACTCCGCTGAGGGCAGTCACTTCACCTTTTCTGGTTTGATATTTTTTCTCGATGCCCTGGATACTTACCTTTATATTTCCCTCTTTTCCTGCCATCCTGTTAACTTCCTTTCAAAGAATTTAAGAACCTTTTCCGCTACCATTCCGATAATACCGATGATGATTATGTAGAGCAGCATCGGTGTCGTCTCATAAGAGTTTGCCAGTGACTTGATCCTCATTCCCAGACCTGCAATAGCGCCGGTGGACTCTGCCGCGATCAATGTTGTCAGCGCTGTAGAAATTCCGAGGCGTACTGCTGTGATGATAAATGGTGTGGTTGCCGGGAAAATAACTTTAATGAACAAGTTCACATCGTTCGCTCCCAAAACTCTCGCAGCCTTGATCAGTGTTTCATCCACATTGACAACACCCTGGAAGATAGTTACTGTCATGATCAAAAAGGTTGCCAGACAGATAACGATGATCTGCGGTGCCCGTCCAACGCCTACACCGATAACTACTAACGGTACGTATGCCAGAGGCGGGATGTTCCTGATAAACTGGATCCACGGCTCCAGAATAAACCGCACCGGCCGGTACCATGCCATTAAGAACGCTACCGGAACTGAAATCACAAATGCCAGTATGAAGCCCCAGAACACAGAAATCAAACTGCTTGCGATATCTTCCAGTAAGATTCCTCTCTCGACCATCAGTCCTATGGACTCCAAAACCTTGATGGCATTTGGAAAACATCTGGCTGTCTGCGGTGTCACAGACAGCAGTGTCCACACCAGAATTGCCACAACAAATGATATTAACAGCCATACACCTTTGGGTATTTTGCCTATAATATCAGCGCCGCTCTTGTTTTTCTTCCCCATTTTAAACCTCCTTTTTTCTCTCTCTTTGTTTCAGCACTTTGCACTAAAACATTT
>DWVZ01000113.1 GCA_019119975.1 Candidatus Blautia merdavium | reverse complement strand
CTGCCTGCGGCTGTGGGGCTGGCAGTCATCCTGTTGCTGCTGCAGCTGACTCTTGTGGCTGTGATAGGAAAATCTATGAAAAGACAATCTCTCATCGAGCGGATCCGGTTCAGCGAGTAAGCTTGGCAGGGGAAAGGTCAGAAAATCATCTCACACAGACAAAAGAAAACCTTTGTGCCGTTTTGCAGGAGCGGACAGAGGTTTTCTTTTGGCTTACAGGGAAAATTGTGTGCAAAATAGATAAAAAACAACGAATAAAACTGTGAAAAACTATCAAACTCACTGAAAATGCTTTCATAACGTCACGAATTATAACTTTATCTTGAAAAAGTAATAAAGCAGAGATATAATAAAAAGGCAACAGAAAATCAGAGGCAGGAAAGAGTCCTCTGATTTTCTGTTTCAAATACACAAGGCAGAGCCTTGAAAAAGACAAAAAGAGGAGGATATGAACATGGAAGTGCTCAAACAGGCAAAAGTAAGAACAGAAGAAGACAAAAAGCAGCTTTCCGCAGCAGTGGAAGAGATCATTACCCATGTGCGGGAAAAAGGCGATGAAGCCTTAAAAGAATATTGTGAAAAATTTGATGGCTCCAGGCGACACCATTTTCATATCAGCCGTGAAGAGATAGAGGAAGCTTATACACAGCTTAAAAAGCAGGAGATTCAGGATATCCAGAGAGCGGTGCTGAATATCCGGGCGTTCGCCCAGGCACAGAAGGATTCGATGAAGCCTCTGGCGGATTTTTCACCGATGCCAGGCATTTACCTGGGACACAGGATCATTCCCGTGGATTCCTGCTGCTGTTATGTGCCGGGAGGAAATTACCCTCTGTATTCGACTGCGCTGATGCTGATCACGCCTGCGAAAGTAGCAGGAGTCAAGCGGGTGACCGCCTGCTCCCCGGTGATGAAAGGAACAGACAAGATCAACCCCAGGACACTGGTGGCTATGGATCTTGCAGGAGCCGATGAGATCTATGCGGTAGGCGGAGCCCAGGCAGTTGCAGCTTTTGCTTACGGGACAGAGGAGATTCCGGCAGTGGATATGATCGTAGGTCCCGGCAACCGTTATGTAACCGAAGCAAAACGCCAGTGCTACGGACAAGTAGGCATTGACTTTGTAGCAGGTCCCAGCGAAGTGCTGATCCTTGCCGATCAAACGGCAAATCCAAAGATCATTGCCGCGGATATCCTTGCTCAGTCGGAGCATGACAGAAACGCCAAAGGAATCCTGGTCACCACGGACCGTCAGCTGGGTCTGGATGTGATCCAGGAGGTAGAACTGCAGTTAGAGACCCTGGCAACCAGAGACATTGCCCGGGATTCCTGGAGGGAATTCGGAGAGGTCCTGGTGACAGCCAGTCTGGATGAGGCAGTGGAAACAGCCAACGCCTATGCGCCGGAGCATTTGGAGGTACATACGGCACAGCCGAAGAATCTGCTGGGACGGCTTAGAAATTATGGTTCTCTCTTTTTAGGTGAGAATACAGCGGAAGTATTCGGCGATTACGCGTCAGGGACCAATCACACCCTGCCTACTCTGAGGGCTTCCAGATATACAGGAGGTGTCTGGGCAGGCACGTTTTTGAAGGTCTGCACATATCAGAGCATGTCCACAGAGGCATCTAAGAAGATCAGCCCTCTGGTTTCCCGCCTGGCGATGGGGGAAGGACTGGAAGGTCACGCGAAAGCAGCGCTCGCAAGGAGCGAGAAGGCAGAATAAGAAGAAAAGACTTGATAGGAGAGAAAAAATATGCAGTTTCGTGACAAAATCACCCCGGAGGGGACTAAGGATCTGCTTTTTGAAGAGTGCGACAGACGCTCTTCGGCAACCCAGAAGCTGAAAAATCTTTTTACCATGCAGGGCTATCGTAGGATCATGACGCCTGCGCTGGAGTATTATGATGTATTTGCCAGGGTGGCAGACTATTTCCCCCTGGATACCATGTTTAAATTAACGGATAACAAAGGGCGGCTTTTAGTGCTCTGCCCGGATTGCACCATTCCGGCAGCCAGACTGACGGCAGCCAGACTGAAGGATGAACCCCGTCCGCTGCGTCTGTATTATAATCACAACATTTACCGCATGGATCCCCAGCAGAAAGGGAGAGCTGTGGAGACCAACCAGGTAGGCGTGGAGCTGATCGGCGGAGAGACGCTGCGCAGCGACCTGGAGGTGGTGGAGCTGGGCGCAGACTGTATGGAAGCCATCGCCGGCGAGAAATACCGGCTGGAGCTTTGCCACATCGGCTATTTTAAGGCGATCATTGAAAGCCTCCAGGTGGAAGAAGAGATCAAAGAACGGATCCGGGGTTACATAGAGCAGAAAAATTACGCGGCACTGACCAGCATTTTAGAACCATACAAAAAGAACCGGGCAGCCAGGGCGCTCTTAAAGCTTCCCAGACTGTTCGGCGGAGCAGAAGTCATTGACAAGGCATATCAGCTGTTTGACGAGAACGGAGCCGGAGAAAGCCTGGATTACCTGAAAAAGGTTTATGAATACCTGCAGACGCTGGGGCTGGGCAATAAGGTCATCATTGATCTGGGGCTGGTAAACCTGGCAGATTACTATACCGGGATTATTTTCCGCGGGTATTTTACCGGGATCGGAGAGCAGGTGCTTTCCGGAGGTCGCTACGACAATCTGCTGGGAGATTTCGGAGAGGACAGCCCTTCCGTGGGCTTCGGCATTAACGTGGATCTGGCATCCCGCAAGATCAAGGAGGTCAGTTCCGATAAGACCCGGATCCTGGTCTTTGCAGAGAATACTGATTATGCGGCAAAAGCATCTGCCTACAGAAAGGAACTGAACCGGCAGGGGATCATTGCTTCCAACAGCGTGCTGGGCACGAGAGAGGAAGTTATTGATTACGCCAAGGCATCAGGAATCCCCCAGGTGCATATGGTGGGAGAAGAAATCAAGATCTGGAGGGCAGAAGAATTATGAGACCAATGAGACTTGCCCTGACAAAGGGACGGCTGGAAAAAAAGACCGTGGAAATGCTGGAGCAGTTAGGCTATGACTGCAGCCAGGTGAGAAATAAAGGAAGAAGGCTGATCCTTCCCATCGGGGACGGCTCCATCGAAGTCGTCCTGGCAAAAGCCGCAGATGTGGTCACTTATGTGGAGAACGGTGTCTGCGACATGGGCGTGGTAGGAAAAGATACCATTATGGAAAAGGAAGGCACCTTTTATGAAGTGACAGATCTGGGCTTCGGCAAATGCCGTTTTGCCCTTGCGGCAAAAAAAGGCACAGATTTTTACAAAGGATATCAGACCAGGACCATTGCCAGCAAATATGTGAATGTAGCCCACAGCTATTTTCAGGAAAAGAACATGGATGTCAACGTGGTAAAGATCGAAGGGTCTGTAGAACTGGCGCCGATTTTGGGGCTGGCAGACGCCATCGTAGATATCGTGGAGACGGGCAGTACATTAAAGGAAAATGGTCTGGAGATCGTTGAGGATGTGTGCCAGGTAAGCGCCAGACTGATTGTCAATATTGCCAGTATGAAGCTTCGCAAACAGGAAGTCGAAGCTTTCCTTGATAAAATCGAAGAATTTGTAGAAAAGAAAAAACAGGAGGAAGAGTGCAATGGGGTATGAACTGCCGGAAAAATTGAAAAACATCAAAGCATATGAGCCGGTTTCAGGGGAATTCCGGACCCATTTGGATGCCAATGAAAGCTTTCTCTTCCTGACAGAGGAAATTTTAGACGAGATTGGTCAGGCAGTAAAGAAGATCCAGTACAACCGTTATCCGGATCCGGAAAGCCGGGGTGTGTGCCGGAAATATGCAGAGCTTTTAGGCATCCGCCCGGAAATTGTCATGGCAGGAAACGGATCGGATGAGCTGATTTCTCTGATCATGGCAAATTTTGCCGATCCGGGAGACCGGGTGCTGGTAGCTGCGCCGGATTTTTCCATGTATGAATTTTATGCTCTTTCCTGCGGGCTCAGCCCGGTGATCCTGGATAAGGAAAATCTGGTCCTGGATAAGGAAGCATTGATTGAAAAAGCAAAAGAAACCAACAGTAAAATCGTTATTTTCTCCAATCCCTGCAACCCATCCTCCCTGGAACTGTCTGAGGAGGATGTGCTGGAGATTGCCGGGAGACTGGACTGCCTGGTTGTGGCAGATGAAGCGTACATGGATTTTTCAGATTCTTCGATCGCGGACCGCACCGAAGAGTATGGGAATCTCATTGTGTTAAAGACCTGTTCCAAAGCCTTTGGACTTGCAGCCATCCGTCTGGGATTCGCTGTTTCCAATGAAAGGCTCACCGGAATTTTGAAAACCGTGAAGTCTCCGTATAATGTCAATAGCCTGACACAGACGGTAGGAGAAATCGTACTTTCTCACAAAGAATACTTAAAGAGATGCAGGGACAAGATCTGCAAAGAGAGAGATTACTTGTATCAGGAAATCGAAAAGCTGCAGCAGGCTTATCCCAATGTGTTTACTTTGTATCCTACCAAGACAAATTTTGTATTTCTGAAAACAGACTGCGGAGAAAAGATTTTTGAGCGGATGAAAGCAGAAAAAATCGCTGTCCGTCTAATGAAAGGCAGCCTCCGGATCTGTACCGGGAGCAGGGAAGAAAACAACGAAATGCTGGCTGTTTTGGAAGACTGTCTGAAGGAATGCTAAGGAGGAAAGAGTCTATGAGAACCAGTCAGATCGAGAGAAATACCAAAGAAACCCAGATCAGCCTTTTCCTGAACCTGGACGGGGAGGGTACCTTTGTGGGAAGCTGCGGCGTGGGATTTATGGATCATATGCTCCATGCCTTCTGCGTTCACGGCGGCTTTGATCTGAAGCTTCAGATGACAGGGGATCTGGAGGTGGACTGCCATCACAGCATTGAGGATCTGGGGATTGTACTGGGGAAAGCCTTTTCCCAGGCGCTGGGGGACAAGAAAGGGATTGTCCGGTACGGCAGCTTTTTCGTTCCCATGGATGAGTCCCTTGCCTTCTGTTCTCTGGATATCAGCGGACGCCCGTTTCTTGTATTTCAGGCAGAGTTTGATAATGAACGGGTGGGAACCCTGGACTGCTGTATGGTGAAAGAGTTTTTCCGTGCTTTTGCCTTTCACAGCGGCATGACCCTTCATCTGAAAGTGGAATACGGAGAGAATGACCATCACAAGATCGAGGGATTGTTTAAGGCAGCAGCTCACGCATTGAAGGAAGCCGCGGCTCAGAACCAGGATGGAAGACTTCTCTCATCGAAAGGAATGTTGGAATGATAGCAGTAATCGATTACGGAGCAGGCAATCTGTTCAGCGTAAAAAACGCCCTGGATTATCTGGAAACCGACAGCGTGGTGACCGGAGACAGGGAAACAATAGAAAAGGCAGACGCAGTCATACTTCCCGGCGTGGGAGCTTTTCCTGACGCTATGAGGAAGCTGAAGGAAAGCGGTCTTTCCCAGGTGATCAAAGAGGAGGCAGAAAAAAAGCCCCTTCTTGGCATCTGTCTTGGCATGCAGCTCTTATTTGAGCGCAGCAGTGAGTACGGAGATACCGAAGGGCTGGGACTGATCCCCGGTCAGGTGCGTCCCATCTGCGCGCCGGGACTGAAGATCCCCCACATGGGCTGGAACCGTCTGGAGGTGCTCCATTCCTGTCCCATGCTGGACGGGATCAAAGAAGAACCCTGGGTCTATTTTGTCCATTCCTTCTGCGCAGATACAGAGGAAGAATTTCTTTCCTGCTATGCAGACTATGGAGAGCGGATCACAGGTCTGGTGCACAGGGATCAGATTTACGGCGCCCAGTTCCATCCGGAAAAAAGCGGCGGAACAGGGCTTAGGATGTTGAAAAATTTTGTAAGGCTGGTGGAGAAATGATAGTATTACCTGCAATTGATATCAAAGGCGGACAATGTGTAAGGCTGGTACAGGGAGATTATGCCACAGCCCATAAAGTGGCAGAGGATCCTTTTGAGACCGCGGCAGGATTTTTAAAAGCAGGCGCCCGGTGGCTGCATATGGTGGACTTAGACGGCGCAAAAGAAAAAAGACCGGTAAACCTTTCCCTGTTTAAAGAAATGATCGCCCAGAGCGGATTAAAGGTAGAAGCAGGCGGCGGCATCCGGGATATGAAGACTATTGAGGAATATGTCAATGCCGGAGTGGCACGGGTGATCCTGGGGTCCGCGGCAGTGAAGGATCCTCAGCTGGTAAGGGAAAGCGTAAAGGAATTTCAAGATAAGATCGCGGTGGGAATTGATGCGAAAGATCAGTATGCAGCCACGGAAGGCTGGACAGATAAAAGCACCATGCATTATCTGGAACTGGCAAAGCGGATGGAGGATGCAGGCGTTTCCACCATCATCTATACGGATATTTCCAGGGACGGAACTTTGAAGGGGTTAAACGGTGAAGAACTGGATGCCATCAACCGGGCAGTTTCCTGCAGGATCATTGCCAGCGGCGGAGTGAGATCCATAGAGGATATCCGTCTGTGCAGGCAGCTGGAACTGTACGGCTGCATCTGCGGCAAAGCCCTTTATACCGGGCAGCTGGATCTTGCCGGCACCCTCAGAGAGGCAGGTGAAGCTTCATGTTAGCCAAAAGGATCATTCCTTGTCTGGACGTCAAGGACGGCAGGGTGGTAAAAGGCGTAAACTTTGTGGGGTTGCGGGACGTGGGAGACCCGGTGGAGTGTGCCATTGCCTATGACCGGCAGGGGGCAGATGAGATCTGCTTTTTGGACATTACTGCCACCCATGAAGGCAGGAAAAATATGCTGGATGTGGTGAAGAAGACTGCCAAAAATGTATTTGTGCCCCTGACCGTAGGCGGCGGAATCCGCAGTGCAGAGGATTTCCGGGAAATCCTCCGGGCAGGCGCGGATAAGGTGTCCGTCAATTCTGCGGCAGTGAGAAATCCGGAGCTGATCTCCCAGGCGGCTAAGATTTTCGGGAACCAGTGTGTGGTGGCTGCCATTGACGCTAAGCGGACTCAGGACGGAAGCTACACGGTTGTGGTAAACGGCGGCAGGATCGATATGCACCGGGAGGTGGTTTCCTGGGCAGTGGAATGCCAGAAGCGGGGAGCCGGAGAGATCCTTCTGACCTCCATGGAAACAGACGGGTGCAGAGACGGTTTTGATCTGGAACTGACCCGGGCAGTCTGTGAGGCTGTGGACATTCCCGTGATCGCCAGCGGCGGCTGTGGAACCCTTTCCCATTTTGCCCAGGTATTTGAAGAGACCGGTGCAGATGCGGCTTTGGCAGCCTCTTTGTTCCATTCGGGAGAATTGACGGTGGGACAGGTAAAAGAATATTTAAAAGAACAGCAGATACAGGTAAGGGGGCAGACAGGATATGGAACTTGACCGTTATTTTAAAAAAAGCGAACTGATTCCCGCAGTGATCCAGGAAAAGGATACCGGAGAGGTTCTGATGCTGGCATATATGAATAAAGAGAGCCTGGAAAAAACCTTGGAGACCGGATACACCTGGTTCTTCAGCCGTTCCAGAGGAAAACTGTGGAACAAAGGCGAGACCAGCGGACATGTGCAGAAGGTGGTTTCTATAAAAGCGGACTGCGATGAGGATACCCTGCTGGTGACCGTGATCCAGACCGGTCCGGCATGCCATACAGGCGTCCACAGCTGTTTCTTCCGGGACGTAGAGGGCGGACAGACAGCAGAAGACTGACATACAGCATAGAAAAGAAACAGGAGAGCAAAACCATGATAGATGTGATCAAAGGTCTGTATCAGGTAGCGCAGGAGAGAAAGGCAAATCCTACAGAAGGATCCTATACCTGCTATCTGTTTGAAAAAGGACTGGATAAAATTTTAAAAAAATGCGGAGAGGAATGCAGTGAGGTCATCATCGCCGCAAAGAATGGAAAAAACGAAGATACTGCAAATGAAATCTGCGATCTGCTCTACCATCTGATCGTCATGATGGCTGATCAGGGGATCACTGTGGAGGAGATCGAGGCGATCCTGGAGCAGAGAAGGCAGAAGATCGGAAATTTAAAGAAATTCCACGTATCCGACCACGAAACCTGATTCAGGCTACAGAAAGACAAAAAAGACTGGAAAACCGGGACGGCTATCCAGTCTTTTTTCAATACTGCTTTACAAGAGAAGTTCGGCAGATCAGAATTCTTTCTTTTCTATGATTTTTGCGCTGATGAGATAAGAGAGGAAACAGCAGACGATCATCAGAGCCAATACCAGAGCCGCGGCTGCTCCTGTGTGTACCTGAAGGAAGCGAAGGATCTCAAACAGAGGATCTTCTGCCGCAGCTCCAGCCTGGGACAGGATACTTTCTGCAGCCACACAAAATCCCAGACCTATGCCCATAAAGAGCACCAGGAAAACCCTTGCTTTTTCGTTTCCGAATTTCAGCAGCAGAGGCAGCAGGACAGACAGAAAAAGCATCAGCAGGATCAAGGAAAATCCATTGGAGAGCAAAAAATCAGTAAGCCGGAAGGCAGAGGCGGTGCGGAAAACAGTAACCGCTGCGCAGACTGCCGTGGAAATGCACCAGATCACCAGGCTGCTTCCTATGCAGAGAAGGTATTTCTCTCTGGCATAGCTTTTCCGCAGAAACGGCAGGGTGAAAAGGAATTGATTTCCGTGGTGGAACTCATCGTAGCTGATGGTATTTAAGGTGAGCATGGCGGCGATAAAGGTGCAGTAAGAAATAATAAAGCCGTTGTTGTCCTGGGAAAAGAGTAAAAACAGCGACACCAGAATCATCAGGACAGCAATCCGTTTTTGATTTTTTAAAAGCAGCAGATCTTTGATCAATAAACCTTTCATAATACATCCCCCTTGATCATCATGGTAATGACTTCGTCAATGTTTCCTTTTTCCACAGCAAGATTCGGATAGTTTTCCAGATAAAACTGCTTCTGGTCGGTCAGACAGCTATAGCCATAAGTTTCTTTTTTATACCGGAGAAGATAGCGCTTATCCAGGCGGTCAAACTGTGCAGGCTGGACTTTTAAAAGTCCGTAGCTGTCCAGAAGAGTATCCGTGTCCTCGTGGAGAATGATCGCTCCGTCATGGATCATATACAGATCGTCGCAGAGCCCCTCCAGATCAGATGAGATATGGGAGCTGATGAGAATAGAACGCTGGTCGTCTTCTTCCATATAGCTGCGGAACAGCTGCAGGATCTCGTCCCTGGCAATGACATCCAGACCTACTGTGGGTTCATCCAGGATCAGAAACTTGGCGTTATGGGACAGGGCGCACAGCACCTTCAGCTTTGCTTTCATGCCCGTGGAAAAATCCTGGATCTTTTTATCCAGCGGGATCTGAAATTCCTTGCATTTCTTCAGAAACTCCCGGGAAGAAAATTCTTTGTAAAACGCTTTTTGAATAGAAGCAAGATCCTGTGCTGTGAGATATTCGCTGTATCCGGTGTCTGACAGGACCACACCAAGCTTTTCCCGGTCTCTGGCTGTCAGAGCTGTGTGATTTTTCCCAAATATCTGGATGGAGCCTTCGCCGTAAGAGATCAGCCCCAGCACAGCCTTAAATGTGGTGGTCTTTCCGGCTCCGTTTTGTCCGATGAGACCGGTAATGGCGCCAGGCTCCACATGAAGGGAGCAGTTCAGACGAAATGAGCCGTAATCCTTTTTTAAATCAGTAATTGTAAGCATGTTTAATCCTCCATAAGCAAATCAAATAATTCTCGGATCTCCTGATCCTTCAGCCCGCATTGTCTGCCTTTTAATATGGCTGCTTCCAGATCTGCCTCCACCTCTTTTTTCTGTTCCTCGAGAAGAAGCTCCGTATTGGCAGACGCCACATAGGTTCCTTTGCCGTGGACGGTGACGGTAAAGCCGTCCGTCTCCAGGTTGTCATAGGCTTTCTTGACAGTCAGGGCGCTGATCTTCAGCTCCTTGGCAAGTGCGCGGACTGAAGGAAGAATATCATTTTCCTTTAAGTCGCCGTTTAATATCATAGCTTTTATCTGGTCCATGAGCTGCTCGTAAATTGGTACCATGGATGAGTGATTGATTATAATCTTCATTGTTTCCCTCCTGATGCAAACAGTATATAACAGTACAGAACTGTTGTCAACTGTTTTATACTGTTATATATAAAAAAGATGTGATTTCTTTCGACAAATTCGCAAGTCTTTCTTGTGATAGCGGGAAAAAAGGAATATAATAGACAAGACTAAGCAGGCTGCTGCCGCAGCAGGAGAAAAGTGACAGCAAGGCAGCCTGCAGCAAAGAAGACGGAACATACCGCCTTGGATAGGAGAAACCCATGAATTACGAAGAAGCAAGAGTATATTTGGAGGAAACCTCTAAATACGGAAGTGTACTTGGCTTGGAGAATATGAGAGAGCTGCTGGGCAGGCTTGGAAATCCTCAGAATGACCTAAGATTTATCCACATTTCCGGAACAAATGGAAAGGGCTCTGTGCTGGCATATCTCTCAACGATACTGTCCGGTGCGGGTTATAAGACGGGAAGATACGTATCCCCCACATTATTTTCCTACCGTGAGCGTATTCAGGTAGACGGAAAAAGGATTGAAAAAGAGTCCCTTGCCGCACATGTCACCACAATCGCCAAAGCGGTTGAGGACATGAAGGAGCAGCAGGCAGGGACGCCTACTGCCTTTGAAGTGGAGACTGCCCTCGCCTTTTTATATTTTAAGGAACAGAACTGCGATCTGGTGGTCCTGGAGACCGGGCTTGGAGGGGCGCTGGATGCCACCAACGTTATCGAGACTCCGGTACTGGAGGTGATCACCTCCATCAGTATGGATCATATGGAGTTTTTAGGAAACACCCTGGAGGAGATCGCCGGACAAAAGGCAGGGATCATCAAGCCAAACACTGCCGTAGTCTGCGCCAAGCAGAAACGAGAGGCGGAAAAGGTGATCCAGTCTGTCTGCAAAGAGAAAAACTGTGTCTTAAAGACAGTGGATACCACCAGGATCCGGGACATCCACTATGGATATGAGAGACAGAGCTTTACCTACAAGCACTGGAAGAACGTGGAGATCGCTCTGGCAGGAAGCTACCAGATCCTCAATGGAGCTCTGGCGCTGGAAGCGGCGCAGATGCTTGGGAAGGTGGGGTATCCTCTTACAGAGGCACAGATTTATGAAGGAATGAAACAGACCCGGTGGAGAGGAAGGTTTACCCTGATCAGCAGGCAGCCCCGTGTGATCCTGGACGGAGCACACAATCCTTCGGCAGCTATGGAGCTGAGAGAATCCATAAACCTTTACTTTCCCAAAGAGGAGCTGCACTATATCTTCGGTGTGTTTGCGGACAAGGATTATGAGAAGATCATCTCTATCACAGCGCCGCTGGCAAAGCATATCATAACCGTGCAGACTCCGGGAAATCCCAGAGCGCTGCCGGCAGAGAAGCTGAAAGAAGCAGTAGAGAAAGTGAACCCTTCTGCGGAAGCCGCGGGCAGCATCCGGGAAGCGGTAAAGAAGAGTCTAAAGAATGCAGGAGAAAAGGGCGTGATCCTGATCTTCGGTTCCCTTTCCTTCCTGGGAGAGGCACAAAGAGAAGTAGAAAAAGAAACCAATTGCGGGGGAGAAAAGTACCATGGATAGAGAAAAGATCAAAGAAGGCGTAAGATTGATCCTGGAAGGAATCGGTGAAGATATTAACAGGGAAGGGCTGGTGGAGACACCGGACCGCATCGCCAGAATGTATGAGGAGCTGGCAGGAGGCTATACCCAGAGCGCGCAGAAGCATCTGCAGAAGCGGTTTCACGTGGATAACAACGATATGGTGATTGAAAAGGACATTCCTTTTTATTCCTTTTGCGAGCATCACATGCTGCCTTTTTACGGGACTGCGGCAGTGGCGTATATCCCTGACAAAGAGGTGGTGGGGCTTAGTAAGATTGCCCGGACCCTGGAAGTCTATGCGAAGCGGTTCCAGCTTCAGGAAAGACTCACTGCCCAGGTGGCAGATGTCTTTATGGAGGAATTAAAGCCCCAGGGCGTGATGGTGCTCATCGAAGCTGAGCATATGTGCATGACCATGCGGGGAATCAAAAAGCCGGGCACCAAGACCGTGACTGCTGTGACCCGGGGTGTTTTTGAAAACAATGAAAGCCTGCAGAACCAGTTTTTCCGTATGATAGGAAGGTGAGAGGATGGATAAGATCAATCAGATCCTTGCGCATCCTGTCTGGAAGGAAAGCTATGAGAAGATCCAGGAGCTGGAAAAGGAGCGGATTTTCTGCGGGCATGATCTGGAGCATTTCCTGGATGTAGCCAGGATCGCGTACATCGAAACCCTGGAGAGAAACCTTAACATCTCCCGGGAGAAAATCTACAGCGCTGCCCTGCTGCATGATATCGGCAGGCATCTGGAATATACACAGGGAATCCCGCACAATGAGGCAAGCTGCGTGCTGGCAGAGGGGATCCTGAAGGACTGCGGCTTTGAAGCGGAAGACCGAAAGGAGATCCTGGAAGCCATCCGCGCCCACCGCAGCAAGGAAACCGGGCAGCAGGACAGCTTATCCGGCGTATTGTACCGGGCAGATAAGAAGTCCAGGAAATGTCTCGTGTGCCGGGCGCAGGAGCAGTGCAACTGGTCCCAAAAGAAGAAAAATCTGACGATAACTATATGACACAACCGTGATAAGACCGATCAGCAGGAGGAAAAAAGTGAAAATAGGAAACCGACAGTTTGACACAGACCATGACTGCTATGTTATGGGAATTTTAAATGTAACCCCGGATTCTTTTTCTGACGGGGGGAAATGGAACAGTCTGGAAAAGGCCCTGCGCCATGCGGAGGACATGGTAAAGGAAGGGGCGGCGATCCTGGATATCGGAGGAGAATCCACCCGTCCGGGACATGTACAGATCAGTATCCAGGAAGAGATTGACCGGGTGGTTCCGGTGATCGAGGCAGTGAAGAAGGAATTTGACGTTCCCGTTTCCATTGACAGCTACAAAGGAGAGGTGGTAGAGGCTGCCCTTTCGGCAGGAGCCGACCTGGTCAATGATATCTGGGGGCTGAAGTATGACAGACGGGTGGCAGACCTGATCGCCCGGTGGAAGGTGCCCTGCTGCCTGATGCACAACCGCAGCCAGGCAGATTACGGAGATTTTCTCAGCGAAATGTGCTCCGATATGGAAGAATCTGTGGCGATCGCCAGACAAGCCGGGATCCAGGACGATCAGATTATTCTGGATCCGGGCGTAGGCTTCGGAAAAACTTATGAGAACAATCTTGCAGCCATCCACCACCTGGAGCGGCTGTGTGAGCTGGGATTCCCGGTGCTGCTTGCCACATCCAGGAAATCGGTCATTGGGCTGACTCTGGACCTTCCCGCAGACCAGCGTCTGGAGGGAACCCTGGCGACCACCGTACTGGGAGTCTGCAAAGGCGCTTCCTTTATCCGGGTCCATGATGTGAAAGAGAACCTTCGGGCAATCCGCATGACCCAGGCGATCTTGAGAGAAAGCAGGTGAGAGCATGTATCAGCCATGTTATGATGAAATACAGATCCGGGACCTGGAGGTGTTTGCCAACCACGGCGTATTTCCGGAGGAGACCCGGCTGGGGCAGAAATTCCTGCTCTCCCTTACCATGTATACGGATACGAGAAAAGCCGGCACAGGAGACTGCCTGGAGGATTCTATAGACTATGGGGCAGTCAGCCATTTTATGACCGATTATATGAAGCAGCATACCTGGAAGCTGATCGAAGCGGCAGCGGAGCATCTGGCAGAAGAGCTGCTGCTGCGCTATCCCCTTTTAAAGGGAGTCACCCTGGAACTGAAAAAACCCTGGGCGCCGGTAGGACTTCCACTGGACACGGTGGCAGTGAAGATCACCAGATTCTGGCACCGGGCATATCTGGGACTGGGCTCCAATCTGGGAGACAAAGAAACTTATCTAAATCAGGCAGTAAAATCGGTGGATGAGACCCGCGGCTGCCAGGTGGAGAAGGTTTCCTCCTACCTGGTGACAGAGCCATACGGGGGCGTGGAGCAGGATGATTTCCTTAATGCCTGCCTGTGCCTGAAAACTTATCTTTCACCGGAGGAATTGCTGAAACGGCTCCATGAGATCGAGCAGGACGCTCACCGGGAGAGAATCGTCCGCTGGGGTCCCAGAACCCTGGATCTGGATATCCTGCTGTACGATGATCTGATCCTGGAGACAGAGGAACTGATCCTTCCGCATATGGATATGGAAAACCGGGAGTTCGTGCTGAAGCCCTTAAGTGAGATCGCGCCTAACCTGCGGCATCCGATTTTGCATAGGACCATGCGTCAGCTGGCAGACCAGCTTGCTGTAAAGGAAAAGTAAAGAAACAGAAGAAAAAGAAGGGATAGCCGGTTTTTCCGGTTTATACCTTCTTTTTTTCTGTGAGTTGTGTTAAAATCAGAATAACTATCAGACAACAGACAAAATAGCAGAGAAAGATTACAGGAAAGGACGTGCAGCCGTTGATAGAAAAAGACAGAGAGAAGAGGATCGCAGTGCTTTCAGATACCCACAACCTGCTGCGCCCGGAAGTGCTGGAAATTCTGGATTCCTGCTGCGCGGCAGTCCATGCGGGAGATATCAGCAGTCCGAAAGTACTGGAAGAACTGGAAAACACAGTGCCCCTTTTTGTGGTCCGGGGAAATAATGATAAGGAATGGGCAGAAGAAATCCCCCAGGAGCTGTACTTTGAACTGCTGGGTCTGCGCTTTTATATGACCCATAAGAAAAAGGATATTCCAAAGGAACCAAAGCCCACAGACCTGGTGATCTTCGGGCATTCTCATAAATATGAGGAATCCTGGAAAGGCAGTACCTGCTGGCTGAACCCGGGCAGCTGCGGTCCCAGGCGGTTTTCCCAGCCCATTACCATGGCAGTGATCACCCGGGAGGAATCCGGATTTTCCGTAGAGCGGATCGATCTTCTCCCACAGATCAGAAAAGAGGAGGTCCCGCCGCTGCAGGGAAAAGATCTGGCAAAACTCATAAACGGAATTTTAAAAGACATGCAGAAGGGAAAGACCATCCGGGAAATTGCCAAAAAGTACCAGGTGACGCCGGGATTTGCAGAGCAGGTCTGCAGGATCTATGTCACGCATCCGGGAGTGACAGCCCGGGGAATTCTGGATAAAATGGAAGTGAATTCCACGGTGACAAAGGAAGCAAAAGACAGGAAAGTATCTGAGATTTCGCGTGGAAGGGAGTGAAGAGGATGGGATGTCTGGGAAATCTGCTGTGGTTTCTGTTCGGAGGCTGTATCAGCGGGTTAAGCTGGTGTCTTGCCGGGTGTCTGTGGTGCATTACAGTGATCGGGATCCCAGTGGGAATGCAGTGCTTTAAGTTTGCGGCGCTTAGCTTTTTCCCGTTTGGAAAAGAAGTGCATTACGGCGGAGGCGCAGGGTCGTTTCTTTTGAATCTTTTCTGGCTGGTGCTTTCAGGGATTCCCCTGGCGCTGGAGTCTGCTGTGCTGGGATGCCTGCTCTGCATTACGGTGATCGGGATACCCTTTGGCATGCAGCATTTTAAAATTGCCAAGCTGGCGCTGATGCCTTTTGGCAGTGAGGTATACTGAATTGTATTAAGAGAAGAATAAGTTTGCGATAATAATATTATGTAAAGTAGAAGAGGCGTAATAAGATGTTTTGTTAAAGATTCTTCAGAAGCTGAAGATACAATGGATACAGAGGTTTTGATTAGAAAAAGCTGGAGGTAACCTACCTATGAGAAAAACATACAAACAGGCGCTCTGCTTTTTTTTCGCAGGAGCTGTGTTCTGGATGGCAGGCTGCGGAAAGGAAGAAGGCAGGATTCCCAATGGAATCTATGAGAGTGAGAAAATCCATGGATATACAGTCCAGATGACCATAGAGGAGGACGGGCGGTTTGTGGAATATATTGACAGACGTCCTGTCCAGGAGGGTAGCTATACAAAGGAAGATGAGGCGTATGTCTTTGAGGGAGACCAGACCACCTTTGAAGTAACCCTGACAGAGGAGAATACGCTGGAACTCTTTATTTCCAGCATTGATGCAAATTATGCCATTGTCCTGGAGCGGACCGGAAGCGATCCGGCTGACTTTGAGGAGGAGACCCAGGGGATTTCCAATTATCGGACGCTTTTGACGCAGTGATTTGACACAGTAAGAAGGTGAGTTATGAAACATCTGTATCTCATCGGCGGAACCATGGGCGTGGGGAAGACCACGGCAGGAAAGTGCCTGAAAGCCATGCTGGAGCGCTCGGTCTTTTTAGACGGCGACTGGTGCTGGGACATGAATCCTTTTCTGGTAACGCCGGAGACAAAGAAAATGGTTCTGGAAAATATCTGCTTTCTTCTGCAGAATTTTCTGTCCTGCCCGGCACTTGACCATGTGATCTTTTGCTGGGTGCTTCACCAGCAGGAAATCCTGGAGGAGATCTTAAGCCGTCTGGACTGCAGGCAGGTGTGCGTCCACTGCGTTTCCCTGGTGTGCACGCCTGAGGCATTAAGAAAAAGGCTGGAGGGAGATATCCGTCAGGGGATCCGGGATCCCGGGGTTCTTACGAGGAGCATGGAAAGACTCCCCCTTTATGAGACTCTGGATACGGTAAAGATCCAGGTGTCAGGACTTACTCCAAAAGAGACGGCAGAACGGATACTGGAAGAAGCAAAAAATCCAGAACAGCGGAATAGAACAACAATTTGATACGGAGCACAGCGGACAGATGCTCCGTGGATAGCATGCCTGCCGGATTTGCAAAGGCAGGCATACAGAATGGGAGGTGCGGATCAAATGAGATTTCAGGGAAAAATCGCGGCGTGGTTCTGGGGACTTGTCATCTTCGGAAGCCTGATGCTGCTGTACACAATCTGGGATATTTTTCAACAGGGCAGTTGGGGAGAACTTCCTGCTATGATTCTGGGCTTTTTTCTGTTTCACCTGCTGTGCATCCCTATACTTGTATGCAACTATGCAGAGATCACAGAAGAAAAGGTGATCGTTCATTTTGGCTTTTTTAAAGAGTCCATGGAGCTAAAGGAAATCCGGGAAATCTATAAGACCAGAAACCCTATATCATCCACAGCAGCATCCCTGGATCGGATTGAAATCGTAGGAAGACGGCAGAGTATCATCTGCGCGGTCCGGGAACGTGAGGCATTTATCCAGGAACTGAAAAGAAGAATGTAACGGAGGAAGAAATGGAAAAACAGGAATTGCAGGAACTGGAAGCATACAGAAAGATGCACCAGGCAGTGAAAAAAGAATATGAATCCATTGTTGAAAAGATGGAGGCTTTAAAAGCCCAGGACAGGACAAAATCAGCTACCTACAGACAGCTGATGGGACGGAAGCTGACCTACACCAATATGCTGGATCTATACAGACTGTATGATCTGGAGGAATAAAGGTTAGAAAAAAGCCTAAAAAGAAACATGTGAAATTGCAGCAGCCGGGGAGAAGACCATGAAGGAGAAAATTCTGATTGTTGATGATGAAAAAGAAATCGCAGATCTGGTGACTTTGTATCTGGAGAACGAAGGCTTTGAGGTCTATAAATATTACGATTCCAGGGAAGCGCTGGAAAAGATCCTTGCTCAGGAGATGGATCTTGCCGTACTGGACATTATGATGCCGGAAATCTCCGGGCTTGAGCTATGCCGGAAGATCCGGGAAAAGTATGCCTATCCGATCATTATGCTGACGGCAAAAGGGACGCAGATTGATAAGATCAATGGGCTGGCGCTGGGAGCGGACGACTATATGACCAAGCCTTTCCTGCCTCTGGAGCTGGTGGCGAGAGTCAAGGCACAGCTGCGCAGATACAAGCGCTATAATCCTGCCAGACAGGAGCCGGAGGAGGTTTTCGTCCACCGGGGTCTGGTGCTGAATCTGCGGACCCATGAATGCTTTCTCAATGAAAAGGCGCTGTCCCTGACCCCTACAGAATTCTCTATTTTGAGCATTCTGTGCAGAAAGAAAGGGGAGGTAGTCAGCTCAGAGGAGCTCTTTCATGAAATCTGGAAGGATGAGTATTACAGCAAAAGCAATAATACCATCACCGTCCACATCCGGCATCTGAGGGAAAAAATGAAGGATTCCTTTGAAAATCCCAAATACATTAAGACAGTCTGGGGGTGCGGATATAAAATTGAAAATTAAGAAACTCCCTGGAATCGTCAAGGTTTTCCTGCTGGTTCTTTTCAGTTTTTTGTTTCTCTATGTCCTGTATTATATCACGGATAACCTTTTTAACGGAAGCTTCCGGCAGTGGCTTTCTGACCGGTATACCTCTGCGAATATGACAACGGACATATACACCGGAGAAATGATCTCCTCCATCAGTGTAGACTGGTTCCAGCTGAAGACGGACGTTTTGATCGGCGGCGCGCTTTTGATTTGTTTTTTTGTCCTGGCAGTTCATTTTTCTGTTCAGGCAGGAAGGCGGAGACAGGAACAGGAGACGGTGTCTGAGATTTCTGAGGGGATCCATACCTATCTGGAAAAGGATGTGGAGCTGGAGGAGGCTTTTCCTCCTTCCTGCATGGAGATCGGCATACAGGTCGTTCAGATGAAGAGTTCCATGGAAAAAAAGGAGCAGCAGCTAAAAGCAGAATCTCAGAGAAAAAATGATCTGATCACCTATCTTGCCCATGACTTAAAGACGCCTCTGACTTCTGTCATGGGATATCTGAGCCTGCTGGAGGAGGCGCCGGATATGCCACAGCAGCAGAGGCAGAAATATACCCGCATTGCCCTGGAAAAGGCAGACCGACTGGAAAGCCTGATGAATGAATTCTTTGAAATTACCCAGTACAATCTGCAGAATATGATCCTGGAGAAAGAGGAGATCGATCTTTACTATATGCTGGTGCAGATGGCAGAGGAGTTCTATCCTGTGCTGGAGGCAAAGGGAAATACCTGCGAGATCCATGCGGAGGAAAATGTGAAGGTTTACGGGGATCCGGAACGGCTGGCGCGCGTGTTTAACAACATCCTGAAAAACGCAGTGGCTTACAGCTATCCAAAAACAGCGGTGAAAATCTGCGCGCAGCAACAAGACAGCGGGGTTCAGATCCAATTTATCAATCAGGGAAAAACCATACCAAAAGAGAAGCTGAAGTTCCTTTTTGAAAAATTTTTCCGTCTGGATGAAGCCCGCAGGACCAATACCGGCGGCGCCGGACTGGGACTTGCCATTGCAAAAGAAATCGTGGAACTTCACGGAGGCACCATCACGGCAGAAAGCGGAGAGGAACAGACCGTATTCACTGTGGAGCTTCCCAACAGGAAAAAATTTTGATCATAGAAATTCCGTCGGTCAAAAAAGATTGGCTGGCGGAATTTTTATGTCCAAAGATCACAGGTTTATGCTCTGCAGGAAATCTTAATAAAATCTTAGGAAATTCACAATGGAAGGTTAAAGTCCCCTCCGCTTGAAAATGCTAAAGTTTCTTTAACAGCAGGAGAAAAAACTGCTGCGGCAGGCATCCTTCGGGAGCCTGGAAAGAAAGGAGCTTACAGAGGATGGCAGGAAGAAAACGAAGAAAGAGACCAAGCATTTTTATAGGGATATTTCTTGCGGGACTGGTTCTGGTGCTGGCAATGGCGGCAGCAGGCAGTATCCTTTTGCGGGAAGCCATAGGAAACACAGAGAGTTCCTCCCTTTTTACAAAGGAGAGCGGCAGCGTAGAGCTGGGAACGCTTTTTAGCAGAAATTATGTGCTGATGGGAAGATATACCGGGACTATATACAGCGAAAAAGGTGGCGAGGAGCGGATCTATCCGGCATCTATGACAAAGATCATGACCGTTTTGACCGCTTTGGAAAACCTGGAGGATCTGAACGCTGCCGTGACCATGCCCCAGGAGATTTACCCTTCTTTATACGCCGCGGACGCCTCTCTGGCAGGATTTGAACCTGGGGAAACCGTTACCTGCAGGGATCTTTTATACGGCGCCATGCTGCCCTCCGGGGCAGAGTGCTGCGAGACCCTTGCCCGGACAGTGGCTGGCACAGAGGAAGCATTTGTGGAGCAGATGAATGAAAAAGCTCGGGAATTAAAGATGACGGGAACCCATTTTGCCAACACCACGGGACTTCATGATAAGAACCATTATTCTACAGCAAAGGATCTGGCTGTCCTGCTGTCCTATGCGTTAAAAGATGAGGATTTCTGCGCAGTCTTTACCGCGTCTCAATATACAGCATCGCCATCTCAGAGCCATCCCTCCGGGCTTTTTATGACCAGCACTCTGCGGCAGGAAATGCAGGAAAACGGCATAGAAGAAGACCGGATCCTGGGCGGAAAGACCGGCTATACTTCCCAGGCAGGGCTGTGCCTTGCCAGCCTTTTAAAGATCGGGGAGAGGGAGTATGTTCTGGTAACTGCCCATGCGGACGGCGATCATGAAACCAAGCCTTATCACATCCTGGATGCGGCCGCGGTCTGTGAAAAACTGGGAGAGCTGCCGGAATAAAACGCCGGGGGTGTTTTTTGCGGAACTGCCGGGAGAGAATTTCTGCCATTGACAAGAACTGCCGCCTGCCTTACAATGGGGATACCCTGTCAAAAAGCAGGGAATTTACCATAGAAGGAACCGAGAAATTAATGGAAAAAAACATAGAAATCCCAGTCAGAGATCTGGATGCCGAAGGGTTATTCCTGGTGGACATCCGTGGGGAGGAGGCGTTTTTGCGGGGCGGGATTCCCGGAGCAAATCCCATCTCGCAGGAGCAGATCCAGGAGAATCCGGAGATTTTGCCCAAGGATAAAAAGATCGTTTTATACTGCGCAAAGGGAATCCTTACCCGTCCCCTGGCAGAAGAATTAAGGAGCCGGGGATACGATGCCTGGAGCTTACAGGGCGGGTATGGACAGTGGCTGGTGGAGCATTTTGAACAGGAAGAACGGTATCAGGAGATTGAGAAAAGCATCCGCAAAAAGTTTCATAAGGCGCTGTTTTCCAGGTTTGCCAGAGCCATCAATACCTATGAGCTGGTACAAGACGGAGATAAGATTGCCGTGTGCATTTCCGGAGGAAAGGACTCTATGCTGATGGCGAAATTGTTCCAGGAGCTGCAGAGACACCGGAAGCTGCACTTTGAGCTGGTCTTTCTGGTGATGGATCCGGGTTATCAGGAGCTGAACCGGAAGGTGATCGAGGAAAATGCCAGGCTTTTAAACATTCCAGTGACGATTTTTGAAACCAATATTTTCGACGCTGTGTATGAGATCGAGAAGTCCCCCTGTTATCTCTGCGCCCGCATGAGAAGAGGCTATCTTTACAGTAAGGCAAAAGAACTGGGCTGCAATAAGATCGCGCTGGGACACCATTACGACGATGTGATCGAGACCATTCTCATGGGGATGCTTTACGGCGCTCAGATCCAGACCATGATGCCCAAGCTGCACAGCACCAACTTTGAGGGCATGGAACTGATCCGCCCCATGTATCTGATCCGGGAGGAGGATATCATCCGCTGGAGAGACTATCATGACCTGCATTTCCTCCAATGTGCCTGCCGGTTTACCGATACCTGCACCACCTGCGATCCGGACGGAAGCGCCGCGTCAAAACGGCTGGAGATCAAGCATCTGATTGCGCAGCTGAAGAAGACCAATCCTTTTTTAGAGGGGAACATCTTTAAAAGCGTGGAGAATGTAAATTTAAATACAGTGATCGCATACAAACAGGATGGCGTGCGGCATCATTTCCTGGATCATTATGATGAGGAATAAGGTACAAGAAGAAAGTAGAGAAAGGCAATTCCGGAGAAAAAGGGCTGGGCATAAATGGAAAAGTATGCTATACTGATAAAAATAACAAAGATTACGGCAAAGGCGCTGTTTGAGTCTCTTTTGTGAGACTTGGACAGCGCCTTTTTTGGAGGCTGGGGCAGAGTTGCCTTCCAATCCTCCTTGCCGTTTCAGGATGGGAGGTTTTAGACTATGGGCGCATTTGATAAAATTTTCAGCGGGATCCCGGAGATGGACGACCTTCTGGATTCCATCCGCATGGGAGACAACGTGGTATGGCAGGTGACAGAACTGGAGGAATTCCGCTTTTTTGCAGAGCCGTTTGTCACCCAGGCGATCGCGGACGGGAGAAATCTGATCTATATGCGGTTTGCAGAGCACGAGCCGCTGCTGACTCCAAGAGAAGGGCTCAAGATCTATGAGTTTGATCCGGACCAGGGTTTTGAGGCGTTTACAGTGGAGATTTATAACCGGATTACGGAGGAAGGCAGAGACGCTTTTTATGTCTTTGACAGTCTGTCTTCTCTTCAGTCCGTGTGGTATACGGATTTGATGATGGGAAACTTTTTCCGGGTTACCTGCCCCTATCTGTTCCGTTTGGATACGGTAGCCTATTTCCCTTTGCTTCGGGGACGCCATTCCTTTGATACCATTGCCCGTATACGGGATACCACCCAGCTGCTCCTGGATGTGCATACCGGAAAGGACCAGCTGTATCTGCACCCCTTAAAGGTTTGGAACCGGTATTCTTCCCGGATGTTCCTGCCCCACGCCTGCAGCCTGGAGCAGCGGAAGTTTAAGACCATTGAGGGCGGAGTCGCCATGAGCCGGTATTACCAGATCCTGGAGCAGGAGGAAGGGAAGAGGCAGGATCAGAATTACGACAGCCACGACCGTTTTTTCTCCAGAGCAAGACTGGAGTACCAAAGAGGAACTTTCAGCCGGGAGACCGAAGACCAGATCCTGGAAAGCACCATGACCAAGGATCCCCGTCTGCGGGACATGATCCGAAATTATTTTACTCCGGAGGATTATTTCCGTCTGCGGGACCGGATGATCGGAAGCGGAGCCATCGGAGGGAAAGCCTGCGGTATGCTTCTGGCGCGCAAGATCGCGGCAACCCTTCTGCCGGAGTACCGGGAGCACAGTGAAGCGCATGATTCCTATTATATCGGTTCCGATGTGTTTTACACCTATATTGTTTCTAATAACTGCTGGGAGACCAGGATTGCCCAGAGGACCAAAGAGGGGTATTTCGCAAAGGCAGGGGAGCTGCAGCAGGCGCTGCTTTTGGGACAGTTTCCCTCCAATATCCGGGAGAAATTCCGCTCGGTGCTGGAATATTTCGGACAGAGCCCCATCATCGTCCGCTCTTCCAGTTTCCTGGAGGACGGTTTTGGAAATGCCTTTGCCGGAAAATATGAATCCGTTTTCTGTGTCAATCAGGGATCGCCGGAAGAGCGGCTGGAGGCTTTTGAAAACGCTGTGCGGACGGTATACGCCAGCACCATGGATCTGTCTGCCCTGGAATACCGGATCCAGAGAGGGCTGGAGCACCACGATGAACAGATGGCTGTGCTGGTGCAGCGGGTGTCGGGATCTTATCAGGGAAATTATTTCTTCCCCAGCGCGGCAGGGGTGGGATACAGCTACAGCGCTTACCGTTGGAACCCGGATATGGATCAGAACGCTGGGATGCTCCGCCTGGTGGCAGGGCTGGGGACCCGGGCTGTGGACCGGACAGAAAACGATTATCCCAGGCTGGTGAACCTGGATATGCCTGCCGCTTCTGCCCACAACACACCGGCGCAGAAGCACCGGTT